>NZ_JBHYZP010000036.1:0-106822 GCF_042752355.1 Streptomyces sp. NPDC059255
AGGCCATCGAGGCAGCTGGTCTCGACGCGGCCGAGGAGAAGATCTTCGAGATCTGCGACGCCGGCCTGAAAGGGGAGGAGGGCACAGAGATGAGTGCCGCCGCAGCGATCACCAAGATGCCTTACGACTTCTCTCCTGCCCGGATGCGCTGCGTGGAACTCGCCGGACGGCTCCTCGGCGAGGCCCTTGCCGACGCCCACTCCGCGGACAGCTGATCGCCTGTGCCTGGCACTGACGTGGCCCGACAACCGGTCGCGTTCATCCGCATGTGACCGATCGGGTCAGACGTCGAGCCCGGGCCGTAACCAAGAGTGACATCACAACTGGCCGTACGTGGGGATTCCGAACTGGCCGCTGACAGAACGCGACGCGTTCATCTCGCTCGCCCGGCGCATGGCCTGAATGTTTCGCGGTGCGCCGCGGGGGGACAGCAGCGGGGTGTTTCTCGGCGTTGGAGACTGCCGGGAAACACCCCGCATCGACGGACCGAGCAGAAGGACGCACGACTCCATGGGAAACAAGCCGGACGCGGCGAACGAGCGGACCTCGGGGTTACCGGGCTCAGGGGCAGAACGATCCGGCGCGCGGGCGGAGGCGGGGGTGGGGGCGTCCGGCTCTTCCTCCTCGGTGCCCGCTCCCCCGCGCGCCGCGCGCGCGGCCGTGTGCGCCGTGTTCTTCGTCACCGGGGCCGCCTTCGCCACGTGGGCCGCGCGCGTTCCCGCGATCCAGGGCGGGCTCGAACTGTCCGAAGGGCAGCTCGCGGTGGCGCTGGTGGGGCTGAGCAGCGGGGCGTTCCTCGGCCTTCCGCTGGTGGGCGGTCTGGTGGCCCGGTACGGCAGCCGACCGGTGCTGTTCACCGGCATGACGGTCTATCTGGCCGCGCTGGCCGGACTCGCGTTCGCACCCGGCCTGCCGGTGCTGACCGTGGCCCTCGCTCTGTTCGCCTGCGGCAACACCGCCGTCGATGTCGCCATGAACACCCAGGGCGTATTGGTCGAACGCGCTTATGGACGCAACATCCTGGGCGGATTCCACGCCATGTTCAGCCTCGGCGGGATCGCGGGCGCCGTGGCCGGCAGCCTCGCGGCCTCCGCGGACATCGGCACGCGCCCGCACTTCGCGATGACCGCGCTCGTCCTCTGCGTGGTCGTTGCCACCGCTGCGACCGCCCTGCTCCCCGATCCGCCGGGGCAGGTCGAGGACGCCGGTCCCCTCTTCGCCCTGCCGAGCGCCGGGCTGTGGATCCCCGGACTCGTCGCCTTCTGCGTCCTGATGGGAGAGGGCGTCATGAACGACTGGGGCGCGGTCTATCTCCATGACGTGACCGACGCCTCGCCCGGCGCGGCGGGCCTTGGGTTCGCCCTCTTTTCTGCCGGGATGGTCGCCGGGCGCCTCTGCGCCGACCGGATCCGGGCCCGTGCCGACACCGTACGTTTCACTCTCGGCTGCGCCCTCGTCGCCGCGGCCGGGGCGGTGGTCTCGATCTCCGTGCCCACCACCGGTGCCGGTTTCGCCGGTTACACGCTGCTCGGGCTGGGCATGGCGGCGGTGATCCCGGTGGTCTTCAGCCACGCCGCCCGGCTCCGGCCGGAACGCCCCGGTCCGGCGATCGCCGCCGTCTCGGCGATCGGTTACGTCGGGTTCCTGGCCGGGCCGCCCGTCATCGGCGGCCTCGCCGAGGCCGTGGACCTGCGAGCCGCCATGCTCGTCCTGCCCGCACTGATGGGCGCGATGGCCCTGTTCTCCCTCGGCCTGCGCCGCCGCTGACCGCCGGATGCGGCCGACCACCGTATGCCGCTGACGTGGCACCGGCACCGGCTCACGACGGTGCCGATGTGTCCTCCGCGTGTCCGGCCGTGAAGAGGCCAACGGGGTGTTTCCCGGCGGTGTCGGGCGGCCGGTGGTGGGGCGTTCGGCCATGCTGGGCAGGGGGGGCATCCCTTTTGCCGCAAGGAGCACCGTATGCGCACGGACCCGGTCGGACGATTCCTGGCAGCCCTCGGCCCGGAAGAGCGCGAGGTCATCGGCGCCAGGCCGCGCCGGGAGCAGGAGCGCCTTGCGGCGGCCTGGGAGCGGGAGCTGGAGACGGATGATGAACTCGACACCCTCGACGAATTGTCACCGCCGGCGGCGGAGAGTGAAGCGGCCCGCCGGGTTCTGGACCGCGAGACCGGCCGGCAGCCACCGGCCAGTAGTGACTGACGAACGGGCGGAGCCGCCGTCCGGTCCGGGGGGGGGATGAGGGGCACGCGGGTCGTCACTCGTCGAAGGGGGCGGCGCGCAGCAGGTCCTCCACGGTGGGCACCGGGAAGTCGGGGATGTGGCGGCGGCCGACCTCGGCGAAGGGGTGCATCAGTACCGACATGGGCTTGGTGCGGCACAGCGACAGTATGTTGTCGACCGCGTCCTGTTTGAATCCGGCCCTGGGGAATGCGGTGAGTATTTCGTCAAGGAGATCGGACGGGATCCGCTGAATGTCGTTCCCGGCGAAGTCCATTCCGGAGCCGATGGAAATCATGGCGATCTCCGGCCTCTTCCGCGTCGCGATACCGACATTGGTGTGCAGGGCGATCGCATCCCAGACGACCTCGGCCCGTTCGGCCGCCACGCGCTGTTCTTTGAGGAAGCGCTGTGCGGCGTCGGCGCCGTCGACCTCGAAGCGCTCCGTCGGGGTCCGGTACGCCGCGACCAGTCCGAGGTCGTGCAGGGCCGCGGCGACGAACGCGAGTTCACGGTCGTAACGGACGCCCTGTCGGTCGAACAGCAGGGAGCTGAAGAGGTACGTTCGCATGACATGGTTGAAGAGTGTCGCGGAGGACACCGTGCGGGCGAACGCCGCAGTTTCCCGGGCCAGTTGAGTGTCCGGGATACGGACTCCGGCCACGGTCGTGGGCAGTGCGTCCCGCCGCGGCCCCGGAGCCGCGGCGGCGGACGGGGTGGACACCGGGGTGGCGAACGCGGCGGCCACGCCGATCGCGGCGACTCCCGCGCCGCGCTCCAGCGCCGTGCGCCGGGTGATGTTTTTTGCCTCATTACCCTTGTCGGACATGCGAGTTGCTTTCTCTTCGGCGGTTGATGCCGAGAGCCTATGGATGGCGCCGTCCTGGCCGACAGGGGAGAAAGTGCCGAGGAACCCCGGATTCTCGCCAGGGAGTTGGCGTCCGACCGATCGGGTGGATCGCATGGGCGCGTCTTTCCGCCTTTGCCCTGTTGCCGTTCCGGATTCGGATACGGCTCCTGCCCGGTCGGATCGCTGGGGAATTGCCGGGCGTTGGGGGGCGATTCACGGAGGCGTGAGCGGTCCGCCGGCGGCGCGCCAGTCGACGAGGCCGCGGCTCATGTTGACCGCGTCGAAGCCGTTCTCCACCAGCAGGTTCGCCGCGCCGGCGGAGCGGATGCCGCCGGTGCAGAAGGCGATGAGCAGGCGGTCCTCGGGAAGCTCCAGGCAGCGTTCGGGCAGCACTTCGAGCGGCATGTGCACGGCGCCCGGGATGTGCACCCGGTTCCATTCGAACGCGCGGCGGACGTCCACGACGAGCGCGCCGTCCGCGACCAGGCGCATCGCCTCGGCGGCGGTCACGGCCGGCGGGCTGCGCAGGTAGTGGCGGAAGCTCATGCGCCCCGCACCTCCCGTCGCACGCGGGTGGGAACGGGTCGGCATGGACGGACCTGCGGCAGGGACCCCATAACCTTCAGTCTAGCTGAAGGTCAGGGAGTTGCCGCTGCCGTCCGCGCCATGTGGGCCCTCAGCGCCTCGGTCAGCTCGGGGTGCCGCGCCGTGAACTCCTCGTCCAGGCGGGCCACTTCCTCGGCGGCACGGGCCAGCAGCGACTCGCCCTCGGCCGTGACCCGCAGGCTCGACGCGGCCCCGGCGTGGGCCGTCCCGTCGTCGACGAGCCCGGCCGCGACGAACGCCGCCACCGCGGCGTGCGTGCTCTGCACGGTGATGCGCGAGCGCCGGGCGAGTTCGCTGAACGAGATGCCCGGAGTTCCGCGGACATGCCCCAGCAGGCCGTACTTGCGCGTGGTCAGCCCGAGCGGCTTCAGGGCCTCGGCGAACGTGGCCTCCCACACCCGGCTCACGGTCAGCAGCGTCACGGTAGGGCTGAAGGGAGGCGGCTGCGGCATGCAGGCAGATTACCTCCGCGCGGAGTGGCCCAGGTCACCCCCCGCGCACTCCTGTCGTGGTCAGGACAGCGGAACCCGGACGAGGCTGACGTGGCGTGGTGCCGCGCCTCATCCGGGTTTCGGTCCGGTGTGCCGCGTGGAGATCAGTTGTCGTCGTTCACGACGGAGTGACGAGGACCTTCAGGGCCTCACGCCGGTCCATGGCGCGGTAACCGTCGGGGGTCTCCTCCAGGTTGACGGTACGGTCGAAGACGCGGCCGGGCTCCACGGTGCCGTCGAGGACCGCGGGCAGCAGTTCCTCGATGTAGGCGCGTACGGGGGCCGGGCCGCCGTTGAGGGTGATGTTCGGGCCGAAGAGGCTGCCGAACCCCACGGGGGCGTCCTCGTACTGCGGAACGCCGACACGGCTGATGACCCCGCCCGGACGGACGGCGCCGAGGGCCATCTCGTACGCCGGCATGTGCCCGACAGCTTCCAGCACGGCCCGAGTGCCGTGACCGCCGGTCAGGTCGCGGACCTTGGCAATGCCTTCCTCGCCGCGTTCGGCGATGACGTCGGTGGCGCCGAAGAAGCGTCCGAGGTCGGTACGGTCCTTGTGCCGCCCCATGAGGATGACGCGCTCCGCGCCGAGCCGCTTGGCCGACAGGACGGCGAGCAGTCCGACGGCGCCGTCGCCGATGA
Organism: Streptomyces sp. NPDC059255; assembly: GCF_042752355.1. Taxonomy (NCBI): domain Bacteria; kingdom Bacillati; phylum Actinomycetota; class Actinomycetes; order Kitasatosporales; family Streptomycetaceae; genus Streptomyces; species Streptomyces sp. NPDC059255. The sequence goes on from NZ_JBHYZP010000036.1 coordinate 4,810, forward strand.
CGGTGACCGAGTCACCGGGGCGTACCCGGGCCATGTGGGCGGCGTGGTAGCCGGTGCCGTAGACGTCGGCGAGCGTGAGCAGGGACGGCAGCAGCGCCTCGTCCACGTCCTTCGGGAGCTTGACGAGGGTGCCCTGCGCCTGGGGGACCCGGACGGCCTCGGCCTGGCCGCCGCCGACCCCTGTGGCGAAGAAGCCGCCGTTCGGGCAGGAGGTGTGCAGGCCCTCCCGGCAGAACTCGCAGGTGTTGTCGGCGTACGCGAACGGCGCCACCACCAGGTCACCGCGGCGCAGACCGGAGACCTCGGACCCGATGTCCTCGACGGTGCCGAGGAACTCGTGGCCCATGGGTACGGGACCGTCGGCGGCCTCCATGGTGTGGTACGGGTGCAGGTCGCTGCCGCACACGCAGGAGCGGACGACGCGCACGATCGCGTCGGTGGGCTGCTCGATGACCGGGTCGGGCGCGTCCTGGACGCGGACGTCTCCCGCTTCGTACATGAAGGTGGCCCTCATGGGGACAGCTCGCTTTCTTCTCGCTGTGGGGGGGTGGGAGGGGTGGGAGGGGTGGGGGTGGCTGCGGTCAGCGGGCGTGGGTGCGCGGGCTCGTGTACTGCTCTTCGGTGACCTTCTCCAGCCAGGTGGTCTCGGGCCGGTCGCCGCCGGGGGCCGGGGCTTCCCACAGCGCCAGGTGCTGCATGAAACGGTCCGCGGTGGCGCCGTGCCAGTGGTCCTCACCGGGCGGGCAGGTGACCGTCTCCCCGGGGTGGGCCTCGAACACGGTGCCGTCACGGGTGCCGATCAGCGCGACACCGGCGACGACATGCAGCGTCTGGCCGACGGCGTGGTGGTGCCAGGCGGTGTGGGCGCCGGGCGCGAAGCGGACCATGTTGGCCCGCATCCGGGACGGCTCGGCGCCGGCGTACAGGACGTCGAACCACACATCCCCGGTGAACCATTCCTCCGGCCCCTTGCCGGTGGGCTGCTGCTTCACGAACTCCATGTCGCGCTGTTCCTCTCGTGCTCCGTGCGGGTACTCCGGGCGGGGGGCGCCGCGTCTTGTACGGGCGCGTGTTCGGCCGGTCGGCGGGGCGGCCGCACCGTCGAATTCCGGGTGTCCTGGCCGCTTCCCTCACCCGACTCTTTCGTTCTGTTCTTTCGTTCTGTTCTTTCGCCCGATTCTTTCGCACCGGGCCTTTCGTTTCTCCTGGCTGCTGTCCAGGCTCGCACCCGGGCGGGTTCATGTGCAGAGGAGAGTTTGCTCCTGGGAGAGAAACATCCTGGGAGGGATTCCTCCCCCTCACGCGAAGACCGCTCGCTGTCACACTGGCGGTATGAGTCCGACACCGCATCTCAACGAACTCGGCGAGTTCCTCAAGGCCCGCCGGGCCGAGCTCACCCCGCGGGCCGTGGGACTGCCCGACAGCCCCGGTCCGCGCCGGGTGGCCGGGTTGCGCAGGGAGGAGGTCGCCCGGGCCGCGGCGATCTCCACGGACTACTACACCCGGCTGGAGCAGGGCCGTATGCCTGCCTCGGCTCCCGTGCTGGAGGCACTGGCCCAGGCGCTGCACCTGGACGCCGATCAGCGCCGCTACCTGTTCGGCCTCGCCGGGAAGGAGACCGCGAAACCCCGCCGCCGCGCGCTGCAGAAAGTCCAGCCGCAATTGCGCCGGGTTCTGGACGATCTCACCACCACCCCGGCCGTCGTGATGGGTCACCGTATGGACGTCATCGCCTGGAACCCGCTCGCGGCGGCGCTGATCACCGATTTCTCCGCCGTCCCGGAGAAGCATCGTAATTACGTACGCATTCTGTTCACCGATCCGGCGATGCGCACGCTGTACGCCGATTGGAAAGCCGTGGGCCGTACGAGCGTCGCGCAATTGCGCATGGCCGCGGCGAAGTATCCGGACGACCCCCGGCTGGCCGCCCTGGTCGGGGAGCTGTCCGTGCGGGACCCGGATTTCCGCCGGTGGTGGGCCGCGCATCACGTGGCCGCCCTGAGTGTCGGCACGAAGGTCCTCCATCACCCGGTCGCCGGTGAACTCTCCCTGGACTGGGACACCCTGAGCGCCAGCACCGACCCCGACCAGCAACTGGTCGTCTGGACCGCCGAGCCCGGCTCCCCCACCCATGACGGGCTGCGCGTCCTCGCCTCCTGGGCCGCCGACCGGCGCCTCGCGGACGCTCCGTCGGAGTGACGCTCCGTCGGAGTGACGGACTCCCGCGCCTCCGGTCGACGTCCGCGGTCAGGGAACGGTCAGTTCGCCGGTGCGCAGAGCCGCGGTGACGCCGCCGTCCATCAGAAGGTCGGCGCCGGTGACGAAGCCGGCCTGGCGGCCCAGGAGGAAGGCGGCGGCCTCGGCGACCTCGTCGGGTGTGCCGAACCGGCCGGCCGCCGACACCTCGCGCACCCGGTCGAACCACGCGCGGCGCGGCCCGGACAGCTCGTCCTGGGCCAGCGGGGTGATGATGACGCCGGGGCTGACCGCGTTGAGGCGGGCGCCGCGCTTCCCCCACGCGGCCGCGGCGGTCAGCACCCGCAGCGAGTTGGCCCGCTTGGACAGCGCGTACGCGTGGACGGTCGAGCCGATCCGGTCGGGCTGGAGGAACGGCAGCGCGAGCAGCCCGGACGTCTCGGTGGTCGCGAGCGCCTCCTCGATCTCGGGTGCGTACGGACTCTCCCGGTGCCCGGCCATGCTGGCGATGACCAGGCCCGCCCCGCCGGGTGCGACGACGCGGGCGAAGGCGTCGAGGACCAGGGCGGTGCCGAGGAGGTCGACGCGCAGGATGCGCTCGACGGGCGCCTGGGTGGGAGAGACACCGGCGGTGTGCACGACCTGGGCGACCGGGCCCAGGGCCGCCGCCGCGTCGGCCAGTGCCTCGACGGCGTCGTGGTCGGAGACGTCGGTGACGCGGGTGGTCACGTCGTATCCCTCGCCGCGCAGCAGGCCGGCGGCGGTCGTGGCCGCCTCGTCGCTGCGGTCGGCGAGCAGCACCGTACGGCCGGCTCCGATACGGCGCGCGATCGCCAGGCCGATGCTGCCGGAGCCGATGACAACGGCTACTTCCTTCACTTCCTCGTCACTTCCTCACTGGTTCCGCCGGGCCGCCCGGCTGGCAGGCAAGCAGGCCGGTCGGCCGGCCGGTCACGGCGTGATCAGGACCTTCAGGGCCTCGCGGTCGTTCATCGCCCGGTAGCCCTCGGCGATGTCCTCCAGGCCGAGGGTGCGGTCGAAGACGCGGCCGGGCCGGATCGCGCCGTCCAGGATGTGCGGCATCAGCTCTTCGATGTAGGCGCGGGCGGGGGCGACGCCACCGGTGAGGGTGATGTTGCGCAGGAAGTCGCCGAAGCCGAACGGGACCTCGGAGAACTGAGGTGCGCCGACCCGGCTGATCGTGCCGCCCGCGCGGACCACGCCGAAGCTCTGCGTGAGCGCGTCCCTGAGGCCCACGCATTCGAGGACCTTGTGCGTGCCCGCACCGCCGGTCAGGTCACGCACCCGGGCGACGCCCTCGTCACCGCGCTCGGCCACCACGTCGGTCGCGCCGAAGTCACGGCCGAGGTCGGTGCGTCGCGAGTGCCGGCCCATCAGGATGATCCGGTCGGCGCCCAGCAGCCTGGCGGAGATCACGGCCGCCAGCCCCACGGCGCCGTCGCCGACGACCGTGACGCTGTCGCCGCGTCCGACCCCGGCGGTACGGGCCGCGTGGTAGCCGGTGCACAGGATGTCGGAAAGGGTCAGCAGGTCCGGCAGCAGGTCGGAGTCCTCCCCGACCGGCAGCCTGACCAGGGTGCCGTCGGCGTACGGGACGCGCGCGGCCTCCCCCTGGCCGCCGTCGACGCCGTTCACGCCCCACTGGCCGCCGTGCGGGCAGGAGGTCTGGAGCCCTTCGCGGCAGTACACGCAGGTGTTGTCGGCGTAGACGAACGGGGCCACGACCACGTCGCCGGGCTGCAGGCGAGTGACCTCGGAGCCCGTCTCCTCGACGACGCCGAGGAACTCGTGCCCCATGTGCCGGGGCCGGTCGGTGGGCGGCAGGGATTTGTACGGCCACAGGTCGCTGCCGCAGATGCAGGACAGCACGATCCGTACGACCGCGTCGGTGGGGTGCTGGATCTTCGGGGCGGCGACGTCCTCGACACGTACGTCGTCGGCCGCGTACAGCAGGGTGGCTCGCACGAGCGGTGCTCCTCGATCTGGGTGAGAAAAGGGGGGAGGGGGGAGAAGGGAAAGGGGGTGGGGGAAGGGGCGGGCCCGGTCGGTGTTCCGTAGGGCTGGGGGCCAGGTCACGGCGGCAGGTCCAGCCTGCCTCCGTACGGCGGCGGCAGGCAGGGCGAGCTGTGCGGGGGTGTGGCCAGCGGGGGTGTGACAGGGCCCCTTACACGGCGCGTTACCTGGCGTGTCTCTGATTTCCGGAAAAACACACCACACCGTCCGGGCCGACATAGTCTGTGCGTCTGCCGGGCTGCCATTGGGGGGTGCCCGGCCCGGAAAATGGGGAATTGATCATGCGCTCCACCCGCACACTCACCGCCGCCGCCCTGGCGGTCGCCGCCGGGGTCGTCCTGCTCCCGGCTCAGGCGCAGGCCGCGACCGGCTCCGTACACCTGTACAAGGTCTATTACGACTCGCCGGGCAAGGACACGCGCTCCAACGCGTCCCTCAACGCCGAGTACGTGCAGATCCGGAACACGACCTCGAAGGCGGTGTCCCTGAAGGGCTGGACGCTCGTGGACGCGTCGAACCACAAGTACGTCTTCGGCACGTACAGCCTCGGCAAGGGGAAGACGGTGACCGTACGCACCGGCAAGGGGAAGGACACGGCGGCCAACCGGTATCAGAACCGTGCGGCCTACGTGTGGAACAACGACAAGGACACCGCGACGCTGAAGAAGGCGAACGGCGGCAAGGTGGACTCCTGTTCGTACAACTCCACCAAGGTCGACTACAAGATGTGCTGAGCCGATGAGTCAGGGGTCCCGTCCGGCCGTCGCGCGGCGGCCGGACGGGACCTCGCGGACGTACGGGACCTCGCGGACGTACGGGACCTCGCGGACGTACGGGAGCCGATACCGCCCTACGGCGGGCCGAAATCGGTGCAGAAATTGCTGTGTACAGCTATGCGCCACACGTAAAGCACGCCGCCACGCGTCGCGCCCGCTGCGGGCGCGCCTCTCGGCAACGCATCGGTTCCTTGCCCGAAATACGGTCGGCACGCGGCGGCCGGCACGCGGCCCATGCCGCGGATCACGGAGATCTCCACCCGGCCGCACCGGAGCGGCCCCCGGGGCTCCGGCAGCCCCCGGGGCCGCGAAAGCCCTCTCGCCAGGGCCCTTGTCAGGGCTCTCATCAGGGGTTTCAGCAGGGTTTCGCCCCGAGCGCCGGGGCCACACATGTCGGGGCGGGGCGGACATGTCGCCTCCGCCCCGCCCCGCCCCCCATTCCCCCTCTTCCCCCGGCTCCGCGCCCCCGTAGCCCCCGTGGTTCTCCATACGTTCATACAGTCGTCCGGCATGACACCGTGCTGCTAAGCGTCAACCTTCTCGCACGCTCCGTCAACAGTGCGTCGCCCCACGTGATCGTTCCTGGTGATCGTCCACGAGGTTCAACCACGGGATTCGTCCACGGGGTTCGTCCACGGCGTTCGTCCACGGCGTTCGTTCCTGTGCTTGTCGCCGTGTCCGTCCTCGGTCACCCGCCCGTGGCCGATCGCCCCCGGGTGATCGCCGACTCCACCGCGCCCAACCGGTCCGCGAGCACCCCCAGCGCCGCCACCGCGCGCGTCAGCGGGTCGTCCGCCGGGCCGCCGAGCGCCGCCGACCGTACGTACGCCGCTTTGACCGCCGCCCACCGGGCCGCCTGCTCCGGGTCCAGCGTCCCGCGCAGCTCGGCGAGTTTGAGGAGGTTCGCCTCCGCGCCCGCCGTCAGGGTCTGGGCCTCGCCCGCGTAGTGGTCGGCGACGACCGCCGCCGCCTCGGCGTCGTTCATCACCGCGTCCAGCCGGGCCACGATCTTGTTCATGTTCCGGTACGAGCCCTGCAGCAGGAACGGCGGCTCCGTACGGGACGCCTCCGCCTGCGCCGCCGACGCGATGTACGCCTCGTTGACCGCGAGAACCGTCGCGCGCGCCGTCAGCACATGCCGCAGCACGGCGAGGATCCGCTCCGACTCGGCCGGTGCGTACGGGTGGCTCAGCCGGTCCGCGCGTGCCGTCGGGTCGCCCGCCGCCAGCCGTACGAAGAGATCGAGATCGGCGCGGTCCCGGGCGGCGAGCGGGGCCAGCACCGGATGGGAGGTGAGGGCGTTCTCCACGAAGCTCAGCGCGAAGACGTCCTCCTTGCCCGTCAGCACCTCGCCCAGATTCCAGACGTCCGCGCGGTTCGCGAGCATGTCGGGGATCCGGAAACGACGCCCCGACTCGGTGTACGGATTGCCCGCCATGCACACCGCGAACCGCTTCCCCCGCAGGTCATAGCTGCGCGCCCGCCCGTTGCCGACGCCTTCGATCCGGCGCTGCGCGTCGCACAGCGGGATGAACTGCTGAAGGAGTTCGGCCGAGGTGTGCTGGATGTCGTCGAGGTGGAGGAGGGTGTTGTTGCCGCTCTCCAGCGCGAAGTTGATCTTCTCGACCTCCTGGCGCGCGGTCGCGTTCGGCGCCTGCTCCGGGTCGAGCGAGGTGACGCCGTGGCCCAGCGCCGGGCCGTTGATCTTCACCAGGACCAGGCCGAGGCGGTCCGCGACGTACTCCATCAGCGTCGTTTTGCCGTATCCCGGCGGGGAGACGAGCAGCAGCAGCCCGTGGGAGTCGGTGCGCCGGGTCTCGCCCGCCGTGCCGAGCTGCTTGGCGAGGTTGTCCCCGATGAGCGGCAGATAGACCTCGTCGATGAGCCGGTTGCGTACGAAGGAGGACATGACGCGCGGACGGTGGTCGTCCAGCCGCAGCCGGGCCCGCTCGGCGGCGACGAGAGCGCCGCGCCGGCGCTGGTACTCCCGGAAGCCGGGGGCGACGTGCTCGCGGAAGTCGGCCGTACGGGTGAGGAGTTCGTCGATCCGGACCGTCAGCCGGCGGCGCTCGATCCTCGGGTGGGAGCCGAGCAGTCCGTCCACGGTCACGCTGAGCGGCGCCGCCGAGTCGTGGCGGACCAGGCCGGGGCAGAGCTCCACCGCGACGGCCTCCGCCAGGTCGCCCTGGAGTCCGGCGCCCTGACCTGCCGGGGAGGCTGCCGGAGAAGCCGCTGCCGCCGAGGCCGTTGCCTCGGGATCCGTTGCCGCCGGGGCGTTCGACAGGACGTACGCCGACAGCCAGTTCTCTACAATCTGGCGCTTCGTGTCAAGGTCGTCGCCGAGCCCGGCCAGATCGTCGTCGTACGCCGAGGTGCCCACCGCGCGGCGGAACGTGTCCAGCAGCGTCCGGGCCCCCGCGCCGGTGACGAAGCCCTCCGGGCCGCTGGTCAGCTCCTCGAACAGGTAGGCGGCACTCTGCGCGCCACCGCCGTACGGGGCCATCACCCCGGCCAGTTCGGCCTGGAGCGCCGCGATCGCGGGCGCGAGGCCGAACGTCTCCCGGGCGCGCGCCATCGACACCGCGCGCCGCGTCCACGCTTCCCGCGCCTCGTCCGTCGTGCCGTGCGCCCAGAAGAGCTGCGCGGCGGCGCGGGCCCCGGGCGGGAAGCGCAGCAGTCCGGCCCCGGCGTGCAGCCGCAGCAGCGCGCCGAGGATCAGGGTGGCGTCGTGGTCGTGGACGCCCCGCTCGTACCCCTCGTCGTACGCCGACTCCGCCGACCGCCGTACGAAGTCGCCCAGTTCACCGAGTCCGCCCGGGGCGCCCGGCTCCCCCGGCTCGGGCAGGCCGTCCGGGCCGTGCTCGGCCAGCAGCCGGGCCGCCAGGTACTCCGCCCGGTAGACGTCCGCCGACTCCGAGGGCAGGGTCTGCGTCCAGTACGCGCGGGTCGCCGCGAACTCCGGGTCCGTGACGGGCGCGCGGTAGTCGGTGCCGGTGAGGGCGAAGGCCAGCCCGCCCCCGGCCGGTCCGCCGGAGCCCTTGGAGCCCTCCGCGCCCTCGGATCCCTCGGATCCCTCCGTACCGTCCGGTACGAGGGTCAGCTCCAGCGGCTGGGTGTTCACCGCGAAACGGTGCCGGCCCAGGCGGATCAGGGCGCCGCCGTCCGCGTACAGATCGGCCCGGTCGCGCAGGGCGCGCGCCGCCTCCTGCCGCGCGGCCTTGAGCCGCCCCTCCAGCTCTCCCGCCCAGACGCTGTCGCCGAGTCCGTGCAGCTCCGCCACCGTACGGCGGACCTTCTCGGCCATCGGGTCGGAGGCGAAGTACGTGCTGATCGCGTCCGCCGAACCGAGGGTGGCCGCCCGGCGGGCGATGGTCTCCAGCACCCGGGCCGCCGACCCGGCCAGCCGCTCGGCCCGCCGGGCCCGCGCGTCCTGGAGGCTCTGCTTGCGGCCGGCGAAGGCGTCGTGGACCTCGGTGCGCTTGCCGGCCAGCTCGGCGAGGAAGTCGTCGGACTCCGCGAACCGCGCCTCCAGGTCCTCCAGCCGCAGCAGCAGCGCCGCCATCTGCTCGTCGCAGGCCTCCGGGGTGTCCGCCACCGCCATCGCGCCCGCGACCGCCTGCCCCAACAGGGCGGTCTCGGCCGCGAATTCGGCCCGGCCCTCGTGGTCCAGCAGCTCCCGGCGGCGCGCTTCGAGGGTGGCGCGGACGGCGTTGACGCCCGCCAGGACCTCGGCGATCCGCTCCAGGATGGACGTACGGACGGTGGTGTCGCCGATGTCGAGCCCCGCCACCACCTCCGTGACGGTCCGCAGCCCGGCCGCGAGTTCGTCCAGGCGCGCGGTGACGGGCGCCGCCTCGGCGACGGTGGCGAGGGCGTCGCCCTCGGCGGTCAGCGCCACAGCTCCGATGGCCTCGTGGTACCAGGCGAAGGCGTCCGCGCCCCGCAGGAATCCCACCGCGCGCTGCGCGAACGACGTGAGGTCGCCCGTCAGCTCCGCCGCGAGCGCGTCGACGGCCCCGGTGTCCGTGTACCGCCGCTCCTTGAGGGTGAGCAAGTGGCCGTGCGCCCGCCGGAGTTCGGTGAGCCGCTCCACCCACCCGGCGGCCGTGCGCGGCGCCTCGCCGCGCGCCCGCCGTACCAGCGCCGCGATCCCGGCGGCGGACTCCGCGAACGCCTCGGCCGCCTGTCGCGTCAGCGCCGTCACGGTCTCGAACTCGGCCAGCACCTGCCCGGCCGTGGCCCGCACCCCGGCCAGCGGCTCGCGCGGATCGCCCACGTCCGGGTCGCCCAGCCAGTGGTACGTGTCGGTCACCCGCACACAGGCGGCGAGCAGCGCCTCGTACGCCTCCGTGGTCGGGGCGGGGCTCTCGGTGACGGAGCGGGCCAGCGAGAGACAGTCGGAGATGCCGCGCACCAGTTCGGCGTTGCCGATGCGCGCCAGCGGCCCGTCCCCGGCGGGGGTCGCGGCGGCGTACGTGTCGGAGACGAACGGCGAGCGCCACAGCTGGGCCGGATGGACCCGGGCGGGCTCCTCCGTCTCCCCCGCCGTCGCCGGGGCGGAGCGGAGGGCGACGAGCGTGCCGTCCTCGAAGAGCGCGTGCCCCCGGCAGAGGAGCGGCGCGGCGGCCTCCTCGCGGATCAGGTTGTACGGGAGGAGCAGCCCCCGGCCCCGGACCCGGTCGTGGAACGCGTACAGCACGTCCTCGCCGTTCGGAGAGCGCAGCTCGCGCTCGAACTCCAGCCCCTCCGTGTCGAGTTCGAAGGTCTTGTGGGCGCCGGTGGCGAGCACCCGGCCGCCGGGGAAGATGATCCCCTGGTCCTCGGGGAGCCGCCGGCACGCCTGCCCGACCCCGTCGAGCCGCAGTACCGTGCGCGTCGCGGTGTGGACGACGAGATGGCGCCGGGTCTCCTCCTTGTACGGGCGGACGCGCAGCAGCGTCAGCGCCCCGACCGTCGCGTAATCGATCTCGGCGTCGGCCAGGGACTGGAGGGGTTCGGTGACCGGCTCGGTGTACAGGGGTGCCGCGTCCGGCCCGCCGTCGTCCCCGCCCCTGACGGTGAGGACACCGCCGACGGTCGAGACATGGAGCCGGTCGCCGTCGACGGAGACGTACGGGTGGCGTCCCGGGACCTGGTCCTCGCGGGTCGTGGGCGTCCACGTGAAGTCGTGGGCGGGCGCCGGCACATGGTCGCGCTCGCCGCGCGCGTCCAGGAATTCGACGGCGGTGCCGTCGCCTTCGGCGGAGAGCGCCCAGCGCAGCACGCGGACGTCGTCGGCGCTCTCGCCGGTCTGAAAGACGGCGAGCAGCCTGCCGTCGGCGATCCGCAGCCGGCGCAGCCGCGCGTCGCGGAAGTAGCGGTACAGCTCCGCGAACTCCTTGACGAAGCGCGGATCGTCGAGCAGCCCCGGCACGGCGTCCTGCGGAAGCGGGATCAGCTCGCGGTCGTACAGTGCGAGGACGTCCCCGACCTCGACCACCGCCCCGGCTCCGCCGCCCGGCCGCCCGTGGTGGCCGAGGAGCAGCGCCCCGCCGACGGCGACGATGTCGCGGGGCACGCTCGGCCGCTCGGTGCGCAGGTGCGCGGTGCCGGTGAGGGCCAGCTCGGTGGCGCCGAAGGCCGCGACGCGGCGGGAGTTCAGCTCCCCGGCCCGGCGGGCCAGCTCCCGGGCCTGCGCACCGAGCCGGTCGCGCAGCACCTCGTACGTACCGGGGTCCACGGCGCCGTGCGTACCGGGGTTCCCGGCGCCATGCGCAGCGGGAGTACCGGGGCCCGTGGCCCCGCGCGGGCCGGAGTCCCCCGCTCCGTACGCGCGGACGCCCGCCGCATCCGTCCCGGCGCCCGCCCTGTCCGTAACGGCGCCCGCCGCATCCGTACCGGCGCCCGCCGTCCCCGCGCCGTTCCTGGCCTCTCCGGCCCCGGTCTCCATCGGACTGTTCACTTCCCCGCACCGCCTCGGACTGCTTCCGTACGCGCGCCGCATCCGTACGCGTACGCGCGCTGCTCATGACCTGCGCTGCTCATGGGCGCGCGCTGTTGACGTACGCGCGCCGCTCATCGGCGCGCGTCGTGGCGCGCGGACCCGGAACCGCCGACCCCCGTGCGGCAGCTCCGGACCCGCGCGTCCCTGAGACCGGAGTCTCAGGCCGGGACCGCGCCGTTCCGGGCATCGTTCCGGACACCGTTCGGTGCTCCGGCCGGTGCTCCGTTCAGCGCGGCGAGCGGGGTGTCGGCGAGGCCCATCCGCTGGACCTGCTCCAGCAGCCGACCGAGCTGTCCGGTCGCCGCGGCGTCGCCGCCACCGGAGTTCATCAGCTTCATCAGCAGCGCCGACACCGTCAGGTTCTGTACGTCGGCCGTCGAGACCAAGCCGAGGATCCGCGTCAGGTCCTCCGGGAAGCTGGCCGTACCGTCCAGCCACGGCTTCCCGAGCGTCCGCGCCGTCTCCGAGTGCTGGACGAAGCCGTCCACACTCTTGCCGAGCGAGATCGACGACACGAGCCGGTCGAAGAAGACGGAGTCGCCGCCGACGATGCTGATGTCGGAGTTCTCCAGACCGGTGGCGAGGATCGTGGCCTGCGCCTCCGCGACCTGCCGCTGCGCGTCCAGACCCGCGAGCCGGATCTCCTTGTCGGCGGCGAGCCGCAGCCGGTACTCCTCGTGCGTACGGGACGCGTCGTCCAGCGCGGCCATCGCCGCGGCCTTCTCGGTGAGCCCGGCCGCCTCCGCCTTCAGCTTCTCGCCGATCATCGCGGCGTCCGCCGTGGCCTGGGCCTGCGTGCCCTCGGCCGCCGCGAGGGCCTTCAGCCTGGCGCCCTCCGCCTCGGCGCGCAGCCGTGCCTCGGCCGCGCCGGCCTCCGCGAGGCCCGCCTTCTCGATGACGTCCGCCTCCTTGTCGCGGACCTGCACCGCCGCGAGTCCGGGCGCCGCCGTCTCGGCCTGGATGCCCTCCGCGAGCCGCAGCTTGGCCTGCGAGTCGAGGTCGGCGGCCTTCAGCCGCGCCTCGGCGAGCGTGAGCTGCTCGGCCGCGTGGTGGCGGGCGGCGACCTCGGCGGCCTCGGCCGCCTTGATGTCCTTGACCAGCTTCTCCTGGGCCTCCGCCTCGGCGGCGATGATCACCGACTGGCGGGTGCGCTCGGCCTCTTCGACGATCCGGAGCTTCTTGATCGACTCCTCCTGCTCGGCGACCGTACGGTCCACGGCGATCCGCTCGCGGATGACATCGGCCACCTCGCGGCGCTCCGCCTCGACCTCCTTGTCCTTGGAGATACGGCTCAGCTCCGTCTCGCGCTCACGCCCGATGACTTCCAGGACACGGTCCTTCTCGATGCGCTCGTTCTCGACGGCGATGACCCGCTCGCGGTTCTTCTGCGCCACGGCGATCTCGCGCGCCTGGTTCTCGCGCTGCACGCCGAGCTGCTCCTCCGTGCGGAGGAACGCGGTCTGCGCGCCGAGCCGCTCCTCCTCCTGCACCTTGGCCGTCGCGGCCTCCTCGCGGGCGCGCAGGGTCTCCACCTCGCGGTGCTGCTTGATCTCGGCCTCGGCCTGCCGGCGCTCCAGCTCCAGGATGGTCTCGCGGGCGTCGACGTTCTGCCGGGTGATCTCCTTCTGCTCCGTACGCTGGAACTCGTTGGTGCGTACGTGCTCGACGGCGGTCAGCTCGGTGATCTTGCGGATGCCCTGGGCGTCGAGGATGTTGGCGCCGTCCAGCTGCGACATCGGGGTCTGCTCAAGGAAGTCGATGGCGGCGTCGTCGAGGTGGTAGCCGTTGAGGTCGGTGCCGATGACGCGGATGATCCGGTCCCGGAACTCCTCGCGCTTCGTGTAGAGGTCGACGAAGTCGAGCTGCTTGCCGACCGTCTTCAGCGCCTCGGAGAACTTCGCTGCGAAGAACTCCTGGATGGCGACCTTGTCGCTGGCCCGTTCCGTGCCGATCGCCTGGGCGACCTTGATGACGTCCTCGACGGTCTTGTTGACGCGGACGAAGAACGAGATGTGGATGTCGGCACGGATGTTGTCCTGGCAGATCAGGCCCTCGCGGCCGGTTCTGCGGATCTCGATGATCTTCACCGAGATGTCCATGTACTCGGCCTTGTGCAGCACCGGCAGGACGACGGCGCCGGTGAAGGTCACGTCGACCTTCTTGGTCTTGGAGATGATCAGCGCGCGGCCCTGCTCCACCTTGCGGAACAGCCGGCTGATCACCAGGAACAGCGCGATGGCGATGAGCAGGACGACGGCGACGAGCACGCCGAGGCCCAAGGAGATGGCATCCATGAGGAGTCCTTGAGAACGTGAGAAAGAGAAGCGAGCGTGAGCAAGTCGGCGGGGCCGGGGCGCCGGGCACCGGGCGGGCACCGGGCGGGGCACGGTCCCGGGTAGCAGGCAGCGGGCATCAGGCATCAGGCAGCGATGCACCGGCCGCCGGGCGACAGGACTGGAAGGCTGAGGAGTGGTCAGGCGGCGGAGCGCGGGTCGAGCGCCGGGTCGTACGGAGCGACCCAGAAGAACTCGCCCTCGGCGTCGAACGCGTACAGCAGCCCGGTCGACCCGGCGCCGAGCGCCCCGGCCTCGCCCGGGCCGGCCGGGCCCGCGTCGGGACACCTGACCTGGACGAGCGCGGTCGAGCCGTCGGCCGCCGCGACCTCGGCCTGACCGAAGTCGGCCGAGACGGAGCCGGTACGGATCGTGCAGGTCAGCCCGATGAAGTCCAGCCGGGACGGCGGCGCCTGTTCAGGCACGAGGTCGCGCAGCCGGCGTACGAGCAGCCGCGTCACACCCCAGGCGATCAGCGCGGCCCCGACGAGCACGGCACCCGACCAGAGCGTACGGGCGCCCCCCGGCTCCACGGAGCGGCGCACCAGCACCGACCCGGCGAGGCTCGCGAACCAGGCCGTGGCGATCAGCACCGACGCGGGCACGGTGACCGGGACTCCCCCGGTCAGAGGCGAGGAGAAGGCATCGTGTTCGGCGGCGCCGACGACGACCAGCAGCCAGAAGCCGATGACGACGAGGAGCGCCGCGCCGAAGAGCACGGCGGGGAACCCGAGAGCGGCGTCGAAGAACTCACTCATCGTCCACACCCCCCGGTGTCCGTCCGTGCGGCACCTACCCGGGTGCCGGAACACGCTTCCGTGTCCCGGCACCCGGGTCTGTCCCCCGCTTGCGTTGAACCCATTCTGAACTGCGGGGGCATGTGCACGCATTGCCGGATCCCGGCAATCTTTACGTTTCCTTAATGCCGGGCGCGTGCACCGACGGACGGGGCCCCCGCGCCGGATGGTGACGGCGGGACGGGCGTCCGGAGCCGCCGGCGCCCACGCACCGCGAGCCGCCGCCCAGACGGGCGGCGGCTCGCGGCGGACCCCATGGCGGTGAGTGCGGCAGCCGCCGCACTCACCCGGGGACCGTCAGGGATTCTCGATGGTGATGAAGGGGTCCCACTGGAAGTACCCCTGCAATTGACGGTGGTGGTCCAGGATCTGGAAGTAGAAGTGGTACACGACCTTGCCGGCCTTTTTGACGGTCGTCCGCCAGTAGTGGTCCTCGTAGTTCTGCGTCACGAAATCCGGCTTGCCCTCGGACCCCTCCTTCGGCATCGGATAGATTCCGTCGATCACCTCGATCTCCGGCGTCCTGATGAGGGTGTGCCCGCTGTCGCTGCTCACGTACCGGTAGAGCAGCGCCTTGTAGTCGCTGCTGAGCGAGATCGTCGTCTCCCGCCACCGGATGCTGTCGCCCGGCTCGGCCCGGAGGTTCAACTCGGCCCCCGAGTTGCCGATGATGTGATCGTGACGCGTCGTCATGTAGATCAGGTCGTGGTCGACCTGCGTCGGCACGTCGGGGTTCCTCGACGCGTTGGGATTGCGCTCGACGATCGTGGCCGCGTCGAATGCGATCAGTACGTTGAGATCAGCCATTTCCTGCCCCTTTCGAACACAAGAATTCCCCGAATTCCCTGAATTCCCTGACAAGGCTTTCCCGGGATACCGCTTTCCTGGGATACCGTCCCTGCGCGCCCCCCTTTCGCCTTCACCGTCGCGCACCCACCGCGCGGCGTGTCAGCCCGTCGTCGCCGAGGGATGCGGCACCTTGTACGCCATCGCCCGCGGGTAGTCGTGCCGTCGCAGCCGGACGCGGACCAGCAGGGGCCCCGCGTTGACCGGGTCGGCCGGGTCGGCGAGGCGGGCCAGCAGGTCGTCCAGCTCGGAGGCGTGGGCGATGCTGACGCCGGTCGCCGGGGTCTCCTTGCCCGCGAAGACGTCCGCGAGGCGGTCGTAGTGCCACGAGTGGAGGACGTTGTAGAAGTCCGGACGGTCCGAGCTGTCCGAGCTGTTCGAGCTGTCCGATCCGCCCGGGCTGTCCGGGCCGTCGGCGCCGTCCGGATCTCCGGAGCCCGGCTCCGCGTAGTAGGACGGGTGCACCAGCATCTGCTCGATGCCGTAGAAGTGCCCGTTGTCCATGACGAACACCACCGACCGCAGCCCGAGTCTGGTGTGCGTGGAGATCTCCTGGCAGGTCTCCTGGAAGGCGCCGTCCCCGACGAACACCATCGGGCGGGCGTGCCCGCGCTCGGGGGCGAGCGCCGCGCCGGTGGCCGCGCCGACCGACCAGCCGATGGACAGCCAGCTGATCTGCGACAGGAAGCCGCCCGCGGGCAGGGCCAGGTTCATCGAGCCGATGAGGGAGAACGCGGCGTCGGAGACGACCGTCCACTTCTGCCGGGTCTCCTCGCCCAGGAAGTGGTTGATCCGGTCGAACAGGCCGTCGTAGGTGAGCCGTTCGGTGTGCCCGGACGGCGAGCCCGCGACGCGGAGCGAGGCGCGGTGGTGCTCCAGGTCGGCGGGGCGGTCGCCGGGCGCCCCGTGGTGGGCGTGGGCCTCGGCGTAGTAGTCGGCGTCCAGTCCCCCGGATCCGTAACGGTTCACCAGCGCGTCCTGGAGGGCGGACAGGAGCGGTTCGAGCTGGACGTCGGGGAAGTACGACGTACCGACGCTGACGCCGCCGTTCGCGGCCGTCACCCAGTCGTCGCCGATGTACTGCTCGCCGCCGAGGTTCTTCGACGTGGACCAGGCGCCGAGCCCGATCCGGCAGGTGGCCCACTCCTTGAAGATCCGGTGCACGTCCGGATGGCTGGCCTTTCCGTTGTAGACGCCGTGGAACTGCGGCAGGTCCTCCCCGACGACGGCCTTGGCGCCCACGGTGGTGCAGTACGGCACCCCGGTGGCCTGCACCAGGTCGGTGAGGGGCCCGCCGAGCCGGAACCGGTCGATCTCCTCGCCCGCCCAGATGATCGGGCGGGGCCTGCCGTCCGGACCGGGATGCGCCGCGACCAGGGCGAGGACCGCGTCCACGGCCCGGTCCAGCATGGGCTGGTTGCGCGCGCTGAACGGCCGTTCACGGGGGAGGATCGGCCCCTCGGGCTCGGGACAGGGCTCGTCCCACAGGTCCTCCATGACCTCCAGGTAGACCGGCCTGCGCTCGGAGAGGCACGCGGTGAGCGCGGCGTCGATCTGGCCGGCGGCGAGCCCCGGGTTGGAGATCACCCGCGCGTCCACGGTGACCTGCCGGTAGACGTCCAGGTTGCTCTCCGCGCGGGGGCTCATGTGCGAGGTGAGCATGCCGATGGCGCGGTAGTTCTGCCACTGCTCGTACGGCGGTGAGGCGTTGATCGCGACGAGCGGGATCCGCTCGACGTAGGCGCCGCCGCAGGCGTTGAGCAGGTTGAACGCGCCGACGCTGTACGTGACCGCCGCCGCGCCGATGCCGTGGATACGGGCGTAGGCGTCGGCGGCCTGGCCCGCGCCGCCCTCGGTGGGGGTGCCGACCCACTCGACGTCGCCCTCGGCGCGCAGGGCGGTCAGGAAGGGGCCGAGGTGGTTGCCGGGGACGCCGAACAGGTGGGTGATGCCCAACTCGGCCAGCCGCAGGGCGAGATAGCGGGCGACCGTGCACCGGGGGGTGGTCGCGGTCACGAGCTGCCCTCCGCGTCCGGGCCCGGGGTGGTGACCGGCGGGGCCTGGTGGACGTCGGTGGCGGCGCGCACGGCGCTCTCCAGGGCGCCCTCGATCCAGGCGTGCTTGAGGGAGGTGTGCTCCCCGGCGAAGTGCACGGGGCCCTCGGGCCGCGGGACGTCCAGGTGGAAGCTGGTCATCTGGTGCGCGGTGTAGGTGGCGGCCTCTCCGAAGGCGTACGGGTCGCGGGCCCAGCTCTTGGTGGCGCCCCGCCCGGTGAAGAACACCTCGATGCGCCGGCCGTGCAGGGCCTGGAGGTTGCGCAGGGCGTAGACGTAGCGCTCCGCGTTCGGCATGGAGTCCCAGCGCGTGGCGTCGTCGGACCAGCAGTACGCGGCGAGCACCACGCCGCCGGTGCTGCCCTCGACGCGGTGCGACGGGTAGTACATGAACCGGTTGGGGTTGTCGGCGGCGGAGCCCCCGCCGAAGCAGTGGGTGGCGGGGCGGACGGCGGGCCCGCGCAGCGGCAGGGTGCTGTTGAGCCGCCGCATCTCCTCGGTGACGCTGCTGTCCTTGACCGCGGCGCCGAGCAGCCCGGTGTCCGCCTCGACGGGCGTGAGGGCGGAGTCGGTGTCCTCACCGGTGTCCGGCCCGGTGTCCGCGCCGCCGGCCGTCCGGTAGTTCTCGTACGCGCCCGGCGCGAGGCTCTCCAGTTCATTGCGCCAGTCGTCCTCGGTGAACTCCCACCACCGGTGGCTGAACTCCAGCAGCACCTTGGTGGCCTGGTCGTAATGGGTCTCGATGACGGCGCGGCGCTTCTTGTACGACATCGACGGGACGATCTCCACGAAGCGCAGGGCGGAGAACGGGATGGTGACGATCGCCAGGTCCCCGGTCCACAGCCGCGGCGGGGCCCCCGGGTCTTTCTCGGCGACGGTCTGTACGGCCACGCCCCATCCGTCGGGCCCGACGGCGCCGGTGCCCTCGGGGTCGGCGTCGCGGCTGGGGTCGTGGTATTCGAGGCGGATCATGCCGTGGCCGAGCCGCACCTCGTCGCGCAGCCCCTGGTACAGGGCGTGCGGCAGGCGCCAACTGCCGCCGGGTATCTCCCAGTAGCGTGCGTGGGGGTTGATGTCGCCGAGGCTCAGGAAGCTGTGGAAGAAGGAGAGGTGCAGCCGCGAGGACATGTTCTCCAGGGTTCCGAGGGCCTCGATCGCCTCGTCGCTGAGCCCGGCGTAGTCGCGCAGGAAGCCGCCCATCGAGTAGCCGTCGAAGTCGTGGATCACCCGGGCCCAGCCCTCGACCCACGCGTCGAAGGGCTTGTTGACGCGCTCCCCGTCGACCAGGTCGGAGTAGTAGTCGCGGACGCTCTCCAGCGCCCCGTCGACGGTCCGCACGACGGGCGCGCGGACCTCGTCGTCGGTGAGGTGGAAGCCCTCGTTGATCCGTTCGGGAGCGGTGGCGTACGCGCTGCGCCGTACCTGGACCCGGTTGGCGCGGATCCAGGAGTTGCCCAGCTTGTCGGGTTCACGGAAGTCGGGGCTGTCGTCGCCGTAACTCCAGGTCCGGCCGGTGAAGGAGGTGTACGTGACCGGGGGGACGGGGGTGTCGGGACCGCTGCCGGTGGCGGGGTCCACGTCCACGTTGTAGAACTGGCGGCGGCCGAGCCCGAGTTTGTCGACGAGGGCGAGGACGAGCGGGTGGAAGTCGGGCAGCCGCATGGCGCCGGCCTCGGCGTACTGGGCGGGGTCGTCGAAGGGCTGGTGGTGTTTGGTGGCGCGGACGGTCTTGATGCGTCCGCCGACGCGGCTCGCGTTGGCCTCGATGATGGTGACGTCGTGCCCGGCGTCCTTGAGCAGCCGGCCGGCGACGAGGCCGGTGATACCGGCGCCGACGACGAGGATCTTCTTGCGCGGGTGACGGGTGGGGCCGAGGTGGCCCGTGTCGATCAGGGTGTGGAGATAGCCGAGTTTGAGGTCCTTGCCGTCCGGCCCGACGAGGAGGAGTTCGCGGGCGAGCTTGAGACACGTCTGCCAGCGCGCACGGGTGGCGGAGTTGTCGCGTGGGGTGTCGGTCATAGCTGACGATCGTAGATACGAAGAAACGATTTCCCAGTTCCCCCGGAAGACAAAGTCCTAAAAGCGCCGACCGCATTGCCTGACGTAATTTCGACTTGCCCGCATTTCCTTCACAAGAACCGGAGTTCCACCAGGGACGGAAGGGAAATGAGAACGAAGCCGGGACAATCATTCCTGGCGGAATGAGAAAGTCCGGAGGCCTCGGCCGTGACGGCCCCACCGGACTTTCTCATTCCACCGCACCCCCGAAGAGCTGACCCGAAAATTCGTTCTCCCTCGCGCTGCAGGTTTTCGGCCGGGAGCGTCATGAATTCCCGACGAACTCCGCCACAGTCCGCCGACCCGCCGTCCTCTGACCCATTACGCGGATCACGCGATCACGCATTCGGCGAACCACCGGAGCGCTCGGGACCGATCAAGAGGTCGTCCACGAGGACCTGGCGCAGCCCGGTTCGGGACCGGAGGGAGAAGCAGCGGCGCAACGGCGTCGGCCCGTCACCTTCGTGGTGGCCGCGACGGCGGCGACGGGTCGCGCAACCCTCCGAACCCCATCATCCCTTTCGTCAGCGGAAGTTGAGGAACTGCGGGGCGCCCTCGTCCGTCATGTGAGGTGTCCGGGAATCAAGGAAAGGCCATCATGGCAAAGATCATCATCGCGGCCCCGCCCATCACCGGCGAACTGACACCGTTGCTCCAACTCGCCCGAGGACTCGCCGGGCGTGGCCACGGGATCACGGTGGTCACCGGTAGCCGCTTCCGCGCGGAGGTCGAGGACTCCGGCCTCACCTTCGTGCCGGTCACCGGCGCGGCCGACTTCGACGACCGCCTCCTGGACCAGGACCCCGAGCGCATGAAGCTCGCCCCCGGGCCGGAGATGCTCAACTACGACTGGATGCACTACTTCGTCGCCCCCATGCCCGACCAGCACGCCGTCCTGCAGCGCCTGCTGGAGCAGGACCCCGACCAGTACCTGATCGCCAACGCCGTGTGGCTCGGAGCCCTCCCCACCGCACTGGGCGCCCCCGGCCTCCGGCCCCGCCGCTGGGTCGGGGTGACGGCGGTCCCGCTCGCCCTCAGCAGCGACGACACGACCTTCTTCGGCCCGGTACCGGTGGGGCCCGGTGACGATCAGAAGGCCGCCAACCGGGCCGCCAACGCCCAGTTCGCCGCGATGATGCAGCCGACCCAGGACCGTCTCACCGAGGTCCTGCGCTCCCTCGGGGCCACGGAGGGCGTCACCTCGTTCGTGGACGGCATCACCACCGTCCCCGACGCGACAGCCGCGCTGACCGTGCCCGGCTTCGAGTTCGAGCGCGGCGACGCCCCGGACTCGCTGCACCTGGTCGGCATCCTGCCCGCCCGCAGCGCCCCCGACTGGGAGCCCCCGGCCTGGTGGGCGGAGCTGGACGGCTCCCGCCCCGTCGTGGTCGTCACCCAGGGGACCCTCGCCAACGGCGACCTGTCCCAACTCGTCGAACCGACCCTGACCGGCCTGGCCGACCTGGACGTCACCGTCGTCGCCGCCCTCGGCCGCGACACCGACGCCCTGTCCATCCCGGTCCCGGCCAACGCGCGGGTCGCCGAGTTCATCCCGTTCGACGCGCTGCTGCCCAAGGCGGACCTGTACATCACGAACGGCGGCCTCGGCGGCACCCAGCAGGCGCTCGCGGCCGGCGTGCCGGTCATCGTCGGAGGCCTCACCGAGGACAAGCCGGCCAACGCGGCGCGGGTCGCGTACCACGGCCTCGGCATCAACCTGGAGACCGCCACACCCACCCCGGAAGCGGTGGCCGCCGCCACCCAACTGGCCCTCAAGGACACCGACATGCGGGACAACGTCCAGAAGCTCGCCCCGGTCTACGCCGCACACGACGCCCTCGGCACGATCGAGCACCTGACCCTCGGCTGAAACGCGCCTGAACGCCCCTGATACGGGGCCGCCAAGGCCTGCCCGGTGGTGCATTGCGTGCCGTGGGGCCGCACCCTCCTGGGGTGTGGTGTTCGCGGCTCCAGGCCAGGGGAGGGGTCTCCTGGGGAAGGGCGGTTTGTTGCGGGGGCCGGACCCAGGCTTCCGGGTCGGCTCGCCCTGCGGGGCGCGCAGCAGTGGAGTGGGGTGGCCGGTGCGGCACGCCGCTGCGCGTCTTGGGGGCGCAGCGCAGAGGCGGCCGGATCGGAGGTCAGCGCAGGGCTCGGGTGACGCGCTGCCGGAGGGTCTGATCGCCGATGATGTCGGCGTCGCGCCAGGCGGCGCCGGTCACCTCTTCCGCCTGGAGCTGACCGACGTCGGCCGTGGTGCGGAAGAGGAAGCGGAAGTCGATGTGCTGGTGGTCCGGTTCACCCTTGGAGTGGTTGGCGGGAATGTGGTGGACGTCGATGTGAAGGGGCCGGTGCGTCACCGTGGTGACGGCGTCGGCGGGAATGCCTGTCTCCTCGATGAGCTCGCGCAGGGCCGCTTCCAGCAGCGTGTCGTCCACGCTTTCGAGGTGGCCGCCGGGAAGGAGCCACTTGTCCAGGGCGAGATGGTGGACGTGCAGGATGCGCCCGTCCGGTCCGGCGAGGATCGCGCCGGCGGTCGCGTGGCCGCGGAACTCGCTGCGTACGGTGAGGTCGGCGCCGGAGTCCAGGAGGTCCAGGACCGGTGCGAGGCCGGGCTTCTCCTCGGGGTGTTCGTCGAGGTAGACGGTCAGGGTGGTGCGGAGGTGGGCTTCAGTGATGGGCAAGTCGATCACCTGTTGAAGTAGGAGAGCCAGGTCGCCGCGACAGCGGCTCGGTCGGCGGCGCTGACCTCGTGGATACCAGGGTCGAGGTCACCGCGGGTGAGCATCCTGATGCCGGCGAGGATTTCCGCCTGGACCAGGAAGATGAACGGTCCAACGCTGGCACCGTGCAGGAAGTTGACGGCGTTCCCGCCGTTCGCCAGATAGAAGTAATGACCCGTGGTCTGGTAGCGCGTGACGTGGTCGCCGGCCATCGTGCGGGTGTAGACGTTCGGCAACCCGGCGAGGTCGAGTTCGTCCTCGCTGCTGGTGACGGTGGCGACGTAGGCACCGTTTCGAAGGTGCGGGAAGTCCTCGCCGTGCAAGGAGACCGCGCCGGTCGCGCAGAGCACCAGCCCGGCCCCGGTCAGCCCGCTCTCACGGTCACGGGCGACGGCGAAGCCCTGGGAGAGGGCTTGAGTACGGCGGACGGGGTCGATGTCGAAGACGGTGACCTGGACACCCTTGGCGTGCAGCAACCGGGCGATGCTGGAGCCGAGCTTGCCGAAGCCGATGACCAGGGCGGGCCGTCCGTGCAGGATGTCGCCGCGCCCGCGCATGACGGCCTCGGTGGAGAAGACAACGGACTGGCCGACGAGGAAATCCTCGGGGTCCTTCAGGGGTGACCGGGCGACCGAGATGACCGGGCAGGGCAGCTTGTCGAGGTCCTCGTAGCGACGGTGGCCGTTCTCGGTGTCCTCGATCACCCCGGCGATCCGGCCGGAGAAGCGTTCGTGCAGGGCGACGAGGGTCGGGGCGAAGTAGCCGCCGACGTCCAGCAGTGCGACCGGCTCGTCGGCGGCCCGGGACTCGAAGTAGTCCAGCGTGCTGTCGGAATCGGCAAACCGTTCGCGGGTCAGAGCGTCGACCGGGAAGGTCTGCTCGACCTCGCGCCGGGCGGCCGGAACGATGGACTTCGGTTTGGGCAGCACCGCCCGCAGCCTGGAGAGGGAGGCGACCGCGCGGACGAAGCCGGGGCGCTCGGGCAGCAGGTGGGTGACCAGGAACGACGCGGCCTGCTCGTCAGGGGCGAACTGGGCGGCGATTCTGGCGAAGTAGGCGTCCAGCCGGGCGCGTTCGAAGGACTCCATTGCAGTTCCCTCTCATGAAGAGTGCGGCTGTGCATGGGAAGGCTGATGCTCTTGGTGGTGCAGGCCGGACCGAACAGGCTGGGACCTGTTCGGCGGACTTGCCTACGAGGGCGACGCGCAAGAATCCGAGGGCCGGTGAGGCCGGCATTGGGGAGTCGCCGTCATAAGGGCCCTGGAAGGTGAGGGGGTGGTGAGCGGTGAGCTCGGTCTCGTCAGCGGTTCTCGGGGCATTGATGAGGACCGTAGGGGTCAACCCCCGATGCGCCCAATGGGTTTGCTCTTGTTTGCTCCCAATTCCCCGAAAGGGGTGAATGTCTGTACTGGGGGCACCAGAGGCCGCAAACTGGAGCAACACCAAGGACGGGAGACTGACCATGCAGTTACGGTTCCTCGGCAAGGAGTCCAACCCCACGGAGTCACCCACTCTGTACGTCACGGACCAGCTCTCCTACGTCGTGCAGGGATGGAAGGTCACAGACCCGGAGGTCCTCGCGAAGCTCGACGTCCCCGACGGTGAGACGATCGTGGAAGTTCCGGCATCGCTCTTCGAGCACCTGGCCAAGGACGGGCTGTCCGGGGTGGTGACAACCTGGGCACCGCCGATCGTCCATGTCACGCGGAAGGACACGTACATCGTCCAGGGGCGGCGCGTCAGCGATGCCGAGACCTTGGAACAGATGAGCATCCCCAGCCACGAGGACTGCGTCGTGGTGAGCAAGGAAGCAGTTCTGGCTCTACTGGAGGAGAACGATGGCGGGCCTGGTCACGGGTGAGCAGCGCGACAAGCTGTTCCACACCTTCCAACAGGAGGCTTTTCACCTGGAGTTGAAGGACGCATACCACACCACCATCGAGGACGGTCCGTACGCGAAGTGGCAGCGTGGAGAAGTTGACGACTACGCCTGGTTCACACCATGGCTGGACCAGACCCGAGCTCTCACGGCCACGGGCAAGAAGATCCGGCGCGTGCGCGTGGTCTCCGAGCCGTTCACGGACTACATCCGGTGGGAGCACTCACTGACACCCCTCAACTTGGAGGCGGGCGAAGACATCCGGTGGCTCCCGAGGCGTCTCCTCCCCGGCCCGGTCACCTTCCCGGTGAACGGCCATGATTGGTGGCTCTTCGACTGCAAGATCCTCGCCGTCACGCACTTCCGCGAGGATGGACGCTACGAGGGTTCCGAACTGATCGAAGACCCGGAGATGGTGGGGGAATGCGTGCGGGTTCGAGATCAGCTTTGGAGTCTCGCCCTTCCGTACGACCAGTACCAGAGTGACTGACCAGCCCCAGTGGCCAACCAAGCTCAACAGGCACGTGAGGCGCTCGGCGCCCGACTGCGTGAACTTCGCAAGGACGCGGAACTCACCGGCCGGGCACTGGCCCAACAGGCAGGATGGCAGCTTTCCAAGGTCTCCCGCATCGAGCACGGCAAGCAGAACGCCGGCGAGAGCGACATTCGCGTGTGGTGCCGGATCACCGGCGCCCAGGCCCAGATCCCGGACCTCATTGCCACCGCCCGCCACATCGAAGCCATGTGGTTGGAGTGGCGGCGCACGTTCCAAGCCGGAGCCGGACACGCGAATCGGCGCTCTCTCCCGCTGTACGAGAAGACCGAGGTCTTCCGCATCTGGCACCCGACCGTCGTGTGGGGCACCCTCCAGACCGCCGACTACGCCGCTGCCACCTTCCGACAGGTCATCGACTTCCTCGACATCCCCGACGACCTCGACTCCGCCGTCGCAGCCCGCATGGAGCGTCAGCGATACCTCTACAGCGGCAATCGCCGCTTCGTCGTCGTCCTCGGGGAGCAGGCCCTCTACACGAACTACGGCGCCCCCGAAGTGATGCGCGGACAGCTCGACCGCCTCCTCGCTGTGATATCGCTGCCCCGCCTGAGCCTCGGCATCGTCCCCTCCACAGCGCCCATGGAGATCTGGCCCGGCAACTCCTTCTCCCTCTTCGACGATCGCATGGTCATCGTGGAGACCTTTTCGGCCGAGATGACCATCACCCAGCCGCGGGAGATCGCCCTCTACTTCAAGGCGTTCTCACTGCTCCAGCGTGCCGCCGTCCACGGGCAGCCCGCCCGCCGGCTCATCGCCAACGCTCTCGATCGCTACCGGGAACAGTAGGGCGGCCGGCCCGCTAGCCGCGAATTTCCGGTCGGCCGGCTCTCCCCACCCGGCTCCGCCGGCTCGCACATCCGGGCGGGTCTTCAAGACCGGACGAAGCACCCGGTCTAGCGGGTATGAGGCGGGCGCTGTGTGGTGAGGGCGCATTGGGCTTCCTGAGCGGCCATGACCTCATCACCGTGTTCGAAGGCCCATGCTCCGACGGCGTCGATGGGAGCCAGCAAGGTGCGCCCGAGAACCGTGAGTTCGTACTCGACCCGCGCCGGTGCTCCGGGATGTGCGTGCCGTGCCACCAGCCCGTTGAACTGCAGGCGCCGCAGTGTCTCGGTGAGGACCTTGGAACTGATACTCCCGATGCGCTCCCGCAGTTCGACCGGGCGCATGGGGCGGTCGCGCAGTGCCCGGAGCACCACGGCATTCCACGTGTTCGAGAGCAGGTCGAAGGCGAGCCGGGCGCGGCAGTCGGCAAGGAAGGCGTCGGTCGTCACGTACCAAATGGTGCCCGACAGGCCACCTAGCGTCATCCCGAACGGTCAAGCAGACACGGAGAAGGGGTACGTGATGAGGATCGGCGTGCTGGGTACGGGCAACATGGCGGACGCACTCGCCGCCCACTGGGTGCGGGCCGGGCATGAGGTGACCATCGGGGGACGGGACGCGGACAAGGCGAAGCGGCTCGCGATGCGCGTCGGGGGCAGCGCGAAGCCTGCCGGCCTGCGTGGCGCGGCCGAGTTTGGTCAGGTGGTGCTGGTGGCTCTGCCCTTTGACGCGGGGGCGGCCGTGGCAGGGGAGCTGGGCGCGGCCCTTGACTGCAAGGTGCTGCTCGACTGTTCCAATCCGGTCGGGCCGGGCTTCCGGCTGCTGACGGAGGGGGGTGCTTCGGCCGCGCAGCAGCTCGCCGCAGCGGCACCGGGAGCTCATGTGGTCAAGGCGTTCAATCTCTGCCACGAGGACGTGTGGAGGATGCGGCCCCCGGTCTTCGACGGACGACCACTGGGCGTTCCGGTCTGCGGGGACGACGATGCATCCCTCGCACGGGTACACGAGTTGGTGCGGGACGTGGGTTGCGTGCCCGTAGTCGCCGGCGGTCTCGAACGGGCCGGCCTCCTGGAAGCGACTGCCGCGCTCTTCATCGCGCTATGGGTCGAAGAGGGAGCAGACGTCCAGGCAATCGCACCTCCATTGGCCTATGCAGCCGGACCAACTCCCAGTCCTCAAGAGGAGTGACCTGTGTGAACCGGAGTAACGGGGAAGGCGACTTTCGGGGAGTCATGTACCGGGAGTCCCGTTCTGGGCACTTCCGGGTACCGATCGAGGGATCCAGGGCCGCCCTGACCCTCAACAGCGCCTCCGCGCCCTCCTTTCGGCCCGCCCATTCCTCACCCGGTCCGATCGCCACGGCCCCCACCCACCATGAGTGACCAGCGGGGCATGCAGCCCAGCCTGCATCCGGTCCGCACCCGCTTGACGAAAGCCCAGCAGACCCACTCCACGACCGCGCGCCCCGCAGGGCAAACCGACCCGGCAGCCTAGGACCGGCCCCAGGCACAGAGATGCTTTCCCAGGGGCCCCCGCGAACGGTGCCCTCGGCAGCTCGGTGCCCAGCGGCGGGAGGGGGCGTTCAGGGCCTGCGGTCGTGGAAGGTGCGACGCAGGTCGCTCACCCAGGCGTCGGGGTTCTCCCAGGGGATGAAGTGGCCGCCGTGGTCGTGGGCGTTGACGTTGACATGGTTGAACCAATCCGCCTGCGGGCCGGCCTTGAATGCCCGGACGCGCTCGTCGGCGGTCCGGATGCCGGGCGGGTTCTCGTACGTGACGAAGGTGAGGCCGACCGGGGCCTGTACGACCGGGGTGCGGTCGTGGGCGGGGGTCCAGGGGTAGCGGTTGGCGTTGGCGTAGTAACGCATCGATGTGGCGATGGAGTTGTTCACCCAGTAGATCGTGGCGTGGGTGAGCAGGTCGTCCTTGGTGAAGACGGACTCCACGTCGCCGCCGTTGTCGCTCCACGCGTTCCAGCGCTCCAGCAGCCAGGCGAGAAGTCCGGCGGGTGAGTCGCTCAGCCCGTGGGCCAGGGTGGCTCCGTCGAGCATGTGCACGGTGAGGTGGGACGCCGAGCGGTGGTCCAGCTCGACGATGCGGGCGCGGACGTCGGCGGGCTGGTCGTCGGTGAGGGGCCGGTTCCGGGCGAAGTCCCAGGCGCGGGGGCCGGTGAAGAAGTCGAGCGGCAACCCGGAGCCGATGTGGATGCCGTACAGCTCGTCGGCGTACTTGTGGCCGAGCTGGCTGGAGACGATCCCGCCGATGTCACAGCCCCCGGCGGCGTACTTCTCGTAACCCAGGGTCTCGGTCATCAGGGTGTGCCAGAGGTCGGAGACCTTCCAGAAGTTGACGTCCGGAAAGCCGGTGAGCGGGCGGGGGAAACCGAAGCCGGGCAGGGAGGGCACGATGACGTCGAACGCGTCGGCGGGGTCACCGCCGAACGCGGCCGGGTCGGCGAGCGGGTCGATCACCTTCGACCAGTGCCAGAACGTCCACGGCCAGCCGTGGGTGAGGATCAACGGGATCGGGCGGGGGCCACGGCCGGGCTTGCGCATGAAGTGCACCGGGACACCGGCGACGTTCACCTGGTAGTGCGCGTAGGCATTGATGGCCGTCTCGGCATTGCGCCAGTCGTAGCCGTCCCGCCAGTAGGCGACCAGCTCACGGAGATAGCTGTCCGGGACGCCGTAGGACCAGTCCTCATTCCCCTCGTCCAGCGGCGGACGGGTCAGTGCGAGACGGGCGCGCAGGTCGTCGAGGACCTCGTCGGACACATGGATCGGGGTGGGCTCCAAGGGGAAGGCGCGCGGGGTGGTCATGGCGTGGTTCCTTCTGGGTAGGGGGAACGGCTCCGCCCGCCATTGGATCAGCACCGCCGTGTCCCTTGCCGGGACGGCGCCCGCCTTCGGGGCGGCCAAGGCGCGGGGACGCTCAGCCGCTCGCGCCCCGGGCAGAACGGTCGGCCTTGGCCCCTGTCAGGAAGGTGTGCCACTGGGTGGGAGTGAAGTGCAGCGACGGGCGGTTCGTGTCCTTGCTGTCCCGCACGGCACCGCCACCGTTGGCGGTGGGGGCCACCTCGACGCAGTTGTTGTCGTGGCCCGAGTAGGACGACTTTCGGTAAGGGCCCACAACCTCAAAGGTCACGACGCTGCCTTGGCGTGGGCCAGGAAAGCCTGCCACCCGGCAGAAGTGAAGTGCAGGGAGGGCCCGGCGTGGTCCTTGCTGTCGCGTACGGCACGGCCACCGTTGACAGTTACGGCAATCTCGACGCAGTTGTTCTCCTGCCCGGAGTACGAAGACTTCCGGTACGGGCCTATGACATCAGGGGTCACGATGTGTCTTCCTTGCTGCTCCGCAGCGCGGCCCGGATGAGCCGCGCGCTCGCCTCAGGTGCCAGTGCCGCCGATCGTAGTTGGTCGAACGCGTTGGCGTAAGCCGTCAAATCGTCGGCGGCTTCGAGGACGGACGTACCTCTGAGGTTGTCCAGGGTTACGGCTTCCACCATCGGATCGGAGTCGAAACTGAACGAGGAGAATGCTGAGGTCATCCCCGCCTTTGCCCCTGCGGTGAACGGCAGAACCTGGATGGTTACGTTCTTCCGCTTGCCCGCCTCAAGGGTGTGCGCCAACTGCTCCCGATGGATGTCGGCGTCCACGAGCGGGTGCTTGATGACCGGTTCCCAAATGATCGCGGTGTAGCTGGCACCGCCCTCGCCGATCTTCGCCTGGCGCCCCTCCCGAACCTGCATCAGCTTCTCGATCCGCTCGGGAGCCACGTATCCGAGACCTGCCTCGATGGTTGCCTTGGCGTAGGCAGAGACTTGCAACAGGCCTGGGAATACGACGGGTTGCCAGTCACGGATGTACGTGGCGTCGTCCTCCAGCGAGATGTGGTCGAGGTAATCCGCACGCAGATGCGCGGCATGCTCCAACCACCACCCGCGCCGCTTCGACGTCTTGGCCAACTCCTCGTACCGCGCCACCTTTTCGCGGTCCGTCTCCCCGTAAGCGGCCATGAGCAGGCGGACATCGATGACGCGGCACGTCACATGCCCGCTCTCCATGCGGCTGATCTTGGCCGCAGACGCGGCGATCACCTCGGCCGCCGCCGGCTGGTCCATCTTCGCCGCGTGCCTGTATCGCCGGAGTGCCGCACCGAGTCGCCTGCTGCGCACCGTCGGCTTCCCACCATCGGGCATGGCGTTCCCCTCTCTTCAGGTGCCTAAGTCTGCAACTCCCCAATACGGCACGGCTAGTCACTCGTTCGAGCTAATGACTGCATGCTTGCATCCAAGATGGGTTGTAACCAGGGGCCGCGCAGCCCTAGCCTCACCACACGCGCCGTCAGCATTCAGCTACGCAGCGCGACATCGACCATGCGCCAGCCTGGGGGTACCCCATGCCCCCACACCTCTTCGCGGAGCCCTTGCGCGACACCTTCCGCATTCCGAAACGCAAGAAGCACGTGCCGGCCGCACGGGCCCGTGTCAGAGAGACCCTGGAGAAGTGGGGGCTCGAACAGCTCGCCCCGGAGGTCGAGTTGGCGGCCTCGGAACTCGTCACCAATGCCGTCCGCCACTGCCGGGTGAGCTTCGCCGAGGTCGAGGTGGCCGTTCATGTCGACTGGGGCGACCTGGTGTTGGAGGTCTCCGACCCCGACCGCGCCAGGCTGCCCCAGATCCGGGAAGGCCGCCCCGAGGACGAGGAGGGCGGGCGCGGGCTGCTGCTGGTCGCCGCGCTGGCCGAGGAGTGGGGGTGCCGGGAGCTGGCGTACGGGAAGTGCGTGTGGGCGCGGTTCACCCTGAACGGGCGGCCGGGGTGACGGGGCTGCCGCGCCGTGCGCTCCGGTGGCGCCGTAACCGACCACCCTTGCCCGCCACCAACGCGCCCGGCGTGCGCGGGAGGCGCAGAGGCGCGTCCGCCGTGGTCCGGGTCCGCCGCGCCGAAAGGCCGTGTTCCGCACCGGCTCGTCCTGACCCATGATGAGGTGCCGGGCGGCGGCCTCGGCGCGGCGGCGAGTGTCCCAAGAGGAGGTTCCTGGTGAGTGAGTCGAGGGAGACGGACGCCGAGGTGATCGTGGTGGGCGCGGGGCCGGCCGGCTCGTCCGCCGCCTTTCACCTGGCCAAGGCGGGCGTCGATGTGCTGCTTCTGGAGAAGTCCCACTTCCCCCGGGAGAAGGTGTGCGGGGACGGTCTGACCCCCCGGGCGGTGCACCAGCTGATCCGGATGGGGATCGACATCAACGCCCCGGGGTGGATGCGGTCACGCGGTATGCGCTGGGTGGCCGGGAGCTTCCAGGTCCATATCGAATGGCCCGGCCTGGGGAGTTACCCCGATTTCGGTCTCTCGCGCAGCCGGCACGACTTCGACGACATCCTGGCCCAGCACGCGGCAGCCGCCGGGGCACGGCTGCTCAACGGTGTGAAGGTGACCCACCCTGTGCTCGATCGCTCCGGCCGTGTCGTCGGTGTCAGCGGCGTCGGCGTGGCCGCCGGGTCGAAGGAGGCCAAGGGGTCGAAAGAGGCGAAGGAAGCGGAGGAGGAGACCGTCTACCGCGCGCCGATCGTCATCGCCGCCGACGGCGCCTCGGCCCGCCTCGCCCTCGCCCTGGGGCTGCAACGGGACAAGAAGCGGCAGATCGCGACGGCCGCCCGTCGTTACTACCGCAGCCCGGAGCGTTCCCAGGAGGAGTATCTGGAGCTGTGGGCCGACCTCCGCTTCCCGGGGACGGACCGCTATCTGCCCGGATACGGCTGGATCTTCCCGATGGGCGACGGCAGGGTCAATGTCGGGCTCGGCGCGCTGCCGCACCGGCGGTACGGGAAGGTCGAGCTGCGACCCGCCCTGGACCAGTGGCTGGCCCGCACCCCTCACGCGTGGGGACTGCGCGAGGAGAACGCCGAGGGCCCCGTGCGGAGCGCGGCGCTGCCCATGGGCTTCAACCGGCATCCCCTGTACACCCGGGGGCTCCTTCTGGTCGGCGACTCGGGCGGCATGATCAGCCCCTGGAACGGTGAGGGCATCGCCCAGGCCCTGGAGGCCGGCGAGGTCGCGGCCGGGAGCGCGGCCCTCGCCCTGGCCCTTCCCCAGGGGCCGAAACGGGAACGTATCCTGCTCAACTACCCCGTGGAGATGAACCGCCGCTGGGGGCGCTACTACCGCCTCGGCAACACCGCCGCCGACCTCGTCTTCAGCCGGTCGGGCTTCCAGCCGCTCCTCAACCGCTACGTCCTGGGCTCGCCGTTCCTGCTCAAGGCCCTGGCCCGGCTGCTCACCGACCTCACCGACAAGCCTTCGCGCGACACGATCGACCACCTGATCAATACGGCGGTCCGCCTCGTCCCGACGCCGCCGGTTCGGCGCAGGGCGGAGCCGGGCGGTGCGGTCAGCCGTTGACGAGGTGCGGTCAGGCCTTGACGATCACGCTCTCGACGCCCGGGAGCCCCTTGTCCCACCAGTGCCCGTAGCGCCGGTAGACGGCCGGATCGCGGTCGGCGAGCAGCCCGGACAGTTGCTCCGCCTCCTCGGTCAGACCGCGCCACGCGGCCCTGTCGAGCCGGTGGAAGGCGGTCAGTTCCAGCCCGCCCGCGACCGCGCGCCACACTCCGGCCACCCGCCCGTCGACGAGCAGGCAGGGCAGCATGTCGCCGTTGCGCCGGACGACCAGGGGCCGGTACTCCGGGGGCAGCACCCGCCCGGGGACGGCGTGGGCCAGCAGCGTGCTGTCCCACATCGGCAGCAGCCTCGGCGGCGCCGGAGTGTCCTCGGCGGGCACGGTCGCTCCGGCCACGTCGAACAGGGCGGCACGGCCCGGCCCCGCCACCCGCACCACCTGGTCCCCGAGCGCGTGCAGCGCCTCCGTGATCACCGCGCGCCCCAGCAGGGTGAACCGGGCGAAGTCCTGGGCCGACGCGGGCCCGAACGCCCGCAGATAGCCGAGCAGCAGCCGCTGCACCCCGGCCGCCGCGTCCGACGCGTCCGGTAGGTCCGGTACGTCCGGTGACGTGGCCCCGGGGGCCGTGGTCGAGGCGAGGTAGGCGTTCGGCAGGGTGAACGACCAGGGGCCGCCGGTCGGCGCGTGATGTATCGGCGCGTACGTACGCAGCGCCCACCACACCCGGTGCGCGTGCTCGCCGAACCGCCCCGTGACCTCCTCCTCCACCTCGGCCCCGGTTCGGGGCCGCGCCAAGTACGCGGCAAGTCGCGGGAGCAGCGCGTCCGCGTCGGTGCGGGTCAGGCCGGTCGAGGTGAAGCGCCGGTCGTGGAGCCGCGCCGACCGCAGCGTGCCGAGCATGGCGGCGTGGTACAGCGCGTAGTCCTCGGCGTGGACGGCGTGCAGGGTGATCCGCATGAGCGTCGCCTTCACGATCCGGCGGTCCGCGAACGCCGCGTCCAGATCCTCCGGCACGAAATCCCGCACGCGGTTCCACAGCGCCAGATACGGTGACGCGGCGGTCTGCGCCTGCACCGCACACACCCGGCGGACCGCCTCCGCCACATCGAGGCGCCTGCGTTCGAGCAGGAGTTGACGGTCCAGGGTGGCCAGGGCGAGCTGTCGGGCGGAGAGGCTCATGGCCGGATTATGCCGCCCCTCGAACTGAGCCTCCGCGACCTCCCCCTCAGTCGTCCTCGCCCTCCGGTTCCCCCTCAAGCTCCCCCTCCGTCTCCAGGAACACCGCGCGCAGCGCCGCCAGCACCTCCGGGTCCGGCTTCTCCCACATGCCGCGCGACTCCGCCTCCAGCAGCCGCTCCGCGATGCCGTGCAGCGCCCACGGGTTGGCCTCCTGGAGGAACTGGCGGTTCTCCGGGTCCAGGACGTATGTCTCGGTCAGCTTGTCGTACATCCAGTCGGCCACGACGCCCGTCGTCGCGTCGTAGCCGAAGAGGTAGTCGACCGTCGCGGCCAGCTCGAACGCGCCCTTGTAGCCGTGGCGGCGCATCGCCTCGATCCAGCGCGGGTTGACCACGCGGGCGCGGAAGACGCGGGACGTCTCCTCGACCAGGGTGCGGGTGCGGACGGTCTCCGGGCGGGTCGAGTCGCCGATGTACGCCTCGGGGGCCGTGCCCTTCAGCGCGCGTACGGTGGCGACCATGCCGCCGTGGTACTGGAAGTAGTCGTCCGAGTCCGCGATGTCGTGCTCGCGCGTGTCGGTGTTCTTGGCGGCCACCGCGATCCGCTTGTACGCGGTCTCCATCTCGCCGCGCGCCGGGCGCCCGTCGAGTTCGCGGCCGTACGCGTAGCCGCCCCACACCGTGTAGACCTCGGCGAGGTCCGCGTCCGTACGCCAGTCGCGGCTGTCGATGAGCTGGAGGATGCCCGCGCCGTACGTACCGGGCCGGGAGCCGAAGATACGGGTCGTGGCGCGCCGCTCGTCGCCGTGTTCCGCCAGGTCCGCCTGGGCGTGGGCGCGGACGAAGTTGGACTCGGCCGGTTCGTCCAGCCCGGCGACGAGCCGTACCGCGTCGTCCAGCAGCCCGATCGCGTGCGGGAACGCGTCGCGGAAGAAGCCGCTGATGCGCAGCGTGACATCGATACGGGGCCGGTTCAGTTCCGCCAGGGGTACCGGTTCCAGGCCGGTGACCCGGCGCGAGGCGTCGTCCCAGACGGGGCGGACGCCCAGCAGCGCGAGGGCTTCCGCGATGTCGTCGCCCGAGGTGCGCATCGCGCTCGTCCCCCAGAGGGAGAGCCCGACCGAGGTAGGCCAGTCGCCGTTGTCGGTGCGGTAGCGGGTGAGGAGGGAGTCCGCGAGGGCCTGCCCGGTCTCCCAGGCGAGCCGGCTCGGCACGGCCTTCGGGTCGACGGAGTAGAAGTTGCGGCCGGTCGGCAGGACGTTGACCAGGCCGCGCAGCGGGGAGCCCGACGGGCCCGCCGGGACGAAGCCGCCGCTCAGGGCGTGCACGACGTTCTCGATCTCGTCGTCCGTGCCGGCCAGGCGCGGGACGACCTCCCGGGCCGCGAAGTCCAGGATGTCCGCCACCGGGCCGGACAGCCCGGCGGCCACGGAAGGCACCGCCGCCGGGTCCCAGCCCGCGTCCTCCATCGCCTGGACGAGGGCGCGGGCGCGCTCCTCCGCGTCGTCGGCGGCGGTGCGGGTGGCGGCCGACTCGTCGAGGCCGAGGGCCTCGCGCAGGCCGGGCAGGGAGGACGTACCGCCCCAGATCTGCCGGGCGCGGAGGATCGCGAGGACGAGGTTGACGCGCGCCTCGCCGGTCGGGGCGCCACCGAGGACGTGGAGTCCGTCGCGGATCTGCGCGTCCTTGACCTCGCAGAGCCAGCCGTCGACATGGAGCAGGAAGTCGTCGAACCCGTCGTCGTCCGGGCGCGCTTCGAGCCCGAGGTCGTGGTCGAGCTTGGCGGCCTGGATCAGCGTCCAGATCTGGGCGCGGATCGCGGGCAGCTTCGCCGGGTCCATCGAGGAGATCGCCGCGTACTCGTCGAGCAGCTGCTCCAGGCGCGCGATGTCGCCGTACGACTCGGCGCGCGCCATCGGCGGTACGAGGTGGTCCACCAGCGTGGCGTGCACGCGCCGCTTCGCCTGCGTCCCCTCGCCCGGGTCGTTGACGAGGAACGGGTAGATCAGCGGCAGGTCACCGAGCGCGGCGTCCGGCGCGCAGGAGGCGGACATCCCGGCGTTCTTGCCGGGCAGCCACTCCAGGTTGCCGTGCTTGCCCAGGTGGATCATGGCGTCGGCGCCGAACCCGCCGTCGTGGCTCGACGCCTGGATCCAGCGGTACGCGGCCAGGTAGTGGTGCGAGGGCGGCAGATCGGGGTCGTGGTAGATCGCGATCGGGTTCTCGCCGAAGCCGCGCGGCGGCTGGATGAGGATCAGCAGATTGCCGCGCCGCAGCGCGGCGAGCACGATGTCGCCGTCCGGGTCGCCGCCCGCGCCGGCGCGGCTGCGGTCGAGGAACATCTCGCCGGGCGGCGGCCCCCAGTGCCGCTCGACGGAGGCGCGCAGATCGGCGGGGAGCTGTGCGTACCAGCGCCGGTAGTCGGCCGCCGGGATGCGGACGGGGTTACGGGCGAGCTGCTCCTCGGTGAGCCATTCCTGGTCGTGGCCGCCCGCGTCGATGAGCGCGCGGATCAGCTCGTCGCCGTCGCCGGACTCCAGTCCCGGGACCGGCTCCGTACCGAAGTCGTAGCCGTCCACGAGAAGCCGGCGCAGCAGGGCGACGGCGCTGGCCGGGGTGTCGAGGCCGACGGCGTTGCCGATGCGGGAGTGCTTGGTGGGGTACGCGGAGAGGACCAGCGCGACGCGCTTCTCGGCGTTCGTACGGTGGGACAGCGAGGCGTGGCGCACGGCGATCCCGGCGACGCGCGCGGCCCGCTCGGGGTCGGGTACGTACGCGGGCAGCCCGTCCTCGTCGATCTCCTTGAAGGAGAACGGGACAGTGATCAGGCGCCCGTCGAACTCCGGTACGGCGACCTGCGAGGCGGCGTCCAGCGGCGTCAGCCCCTCGTCGCTCTCCTCCCAGGCGGCGCGGCTGCTGGTGAGGCAGAGGGCCTGGAGGATCGGTACGTCGAGGGCGGCGAGCGCGCCCGCGTCCCACGCCTCGTCGTCACCGCCGGCCGACGCCTGGGCGGGCTTGGTGCCCCCGGCGGCGAGCACGGTGGTGACGATCGCGTCGGCCTCGCCCAGGGCGGCCAGCAGTTCGGGTTCGGGCGCGCGCAGCGACGAGACGAAGAGGGGGAGGGGCCGGGCGTCGGCGTCCTCGATCGCCGAGCAGAGCGTCTCGACGAAGGCGGTGTTGCCGCTCATGTGGTGGGCGCGGTAGTAGAGGACCGCGACGGTCGGGGCCAGCTCCCACGACATGTGGCCGGGACGGCCGAAGCGCGGCGGCCTGACCTTGCGCTCCAGCCGGCCCCAGGTGGGCGCGGCGGCGGGCGGTTCGAAGCCGTGGCCGGTCAGCAGGACGGTGTCGGAGAGGAACCGCGCGAGCTGCTCCAGGTTGACGGGCCCGCCGTGGGCGAGGTAGGCGTGCGCCTCGGCGGCGATCCCGATGGGGACGGTGGACGCCTCCATGAGCTGTGCGTCGGGCGCCTGTTCACCGGTGAGGACGACCACCGGGACATCCCGGGCGAGGAGCGCGTCGATGCCGTCCTGCCAGGCGCGCAGCCCGCCGAGGAGGCGTACGACGACGAGGTCGGCGCCGTCCAGGAGTGCGGGCAGTTCGTCGAGCGCGAGCCGGGCGGGGTTGGCGAACCGGTACGGGACCGGGCCCCCCGCCGCGTTGGCGGCACGGGCGCTGAGCAGATCGGTGTCGGACGTCGACAGGAGCAGCAGCATGCGGCGTCTGGCCTTCCTCGGGGTCCGCGCCCCGGGCGGGTGTGGAGGACGGCGGGAGTTCCTGGCTCACCCGGCGGCCGGAGCTGCCGGGTTCACAGTGGCGGGACCGCGCCGGGTTCGCACCGGGCTTCCTCCCCATGACGCCGTCACTGGCGTGCGGCGGGCCTGACGGGCCCGCCGTCTGCATAGTAAGTGCTGAGGTCACGGGCGGGGAGGGCGCCCGTACGAGTGGGTCCGTGGTGAGGACCACGTGGGTATGCTCGCGGCCATGCCGCCCACCTCGCCAACACCCGTGAACCGGGACGAAGCCACCGCGCGCGCTCCGTCCCCGGGCGCGGTGCGCGATGCCGTACGGGTACGGGGGGACGCCTGCCCCGGCGCGCTGCGGCTGCACGCCGCCGACGACGGCGCGCTGGCCAGACTCCGGCTGCCCGCAGGTGTGTTGACGCACCGCCAGGCGCATGTTCTGGCGGACGCGGCGGAGCGCCTGGGCGACGGCCACCTGGACCTCACGTCCCGGGGCAACGTCCAGCTCCGGGGGCTGGACGCGGGCTGCGGCGGCGAGCTGGCGGCGCTGCTGCACGGGGCGGGGCTGCTGCCGTCGGAGGCACACGAGCGGGTACGGAACATCGTCGCCTCGCCGCTGGCCGGCCTCGACGGACTCGGCGCGGGGGACGTGCAGTTGTGGGCCCGGCGGCTGGACGAACTGCTGTGCGCGAGCGACGCGGCGGCGGGGCTCTCCGGGCGCTTCCTCTTCGCGCTGGACGACGGCCGGGGCGATGTGGCCGCGCTGGGCGCGGATGTGACGTTGCTCGCACGGCGGGACGGCACGGTGACGGTACGGACCGGCACGAACCAGACCCGGGTCGACCAGACCGGTACGAACCACCCGGCGTCCGCCCCAGGGGCGGTGCGGGTCCCGGGCGTACGGGTCCCGGCCGCCGACGCCCCGCGCGCGGCCCTGCTGGCGGCGGAGACCTTCCTCACCGTGGCGCGCGCGAGCGGCACGGGCGCCTGGCGCGTACAGGACCTGCCGGCCGAGTCCGCGCGAGAGCTGACGGCGGCGGTGACGGAGCGCCTGACGGCGGCCGGGATCGAAGCCCTGGCGGCGGATACGGGGGACACGGCCGCCCCCGGCCCGGCGCCCGGCCCGGCCCCTGCCCCCGAGCCCGGGCTGATCCCCTCCCCCGACGCAACGGTGGCGCTCTCCGCGTACCCCCGGCTCGGCAGGCTGAGCGTGGCCCAGTGGCGGCTCCTGCTCACCGAGGACCGTGGCCTGCGGCTGACGCCCTGGCGCGGGGTGGTCGTCCCCGGCCTGACCGCCGAGGCCGCCGCCGGTCTCCTCGGGCGCCTCCGTACCGCCGGACTGGTCACCGATCCCGGCTCCCCCTGGCTCGGCGTCGGCGCCTGCACCGGGCGGCCGGGGTGCGCCAAGGCGCTCGCGGACGTACGGGCCGACGCCGCCGCGTCCGTGGCCGGAGCCGCGGCAGCGGGCCGGGGCGGGGACCGGGACCGCCTGCCCGTGTACTGGTCGGGATGCGCGCGGCGCTGCGGTCATCCGCAGGGCGACCGGGTGGACCGGGTCGCGACCGGGGAGGGCCGCTACACCGTCTCCGTACACAGAGGCGACAACGCGGGGCAGACAACGTGAAGAAGACAAAGCAGCCGTGACGAGATGAGCGAAACCACAGTGTTCGACTACGAGAAGGACGGCGCGGAGATATACCGCCAGTCGTTCGCCACGATCCGCGCCGAGGCGGACCTCGCCGGGCTGCCCGCCGATGTCTCCCAGGTCGCGGTGCGGATGATCCACGCCTGCGGCATGGTCGACCTCGTGCGCGACCTGGCCTTCACCCCCGGTGTGGTGGCCCGCGCCCGCGCGGCGCTGCGCGCGGGCGCGCCGATCCTGTGCGACGTGCAGATGGTCGCGAGCGGGGTCACGCGCAAGCGGCTGCCCGCCGGCAACGACGTGCTCTGCACGCTCTCCGACCCCGCCGTGCCAGGCCTCGCCGCCGAGTTGGGGACGACGCGCAGCGCCGCCGCGCTGGAGCTGTGGCGGGACCGGCTGGACGGCGCGGTCGTCGCCGTCGGCAACGCGCCGACCGCGCTCTTCCGGCTGCTGGAGATGGTCGAGGCGGGCGCGCCGCGCCCGGCGGCCGTCATCGGCGTCCCGGTCGGCTTCATCGGCGCGGCCGAGTCCAAGGACGCGCTGGCCGGCCACCCCGCCGGCCTGGAACACCTGGTCGTACGGGGACGGCGCGGCGGCAGCGCCCTCGCGGCGGCGGCCATCAACGCGATCGCGAGCGAAGTGGAATGACCGAGAACCCCACGGCCACGCACCGGACCGCCGAGCGCCCCGAGGCCACGACGGACGAGACCGGTGGCCTCCGCACCGGCCGGCTGTACGGCGTCGGCCTCGGCCCCGGCGACCCGTCCCTGATGACCGTACGGGCCGTCCAGGTCATCGCCGAGGCGGACGTGGTCGCGTACCACAGCGCCCGCCACGGCCGCTCCATCGCGCGCTCCATAGCCGCCGCGCACCTGCGCGCGGACCACATCGAGGAGCCGCTGGTCTACCCGGTCACCACCGGCACCACCGACCATCCCGGCGGCTACCAGGGCGCGATGGACGAGTTCTACGCGGAGTCCGCCGCCCGGCTCGCCGCCCATCTCGACGCGGGGCGCACGGTCGCGGTGCTCGCGGAGGGCGATCCGCTCTTCTACGGCTCGTACATGCACATGCACAAGCGGCTGGCCGACCGTTATCCGACCGAGGTCGTCCCCGGGGTGACCTCGGTGAGCGCCGCGGCCGCGCGGCTCGGCACCCCGCTCGTCGAGGGCGAGGAGGTGCTGACGGTCCTGCCGGGCACCCTGCCCGAGGAGGAGCTGACGGCCCGGCTGGCCTCGGCGGACTCGGCGGTGGTGATGAAGCTGGGCAGGACGTTCCCGGCCGTACGGCGGGCGGTCGAACGGGCGGGGCGGCTGGCGGACGCGCGGTACGTCGAGCGCGCGACGATGAGCGGGGAGCGCACGGGCGCGCTGGCGGACACGGACCCGGACTCGGTGCCGTACTTCTCGGTGGCGGTGCTGCCGAGCCGCGTGGCCGTGCTGCCGTCCCCGGCACCTGCGCCGACGGCGCCCGACTCCGACTCCGACTCCGGCTCCGGCTCCGGCTCCGGCTCCGGCTCCGGTGAGGTCGTGGTGGTGGGCACGGGACCGGCGGGTCCGCTGTGGCTCACGCCCGAGACGCGCGGCGCGCTGGCCGCCGCCGAGGATCTGGTCGGCTACACCACCTATCTGGACCGGGTTCCGGTCCGGCCGGGCCAGCGGCGGCACGGCTCCGACAACAAGGTGGAGTCCGAGCGCGCCGAGTTCGCCCTCGACCTGGCGCGGCGGGGCCGCCGCGTGGCCGTCGTCTCCGGCGGTGACCCGGGCGTCTTCGCGATGGCCACGGCCGTACTGGAGGCCGCGTCGGCCGATCCGTACCGGGAGATACCCGTACGGGTCCTCCCGGGCGTGACCGCCGCCAACGCCGCCGCCGCGCGCGCCGGTGCGCCCCTCGGCCACGACTACGCCGTGCTCTCGCTCTCCGACCGCCTCAAGCCGTGGGAGGTCATCGCGGAACGGCTGCGCGCGGCGGCGCGCGCGGACCTGGTGCTCGCGCTCTACAACCCGGGCTCCCGCAGTCGCGACTGGCAGGTCGGCAAGGCCCGCGAACTGCTGCTGGAGCACCGCGCCCCGGACACCCCGGTCGTGCTCGGACGCGATGTGGGCGGGCCGGAGGAGAGCGTGCGGATCGTACGGCTGGCGGAACTCGACCCGGCGCAGGTGGACATGCGGACGATCCTGATCGTCGGCTCCTCGCAGACGGTGACCGTACGGCGAGGGGGCGGCGACGGAGCCCGCGGCGGCGAGGAGATCGTCTGGACCCCGCGCCGCTACCCGGAGCCTTCCCCGGCCCACGCGCCGTCTCCGGAGCCTTCCCCGGCCGCCGATTCGCCCGCCCCTTCCGAGAGGTGAGCCACCCACGCCGCCGCGTCCTCGGCGGTCTCCACGACGGTCACCCCCGACGGCACGGGCGGCCGACGCACGACCACGACCGGAATCCCCGCCTCCCGGGCGGCGGTGAGCTTGGGCGCGGTGGCCGCGCCGCCGCTGTCCTTGGTCACGACGACATCGATCCGGTGCCGCCGGAGCAGCTCACGCTCCCCGTCGAGAGTGAAGGGCCCCCGGTCGAGCAGGGTCTCGGTACGGGCCGGGTACGGCGGTTCGGGCGCGTCCACGGACCGTACGAGGAACCAGTGGCGGTCGAGTTCCGGGCCCGCGAAGGCGGCGAGCCCCATCCGCCCGGTGGTGAGGAAGACCCTGCGGGCCCCGCCGAGCCCGCGCAGCGCCTCGGCGGCGCCGGCCAGCGTGCCGACCGTACGCCAGTCGTCGCCGGGGACGGGCGCCCAGGAGGGGCGGCGCAGTGCCAGCAGGGGGACGGCGGCGGTGGCGGCGGCGAGGGCCGCGTTCCGGCTGATGGCCGCGGCGAAGGGATGGGTGGCGTCGACGAGCGCGTCCACCCGGTCCTCGCGCAGCCGGTGTGCCAGCCCGTCCGCCCCGCCGAACCCGCCGACGCGCACCTCCCCCGGCGGCAGCACGGGCCGGGCGACGCGCCCGGCGAGGGACGTCGTCACGCGCAGCCGCGGGTGGAGCAGTTCCGCGAGGCGGCGCGACTCGGTGGTCCCGCCGAGGATCAGCACGTGCAAGGGCAACGGATCTCTCCATGACGGACGGCGGTACGGACACGACTGCGGGGACGACCAAAGGCGCGGGTGGGGGCGGCCGCGACGCCCAACTCAAGCACACCGGTCTGCGGCCCGGCTGGACCACCGGTGCCTGCGCGACGGCGGCGACGACGGCCGCGTACACCGCCCTGCTGACCGGCGGCTTCCCCGACCCGGTGACGATCACGCTGCCGAAGGGGCAGACCCCTGCGTTCGCGCTGGCGGCGGAGGAGCTGTCCGGCGGGGCGGCCATGGCGGGCGTGGTCAAGGACGCGGGCGACGACCCGGACGTCACGCACGGCGCGCTGGTCCGCGCGACGGTGCGACCGCTGCCGCCGGGCGCGGGCGTCGTCTTCCGGGCGGGCCCCGGCGTGGGGACGGTGACGCGCCCCGGGCTGCCCCTGGAGGTCGGCGAACCGGCGATCAACCCGGTCCCGCGTCAGCTGATGCGGGCCCATGTGGCGGAGGTGGCGCGGCGGTACGGCGGCACGGGCGACGTGGAGATCACGGTCGCGGTGGACGACGGCGAGGAGATCGCCCGGTCGACCTGGAACCCGCGCCTGGGCATCCTGGGCGGCCTGTCCGTCCTCGGTACGACGGGGGTGGTCGTCCCGTACTCCTGCTCGGCGTGGATCGACTCGATCCGGCGGGGTGTGGACGTGGCGCGCGCGGCGGGCCGCACGCACGTGGCGGGGTGCACGGGCTCGACCTCGGAGAAGACGGTCCTGGCCGTGCACGGGCTGCCGGAGGACGCGCTGCTGGACATGGGCGACTTCGCGGGGGCGGTCCTCAAGTACATCCGCCGCCATCCGGTCGCCCGCCTCACGCTCTGCGGGGGCTTCGCGAAGCTTTCGAAACTGGCGGCGGGCCATCTCGACCTGCACTCGGGGCGCTCCCAGGTGAACAAGGCGTTCCTGGCGGAACTGGCCTCGGCGGCGGGCGCGGACCCGGCAC
Organism: Streptomyces sp. NPDC059255; assembly: GCF_042752355.1. NCBI lineage: Bacteria > Bacillati > Actinomycetota > Actinomycetes > Kitasatosporales > Streptomycetaceae > Streptomyces > Streptomyces sp. NPDC059255. The sequence goes on from NZ_JBHYZP010000036.1 coordinate 46,876, forward strand.
TGGCGGCCCGGGTCGCGGAGTCCAACACGGGCCTGGAGGCGCTGCGCCTGTGCGAGGCGGCGGGCGTGGCACTGGGCGACGCGGTGGCGCTGCGGGCCAGGGCGGAGGCGCTGGCGGTGCTGCGGGGGGCGCCGGTGGCGGTGGACGTGATCTGCATCGACCGGGCGGGGACGGTGGTGGGGCGCAGCGAGCCGAGCACCGGGGGCACGACGGTCTCGACGCGGCCCTCGTAGGCTCGCGGCGCGTCAGGCTCCCCGCGGGGGGCTCACGTCCCGAAACGGTGGTTCGGCGGCGTACACGGAACTCCCCCTCGGAGCGACCCGGGACGGCGGGCAACGCCTTACAACACCCAGGACCACATGGACGTTTATTGGCTATTTATTGAACGTTTCTTTGCCTTTCCCAGGATGACGCACAGATGGCTGCCCGTCAGGCCATCACAGTGAACACGTCAAGGGGGATTTGACATGGCCACGATTGAATTCGATCACGTGAAGTACGGCAAGACGGACACATGCGTCAAAAGCTTCCAGAAGGCGCTCATCGCCAAGGGGGGCAAGATCCCGTCCGGCCCCACCGGTCTGTACGGCCCGGAGACCAAGGCCGCCTGCACCAAGTTCCAGAAGGCCCAGGGGTGGACCGGCGGCAACGCGGACGGGCTGCCGGGGCCGCAGACCTTCGCCCTCCTCGGGCTCAAGGACGGCGGCCACAAGACGGGGAGTTCGAGCAGCAGGGTGGCCTCGCCCGTGCCCGGCTACGGCACCAACGCCGGTAACCCGTACGGCAAGCCCGGAAGCTACCAGGCCGGTTTCCACACCGGCAGCGACTACCCGGCGCCCAAGGGGACCAAGGTCGTGGCCGTACGCGCCGGCACCATCGCCGTGTCGGACAACAACGGCCAGTCGTACGGCACCTGGATCCACCTGAACGCCGACAACGGCAGGACCTACGTCTACTGCCACCTGTCCAAGCGCAGCGTCTCGGTCGGCGACAAGGTCAAGGCGGGCGAGAAGCTCGGCGAGGTCGGCTCCACCGGCAACTCGACCGGCCCGCACCTGCACCTCGAAGACCGGCCCAGGGGCGGCGGCTACGGGAACGTCCGCAAGCCGTCCTGGTGAACACGGCTCCGCACAGCCACGTACACCACGACGGAAAGGAAGTCTCCTCATGGCACCACCACTGTCCGCCTCGGCCTTCCTCGCGGCGCTGCGCGCCGAGGGCGTGAAGGTCAAAGAGGTCGGCGACTGGCGTACGCACAACCGCAACCACAAGGGGCTCTGGGGCCCGGTCAACGGAGTGATGGTCCACCACACCGTCACCTCGGGCACCACGGGCTCCGTGGCGATCTGCCGCGACGGATACGCCGCGCTGCCGGGACCGCTGTGCCACGGCGTCATCGACAAGACGGGCGTCGTCCACCTCGTCGGCCACGGCCGGACGAACCACGCGGGCGGGGGTGACCCCAAGGTCCTCGCGCGCGTGATCGCGGAGGACTACGGCGACCGGCCGCCCAGGCCCACCCGGGGCAACGCCGACGGCGAGGACGGCAACGCCCGGTTCTACGGCTTCGAGTGCGTCAACCTCGGTGACGGGAAGGACCCGTGGCCGAAGGCGCAGCTCGACGCGATCGAGCGGGTGGGCGCGGCAATCTGCCGTGCGCACGGGTGGAGCGCGCTCAGCGTCATCGGGCATCTCGAATGGTCCAACGACAAGATCGACCCCAAGGGGTTCGGAATGCCCGGCATGCGCGACCGGATCGCCGGGCGGCTGAAGACCACCCCTGCCAAGAAGTGAGCGTCACCGGCACGTAGTCACGCGGGGGACGGCGGGACACGGAGAAGGTATCCGTGCCCCGCCGTACCGGTGTCCCCGTGTACCCGTGCGCGGACCCCGCCGTACCCGTACGAGCGCTACGTACCCGTACGAGCGCTACGAGCAGCCCGTAACGCCGTCGCCGTCGCTGTCACAGTCGCGATCGCGCTCCGCCGAGTACAGGTGGCTGTCCCTGAACTGCTCCGCGCCCAGCGTCCTGCCCACCATGATCACCGCCGTCCGCACCACCCCCGCCGCCTTCACCTGCGCGGCGATCCCGTCCAGCGGCCCCCGCAGCACCAGCTCGTCGGGGCGGCTGGCCATCGCCACCACCGCCGCCGGGCAGTCCGCGCCGTAGTGCGGCAGCAGTTCCGCCACCACCCGGTCCACGTACCGCGCCGCCAGGTGCAGCACCAGCAGCGCGCCGCTGCGCCCGAGCGTCGCCAGGTCCTCGCCCGCCGGCATCGGGGTGGCCCGCTGGGCGACCCGGGTCAGGATGACCGTCTGGCCGACCGTCGGCACGGTCAGCTCCCGCTTGAGCGCGGCGGCGGCCGCCGCGAACGCCGGTACGCCCGGGACCACTTCGTACGGCACACCCGCCGCGTCCAGCCGCCGCATCTGCTCGGCCACCGCGCTGAAGACGGACGGGTCACCGGAGTGCAGCCGCGCCACGTCGTGGCCCTCGCCGTGCGCCCCGACCAGTTCGGCGGTGATGGCGTCGAGGTCCATCCTGGCGGTGTCGATCAGGCGCGCGTCCGGCGGGCACTCCGCCAGCAGTTCGCGCGGGACCAGGCTGCCCGCGTACAGGCACACCCGGCACTCGGCCAGCCGGCGGGCGCCGCGCACCGTGATCAGGTCGGCGGCGCCGGGGCCCGCGCCGATGAAGTACACCGTCATCGTTCTTCTCCTGCTCGTGAGGCCGGGGCTGAGGCCGGGGGCGGGGACGGGGCCGACGCCGGACCCGGCCCCGCCGCTGATCCTGGGGCTTTCGTGACCGACCACTGCGTGACCGGCATCGCCTGCCGCCACCCCGTGAAGCCGCCGACCGGCACCGCGTGCGCGACCGCCAGCCGCACCAGTTCCCCGCCGTACCGGCGGTACCGGTCGGCCAGCAGCGCCTCCGACTCCAGCGTCACCGTGTTCGCGACCAGCCGGCCGCCCACGGGCAGCGCCTCCCAGCAGGCGTCGAGCAGCCCCGGCGCGGTCAGCCCGCCGCCGATGAACACCGCGTCGGGTACCGGCAGTCCGGCGAGCGCGGCGGGCGCCGCGCCGACGGCGACGCGCAGTCCGGGGACGCCGAGCGCCCGCGCGTTCCGGCCGATGCGCTCGGCGCGCACCGGATCGCGTTCCACCGACACCGCCCGGCAGGACGGGTGCGTACGCATCCACTCCACCGCGATCGAACCGGACCCGCCGCCGATGTCCCACAGCAGCTCCCCCGGCGCGGGCGCCAGCGCGCCCAGCGTGGCGGCGCGCACATGGCGTTTGGTGAGCTGGCCGTCGTGTTCGTACGCCGTGTCCGGCAGCCCGGGTACGGCGCCGAGGCGCGGCGCGCCGGGCGCGCGGCGGCACTCGACCGCCACCACGTTGAGCGGGTCTCCGGCCGGCCCGGCCCACGCGTCGGCGGTGGCCGTACGGTGCCGTTCCCGCTCCGAGCCGAGCTGTTCGAGCACGTGCAGCGGGCTCGGCCCGTAGCCGCGCGCGCGGAGCAGCGCCGCCACGTCCTCGGGCGTCCCGGCCCCGGCGCTGAGCACCAGCACCCGGCGGCCGTCGTGCAGCGCGGCGGTGAGGCGTTCGGCGGGGCGGCCGACGAGCGTGACGACCTCCGTCTCCTCCACCGGCCAGCCGAGCCGGGCGCACGCGTACGAGACGGACGACGGATGCGGCAGCACGCGCAGCGCCGCCGCGCCGACGACCTCGCCGAGCGCCCGTCCGATCCCGTAGAACATCGGGTCCCCGCTGGCCAGCACCGCGATCCGGCGCCCGGCGTGCGCGGCGAGCAGGCCGGGCACGGCGGGGCGCAGCGGCGACGGCCACGCCACCCGCTCGCCCGCGCACTCCCGCGCCGGCAGCAGGCCGAGCTGGCGGGGCCCGCCGATGACCACGTCCGCCCCGCGCAGGACCTCCCGCGCCGCGCCGGAGAGCCCGGCCCAGCCGTCCGCGCCGATCCCGACCACGGTCACCGGCGGAGCCGGGACCGGCGACGGGGGACCAGGGGGCGGGACGCTCACTGCCGTACACCTCTGAGCTGGGAGAAGACCGACCCCGCACTCTACTGTCCGGCCGCCCGCGGCTCCCCGACGGGTGCCCCGGGCGGCACGACGGCGGCACCGGCCACCGCCCGCGGCCGGAGCATCCGCTCCGCCAGTTCGCCGAAGATCAGTCCGAAGGCCGTCCAGAGCAGCGCCTGCACCCCGAGCGAGGCGAGCCGGAACTCCCACAGCAGTGCCGCGGGGAAGGACGCGGGGACGGCGTCCGCGTTGGCGGGCAGCACCAGACAGGCGACGGCGACGACGGCCACGTAACCGGCGCCCGCGGCGAGCGACGCGTTCCAGTTGCCGAGCCGCGGCGCCAGCCGTCTCCCCGCGATGACGGCGATGACCGCCAGCAGGACGCTGAGCAGGATCATCAGGAAGAACAGGGTCGTGCGCCTGCCGATCGTGTCCGGATTGCCCACGGCGGGCGGCGTCGCCGGATACTTCAGGAACGGCACCAGGTAGACGGTCGTGAAGGCGGCCCCCGCGACCAGCGCCGAGGTCGCCCGCGGCCCGAACCGGCCGATCCTGCCCAGGCTCACCGCGAAGACCAGCGAGGCGATGCCGCCGAGGGCCACCCCGTACACCAGGACCCCGGTGGCGAGCCCGAACGTCGACTGGACCGGCCTGCTGACCAGTTCCTCTTCCTCTTCCTCCTCTCCCGCTGCTACGGGGTCCGCCGCGGCGCCGTGCTGATGCGCCGGGGCGGACCGGCTCTCCTCCTGCGCGATGGAGTCCCGTACGGAGGGCTCACCCGCGAGGTAGGCCAGCGCGAACGCGAGAAGTCCGGCCAGGACGCCCGCGACCATGCCGCGGACCAGGAGGTTTCTGACGGTGAAGGCATGCATGCGCGTCATCTCCGCTGTCGCTGCTGTCGCTGCTGTTTCCGCTGACTGCTGACTGCTGACTGCTGTTTCCGTCAGCGGTCAGTGGCAGGGGAACCCGAGCAGATGACGGCCGTCGTGCACCCATTCGTGCACACCGGCACCGGAGATCACCGACGTCGCGCCCTGTTCGGCGCCGACGAAGTAGAGCAGCACCAGCATCAGGGTGCCGACGAAGACCGCCCACGGCAGCACGGCGCGCAGCGGAAGCGGAGCCGGGGCGGCGCCGGTGGCAGAGGTGGGCGGAAGAGCGGTGTTCGCAGGCGCGATGGACTGAGCCATGGCACATCCTCCTGAGGGAACTCGCGTCCCGTTGATGGAGCTCGAACGACGGCCGTCGGGTCTGACTCACCGGTCCCCCGCCGCGTGGCACGCGGCCGGAACCGGCATACAGTGGCGCGACCGTGCCGGAATCTCACCGGACTTCCGTCCCGCCGTCGTGGATATCGACGTGAAGGTACCGCGAACCGGCAGACGGGCCAAGGGGGCCTTTCGCTATGACGATCCGCTCGACGATCCGCGTGCAGCTCATCTCACCCGCCATCGGCCCGGCCCTGCGCGCGGCCCGCTTCGGCGACCTTCCCGAGGACGGGCCCGGCGCCGCGACGCGGGCGGTGGACGCGACCGGGGTGCGGCAGGCCGAGGCCGTACGGGAGGAGTTCCCGCACGGCGCCGCCGTGTACGTCTCGTCCGCACCCCGCTGCCGTACGACCGCCGGCCTGCTCGGCCTGGACGCGCGGCCGGTGCCGGAGATCGCGCCGTGGGACATGGGGCGCTGGCAGGGCAGGACCCTCGACGAGGTCGCGGCCGCGGAACCGGCGCAGGTGAGCGCGTGGCTCGCCGACCCGTCGGCCGCGCCGCACGGCGGGGAGACCCTGCTCGCGCTCTACGCCCGCGTCGGCCGGTGGCTCGAAACGCTGAGCCCCGAGACCCCCCGGGTGATCGCCGTGGCCGAACCGGAGATCGTCCGCGCCGCCGCCCTGCACGCGCTCTCGGCGCCGGCCGCCGCGTTCTGGCGGTTCGACGTACGGCCGCTGACCGTCACGGAGTTCACCGGGCGGGACGGCCGCTGGAACCTGCTCGCCGGCCGCCCGCTCACCGGCGCCGACGAAGACGCCGACGCCGACGAAGGCACTGACGAAGGCTCCGACAAAGACGGAGACGACTGACGGGGGCCTGACGGGAGCCGCGACAAGCTCCCCGGCAGTGGTCAGCCGCGGGTCAGCCGCGGCCCTTGGCGCGGTCCAGCGCGGCCACGCCCACCGCCGCCAGGCCGACCTGGATGATCAGCTCGATCCAGTCGAAGCCCCGGGTGTCCGCGACGCCGAACGCCGCCGCGACGAACGTACCGACCAGCGCCGCGACGATACCGACGCCGATGGTCAGCAGCACCCCGATGCGCTGCCGACCCGGCACCACGAGCCGTCCCAGCACGCCGATGACGATGCCGACGACAATGGCTGCGACAAAGCCGGAAATCTCCATGTCCCCTCCTCTTGGCCCGCTTGCTGTCGAAAGCGGTACTGACCGAACATCTGCCCGCCATGCCACCGTTCAGTCCTGCGGGCCGCCCGGCGCACCGCCCGGCGGGACGGGGAAGGTGACTTCGACGAGCGTCCCGCGGCCGGGCACGCTGTCGAGACGGACGCGAGCGCGGTGGAGCTCCGCGACGGCGGCCACGATCGCCAGCCCGAGACCGCTGCCCCTGCCGGTCCCACCGTGCCCGCCCCCGCTCCCGCGGCCCTTGCCGGCCCGGTAGAAGCGGTCGAAGACATGGGCGACGGCCTCGTCCGGGATACCGGGCCCGGCGTCCCGGACCCGGAGCGTCGCGTGTCCGTCCGCCGCGCGCAGTTCGACGGCGCAGGAGGCGTCGGGCGGTGTGTGCATACGGATGTTGCCCAGCAGGTTGGCCAGCAGGCTGCGCAGGTGTGCCTCGTCACCCAGTACGGTCACCCCCGGCCGGACGTCGACCGTACGGGGCCGTGCCGGTTCGACGGCCGCGGCGTCCCGGCAGGATTCCGCGACGACCCGGCTGAGGTCGACGGGCTCCTGTTCCGCCTCGGCCGCCTCGCCCTCGGCGTCGAAGCGGGCGAGCATGAGCAGCGACTCGACCAGCCGCGTCATGCGCAGGATCTCCGCGAGCATCCGGTCCACCGCCTCGTCCACCGCGGCCGTGTCGGGCAGTGCGCCGTGCTGGTAGAGCTCGGCGTAGCCGCGCAGGGACTGCAGGGGCGTACGCAGTTCGTGCGAGGCGTCCGCGATGAACTGGCGCATGCGCGCTTCGGACGTCTCGCGCGCGGCGAGGGCGGCCTGGACCTGGTCCAGCATGCGGTTCAGCGCGTCCACGAGCCGGCCGACCTCGGTGGCGGGGGCCTGGGTGGCCACGGCGAGCCGGTGGCCGAGATCCCCCGACGCGACCGCGTCCGCGGTACGCGCCGCCTCCTCCAGGGGGCGCAGTTCGCAGCGGACCACGGCGGTGGTGACGAGGGCCACCAGCGTGAGCCCGACCAGTTCCACGGCGACGATCGCCGCGGGATCGCCGCTGCCCAGCCAGACGGCGGCGGTGGCGGCCATGGCGAGCGCGCACAGCCCGGTGACGACCCCGCTGAGCCGGCTGCGCACCGGCCACCGCCGCAGGCGGCTCACCACCCGGCGGTTCAGCACCAGCCGGCTCACCGTCCGGCGGTTCAGCATTCCGGCTCCCTGATGCCGTAGCCGACACCGCGCCGGGTGTGGATCAGGGACGGGCCGAGGACATCGATCTTGCGGCGCAGATAGCTGATGTAGGTGGCGACGACGGTGTCGTCGCCGTTGAAGTCGTACGACCAGACGTGGTCGAGGAGTTGGGCGCGCGGGAGGATCCGGCCCCGGTGGAGCATGAGGTAGCGCAGCAGGCGGTACTCGGTCGGCGACAGGTCGATCGGTGTCCCGGCCCTGCGTACGGCGTAGGCGGCGGTGTCGAGTTCGAGATCGGCGACGCGCAGGACGGTGCCGGCCTCGCCCTCGCCGCCGGTGCCGGAACCCACGCCAGAACCCACGCCCGAACCCACGCCCGAACCGGCACCGGAACCCGCGCCGGAACCGGCACTTCCGATATGGCCACGGGTACGGGTACGGCGGAGCACGGCCTGGATGCGGGCAGCCACCTCGTCCAGCCCGAAGGGCTTGGTGATGTAGTCGTCCCCGCCTGCGGTCAACCCCTTGACCAGGTCCTTACGGCTGTCGCGTGCCGTGAGGAAGACGACCGCGTGCGGCAGTCCGTCCCCGCGCAGCCGCCGCATGACCTCGAAACCGTCGCCGTCGGGCAGCATCACGTCCAGCAGGATCAGCTCGGGAAGGCAGTCACGGGCCACCGCGAGGGCCTCGTGGGCGGTGGCGGCGGTGCGCACGTCGTAGCCGAGGAAGCGCAGGAACCGGCTCACCGTGTCGAGGATCGCCGGTTCGTCGTCGACCACCAGCAGCCGTCCTGACCGCGCCGGGGCCGCGCCGGCGGCGGTGACACTCCGCTCCGTCATCCGGATGCCCTCTCCGTCCTGATCGATCGGGGACTCGTCCGATCATGTCCGATCACCGGACGGCGCTCCATGGGAGTTGCGTGTGAACTCCGGCCCCCGGGGCCCGATACGGCGAGGAGGTGACGGCCGCCGACCTAGCGTGGGCCGGACCCGTACGTCCCCTCCCTCCCCCTCACCTCCTCGGGAGTCCTTGCGTGTCCACGCTCCTCCACCGCCTCGGACGCTTCTCCTACCGGCACAAATGGGCCGTGATCGGCGCCTGGCTCGCCGTGCTCCTCGCGGCCGCGGTCGCCGCGCTCGCGCTGATGAAGCCCTTCGCCTCGTCCACCACCATCCCGGGCACGGAGGCCCAGCGCACGCTCGATGTGCTGGAGAAGGAGTTCCCGGCCGCCGGCGGGCAGGTGACCGGCACGATCGTCTTCCGGGCCCCCGCCGGGGAGAAGGTCACCGCCGGTGCCGCCGCGCGGGCGGTCGCCGAGGCGGCGCGGCGGGCCGGCCCGCTCCCCGGGGTGGCCTCGGCCACCCCTCCGGCCGCCGAGGCGGGCACCGTGTCCGCCGACGGCCGTACGGGTATCGCCCAGCTCACCTTCGACGCCGCGAAGGCCGACGGGATCCCCGCCGCGACGAGGGCGGAGCTGGAGCGGACCGCCGCCGGGGCCCGCGCGGCCGGGCTGACCGTCGAACTCGGCGGTGCCGCCTTCACCGACGGCGAGATCAAGGTGCTCGGCCCCGGCGAGGCCGTCGGCGTGGTGATCGCGCTGGGCGTGCTGATCCTGGTCTTCCGCAGCCTGCGCGCCGCGATCGTCCCCGTGGCGACCGCGCTCGTCGGCGTCGGCGTCGGCGTCCTGTGCCTGCTGGCCCTGACCAGCGTGATCACGATGGACAGCACCTCGGTCATCCTGGCCGTGATGCTGGGGCTGGCCGTGGGCATCGACTACGCCCTGTTCATCGTCTCCCGGCACCAGACCCAGGTCAGGCGCGGCATGGACCCGGAGGAGTCGGCCGGGCTCGCGACCGGCACGGCCGGCGGGGCCGTGGTCTTCGCCGGCGCCACGGTCGTGATCGCGCTCGCCGCGCTCTCCGTCGTGAACATTCCGTTCCTGACCGTCATGGGACTGGGCGCCGCCGCCACCGTGGTGGTCTCCGTACTGATCGCCGTCACGCTCCTCCCGGCCGTGCTCGGGCTCATCGGTCCGGCCATCGCCACGAGCACCGTGCCCGTACTGCGCCGCCTGGCCCGGCGCGAGGAATCGCGGCTCGCCCGGGCGGACCGGGCCCCTCTGGGACAGCGCTGGGCGGCCCTGGCGGCACGCCGCCGCTGGGCCGTGCTGGCGGCAGGCGTCCTCGGCCTGGGTGTCCTGGCCGTACCGGCCGCGGATCTGCGGCTCGGGCTCGGCGGGTCACAGGACGCGGCCGGCTCCGCCGCGCGGGCGCAGAAGCTGGTCGACGACGGCTTCGGCCCCGGCTACAGCGGCACCCTGATCGTGCTGGCCCAGGGCCGCGGCGCCGGCCCGGGCGGGACCGGCGGTGGCGACGGGGCAACGGCGCCGGCCGCCGCCCGGCAGCTCGCGGACCGGGTCGCGGAGCTGCCGGGGGTCGTCGCGGTCTCCCCCGTGGTGCCCGCCGACTCCACCGACGCCGCGCTCGTCAACGTCATACCGTCCGGCGGTCCCGAGTCGGCGTCCACACAGCGCCTGCTGACCGACATCCGGGAGCTGCGGGACGGCATCGAGCGGCGCACGGGTACGGAGCTGAACGTCACCGGCGCGACCGCGGTGAACATCGACGTGGCGGACAAGCTGTCGTCCGCCCTGCCCGTCTACTGCCTGCTGGTGATGGGCCTGGCCCTGGCCCTGCTGACCGTGGTGTTCCGCGCGGTCGCCGTGCCGCTGAAGGCCGCGCTGGGCTTCCTGCTCTCCCTCGGCGCCTCGCTGGGCGCCGTGGTGGCGGTCTTCCAGTGGGGCTGGCTCGCCGGGCTCCTCGGCATCGAGCACACCGGCCCGGTGCTCAGCTTCCTGCCGATGCTGCTGGTCGGCATCCTGTTCGGGCTGGCCATGGATTACGAGGTCTTCCTCGTCTCCCGCATGCGCGAGGAGTACGTGCACGGCCGCCCGCCGACCGAGGCGATGGTCCGCGGCTTCGGCCACAGCGCGAAGGTGGTCACCGCTGCCGCGCTGATCATGATCGCCGTCTTCGGCTCCTTCGTCTTCGCCGAGCTGCAGGTGATCAAGGGCATGGGGTTCGCCCTCGCCGTGGGCGTCCTGCTGGACGCGTTCGTCGTACGGATGACACTGGTTCCGGCCGTGATGGCCGTCCTCGGCCGCCGGGCGTGGTGGCTGCCCCGCGCCGTGGACCGGCTGCTCCCGGACGTGGATGTCGAGGGCGAAAAACTCCTGCGCCGCCACGCGGCGGCCCCGGCCCCGGCCCCGGACTCGGCCCCGGCGGGGTCGCCCGCCGACGACATCCCCCACCGGCCGGCCCGCCCGGCCCCCGCCGACGGCGAGACCGTACGGCGGTAGCGGGCAGCGCGAAGACCGACGGCGGTGGCTACGCGGAGCGCGGGGGCATCCAGCCGGGGTCGCGGCCGGTCAGCGCCAGCAGTACGTCGAAGGGAGCCGCGTCCGGCGCCACCGGCACCGGCTCCCCGAACACGCCCATCTTCCTGGCCATCGGTGCCAGCGCCCCGAACTCCGCCGTCAGCAGGCCGACGAGGGCCGCGTCCGGCTCGTACGGCTGTCCCGTGGCCCGCGCCAGGTCCCACGCGTGCACGGTCAGATCCCCGAGCACCATCGAGCCGACCGTCCTGGCCGGCAGCCCCATCGCCCCCGACGTGCCCTCCTCGGCGCCCGGCGCGTCCCAGGCCTCGACAAGTCGCGCCGTCTCCGCGGCGAACCGCTCGCGCCACTCCCCCGCGAGATGTTCGGGGGCGGCGCCGAAGTCGGCGTCCCGCTTCGCGGCGAGCGCCTGGAAGTTCACGACGACCTGGAAGAGATGGTCGAGCAGGGCGTGGACGTCGTACTCGGCGCACGGCGTCGGCGCGCCGAGCCGCTCGTCGCCGATGCCGCGGACGACGGCAAGGGCATGGTCCGCCGCCGGCTTCAACAGTGTGCCGATCTTGATGTCGTTCGGTGTGCCGATCTCGATGTCGTTCTTCTCGCTCATGGGACGGACGGTAGGGACGGCGACGCCCCCGCGTCTTGAACAAACGCGACGCGCGGCGATACGTTCCGTGAATGGCAGGTCCGCGGCGTGACACCCGGGGCATCGTCGACGCCCCCGGCCTCTTCGCGCGCGTACGGTTCCGCCGCCGCGAGCCCGCGCCGGCCCTGCGGCCGTATCTGGAGCACTACTGGCTGATCGACTGGGACCTGGAGCAGCCGTACGTCTCCCATGTGGTGCCGCACCCGTCGGTGAACGTGGTCTTCCAGCGCTTCGACACCCCGGGCCCCGTGGCGTTCGGGGAGGTCGCGGGCGTCGGCCTGGAGCTGTTCGCACAGAAGCTGGAGGGCCGCGGCCGGGTGTGCGGGGTCCAGTTCCGGCCGGGCGGCTTCCGTCCCTTCGCGCCGGAGCGGCCGGTGGCGGAGTGGACGGGGCGCCGGGTGCCGGTCGGCGAGGTCCTGCCGACGACGGAGGCGGACCTCGCGACGGTTCTCGGCCCGGACGCCCCCGACGACGAGAACGCCCCCGCCGGCCCGGACACCCCCGAGGGCCCGGACACCCCCGACGACGAGGACGCCCGGGTCGCCGCGCTGGACGCGTACCTGCTGGGCCTCGACCCGCGCCCCGACCCGGGGGCCCTGCGCGCCATGGCCCTGGCCGACCGGATCAGGACGGATCGTACGATCCGGCGCGTCGCCCGCCTCACCGAGGAGGAGGGCGTCTCGGCGCGCTCGCTGCAAAGGCTCTTCGCCGCGTACGTGGGCGTCGGCCCGAAGTGGGTCATCCTGCGCTACCGCATCCACGAGGCGCTGGAACGCGCGGAGTCCGGCGCCGTCGACTGGCCCGCGCTCGCCGCCGACCTCGGCTACAGCGACCAGGCGCATCTCGTCCGGGACTTCACGGCGACGGTCGGGGTCCCGCCGACGGCGTACGCCCGCTGAGAGCGCCGCTGTCGGACCCACGACCTACAGTTGCGTGCCATGAGGACCGAGGGGACCGACAGCCGGGACGGCCTGGGCAGCGAAACCGGCGGAGACAACGGAGCCGGCGGGCCCGGGCCCGGCGAGGCCGGGCGCCGCGGCCGGGCCGGCCGGGAGCGCCCGGTACCCGGGCCACCGCGGGTCCGGATCGACGCGTGGTCGGCGGGCGACCTCGACCTCCTCCGGGCGGCCAACGCGGCGGAGCTGATGACCCACCTCGGCGGCCCCGAGACCGAGGAGCAGATCCTCAAGCGGCACGAGCGGTACGTGGCCCTGAGCGCGGACCGCACGGACAAGGGCCGGATGTTCCGCGTCGTCCTCCTCCCCGAGGAGATCCCGGTCGGCACGATCGGCTTCTGGGAGCAGACCTGGGACGGGGAGCAGGTGTACGAGACGGGGTGGACGGTGCTCGCCGCCCACCAGGGCCGGGGCATCGCGGCGGCCGCCGTCGCCGCGGTCGTCGAGCGGGCGCGGGCCGAGCGGACGCACCGCTTCCTGCACGCGTTCCCGTCCGTCGACAACCCGGCGTCGAACGCGCTGTGCCGCAGGGCGGGCTTCTCCCTGCTGGGCGAGCGCGACTTCGAGTACCCGCCGGGGCATCCCCGCCGCGTCAACAACTGGCGGCTGCGCCTCACCTGACATCACACAGCTCCACAACCACCTCCGCACCCCTTCCCACCTCCGCGCCCCTTCCCACCCCCGCCACCCGCGCCACCCGGCCGGGAAACCCCTGGCCCGCCCGGGCGCGTCGGTGGCATCCTGGCGGCGTGAACGGACCGGAGATCCAGATCGCCTTCGCCCCCGAACTGCGCCTCTTCGTCGCGGCCGAGCGCCGTACGGGACGCACGGCCCTGCGCACCGACGGCTCATCCACCCTCGGCCACGCCGTGGAGTCCCTCGGCGTCCCGCTCACCGAAGCCGGCCCCCTCCTGGTCGACGGCCGCGAGGTGCCCTTCTCACACATCCCGGCCGCGGGCGAGTCCGTGGAGGTGCGCTCCGTGCCCCGGCCGCAGACCGTCCCCGGCGCGCCCCTGCGCTTCCTCCTCGACGTCCACCTCGGCACCCTCGCCCGCCGGCTGCGGCTGCTGGGCGTCGACGCGGCGTACGAGAGCGAGGACCTGGGCGACCCGGCCCTGGCCACGCTCTCCGCCGCCGAACGCCGGGTGATGCTCTCGCGCGACCGCGGGCTGCTGCGCCGCCGGGAGATCTGGGCCGGGGCGTACATCTACAGCGACCGCCCGGACGACCAGCTCAGGGACGTGCTCCAGCGCTTCGCGCCCGTCCTCGCCCCCTGGACCCGCTGCACCGCCTGCAACGGCCAACTGGGCCCGGCGGACAAGGAGTCCGTCCAGGAACAGCTCCAGCACGGCACCCAGCGCGGCTACGACGTCTTCGCCCGCTGCGCGGCCTGCGGCCGGGTCTACTGGCGCGGCGCGCACCACGCCCGCCTGGCGGCGATCGTCGACGACGCGGTACGGGAGTTCGGCGACGCGGCGGCGTGACGGCCACCGGGCGCCGGGTCGCCGGGTCATCTCAGTCGCCGGGTCGTCTCAGAAGACGTACGGGTCCCCGGTGTCCGGGGCCAGGACGCGGTGCCGGTGGTTCTCGGGGTTGAGGTCGGTCGCGCCGCCGTTCCACGCGGTGTCGATCCGGACGACGATCTCGTACGGCGTGCCGGTCGTCCGCAGGTCCAGGGTCACCTCGTGGCCCCGCCCGATCGGCCGGAGCGGCCCCGTACGGCACAGGACCGTACGGTCGCCGGACCACAGGCAGGTCGGCGGCAGCGGCTGGCCCGCGACCATCGGGGCCGAGAATTCGAGCCGTACGGTCGCGTCGGCCAGCCCGGCGGGACCGTGGTTCTCGGAGCCGAGGCGGACCGTGAGCCGCCCGCTCGACAGGGTCACATGCCCGTGGTGGGCAAGATCGGCCTCGACGGCTTCCGTACCCGCGTCCCGCTTCGGCACGCTCGCTCCGGCCCCCGGAGCCGTGCCCATGACCACCGCCGTGGCGGCCGAGACCAGTACCAGCACCACTTTCCGCGTATCACCCATGAGCGGAAGATAATGATCATCACACTGTGACCCGGGTCACTCGCCGGCCCGACGCGCCTCCCGTCACCCGCATGCCGCAGGCCGTGGAGCGCGTGGCAGGCTGACCGCATGCTCGTACTCCGCTCCGCCGCCCTCTTCCTCCTCGCCGCCGTCTTCGAGATCGGCGGCGCCTGGCTGGTCTGGCAGGGCGTGCGCGGCGACGGCGCGATCGGCAGCGGCGGCCGCGGCTGGGTCTGGATCGGCGCCGGAGTCATCGCGCTGGGCGCCTACGGCTTCGTCGCCACGCTCCAGCCCGACGGCGAGTTCGGCCGGATCCTCGCGGCGTACGGCGGGATCTTCGTCGCGGGCTCGATCGTCTGGGGCATGGTCGCCGACGGCTACCGCCCCGACCGCTGGGATGTCACCGGAGCCCTGATCTGCCTGGCGGGCATGGCCGTGATCATGTACGCGCCCCGGGGTCACTGACCCGTCCCACACCCCTCCCCCCACGCCCCTCCCCCACGCCCCGCTCACCCGCGGGTCCTATCCTGACCGGAGTCGATCACACGCTCGATCACACGCGCGAGGAGTACGTCATGACCGCCGCGGGGACCCCCATCGCCGTCATCACCGGAGCGAGCAGCGGCATCGGTGCCGCCACCGCACGACAGCTCGCCGCCGCCGGCCACCACGTCGTCGTCACGGCGCGCCGCAAGGACCGGATCGAGGCGCTCGCCGCGGAACTCACCGCCGCGGGCCACCGGGCCACCGCGTACGTCCTCGACGTCACCGACCGCGCGGCGGTCGACGCCTTCGCCGCCGAGCTGGACCGTTTCCCCTCGGTGAACGTCCTGGTCAACAACGCGGGCGGCGCCCTGGGCGCGGACCCGGTGGCCACCGGCGACCCGGCGGACTGGCGCCGGATGTACGAGACGAACGTCATCGGCACCCTCAACGTCACCCAGGCCCTGCTCCCCGCGCTCACCGCGAGCGGCGACGGCACGGTCGTCGTCCTCTCCTCCACGGCGGGCCACGGCACGTACGAGGGCGGTGCGGGCTACGTGGCCGCCAAGCACGGCGCCCACGTCCTCGCCGAGACCCTCCGCCTGGAGATCGTCGGCACCCCGGTCCGGGTCATCGAGATCGCCCCCGGCATGGTCAGGACCGAGGAGTTCGCCACCACCCGCTTCGGCGGCGACAAGGAGAAGGCGGCCAAGGTCTACGAGGGCGTGGCGGCCCCCCTCACCGCGGACGACGTGGCCGACACCATCACCTGGGCGATCACCCGCCCGAGCCACGTCAACGTCGACCTCCTGCTCCTGCGCCCCCGCGCCCAGGCCTCCAACACCAAGGTCCACCGCGAGCTGTGAGCACCGCGACCTCGGCCCACGGCACACGGGGGCCCGCACCGGCGGCGCACACACCACGGGGGCCCGCCCCGGCGGTGCACACACCGGGGCGCGGCCGCCTCAGCCCTTCACGCAGATGACCTGCTTCAGCCTGGCCACGACCTCCACCAGGTCCCGCTGCTGATCGATGACCTGCTCGATCGGCTTGTACGCCGCCGGGATCTCGTCCACGACACCGGAGTCCTTGCGGCACTCGACCCCGCGCGTCTGGTCCTCCAGATCCTGGGTCGAGAACCGCCGCTTCGCCGCGTTACGGCTCATCCGCCGGCCGGCGCCGTGCGAGGCCGAGTTGAACGACGCCGCGTTCCCCAGCCCCTTCACGATGTACGAGCCCGTGCCCATGGACCCCGGGATGATCCCGAACTCCCCGCTCCCCGCCCGGATCGCGCCCTTCCGCGTGACCAGCAGTTCCATGTCCTCGTACCGCTCCTCCGCCACGTAGTTGTGGTGGCAGGAGATCACCGGTTCGAACGTCACCCGGGCCTTCTTGAACTCCTTGCGGACCACGTCCTGGAAGAGCCCCATCATGATCGCGCGGTTGTACTTCGCGTACTCCTGCGCCCAGAAGAGGTCGTTCCGGTACGCCGCCATCTGCGGGGTGTCCGCGATGAAGACGGCCAGGTCCCGGTCGATCAGCCCCTGGTTGTGCGGAAGTTTCTGCGCCGTGCCGATGTGGTGGTCGGCCAGTTCCTTACCGATGTTCCGGGATCCGGAGTGCAGCATCAGCCAGACCGCGCCCGACCCGTCGAGGCAGAACTCGATAAAATGATTACCCGATCCAAGCGTTCCCATCTGCTTGACCGCGCGGTCCTCACGGAACTTGACCGCGTCGGCGACACCCCCGAACCGCGCCCAGAAGTTCTCCCACCCCGCCGTCGGGAATCCGTGCAGCCGCCCCGGATCCACCGGGTCGTCGTGCATCCCGCGGCCCACCGGAATGGCCTGCTCGATCTTGGAGCGCAGCCGGGACAGGTCGCCCGGCAGGTCGTTCGCCGTCAGGGACGTCTTCACCGCCGACATGCCGCAGCCGATGTCCACGCCCACCGCCGCCGGGCAGACCGCGCCGTGCATGGCGATCACCGAGCCGACCGTGGCGCCCTTGCCGTAGTGCACGTCCGGCATCACGGCGAGGCCCTTGATCCACGGCAGGGTGGCGACATTGCGCAGTTGCTGCATCGCGCCGTCCTCGACCGTCGCCGGGTCGGCCCACATCCGTATGGGCACCTTCGCGCCCGGTATCTCTACGTACGACATATTTCCTCAATTCCCCCGAAAGTCCGAATAACGCAAAAACCGGAGCAAAGGCAGCCACAAAGGACGGGCGACCAGCGTCGACGGCATCGCGTGCGATAGACATTGTGTCCATCGACCGCCGTCCGGCGGCAAACAGTTTTGGCGGAAGGGAGCCCGGGACCGTGCAGCTCAAGGCGCCACGCGCGTACGCCCCCGGCCTGGCCGTGCTCCTCCTGATGGCCGTCGCCGGCTGTTCGGGCGGCAGCGGCGACGACGGCTCGGCGGGCGACTCCAAGCCCGGCGAGACGGCCAGCGCGACCGCGGCGCAGCCCGGCAAGTACCGGACCTTGCGCGAGGCGTGCGGTTCCGTGCCGCGCTCCACGCTCAAGGACCTGCTGCCGGGCGCCGCGTCGCTCTCCGAGGAGCAGCAGGAGAAGGCGTACCAGGGCACGGCCGCCGTGACGTACGACACCGACCGCCGCGTGGGCTGCAGCTGGAAGGCGGCCTCGCCCGCCGCCTCGCACCAGCTCGTGATCGACTTCGAGCGTGTGGTGTCGTACGACCCGAGCGTGAGCGACGACACCCGCGCGCAGGAGGTCTACGCGAAGAAGGAGACGGGCGCGAACCTCGCCCCCTCCACTCCCTCCTCCGGCACATCCGGCACATCCGGCTCGTCAGCCTCATCCGGCTCGTCCGGCACGCCGGGCGCCCCGGGCACGTCAGGCTCCCCGGGTGCGTCCGGCGCTCCCGAGGCCCAGACCGCCGCCCCCTCCGCCACGGCCTCGGGGAAGCCCTCGGGGTCCCCCTCCTCGTCGGCGTCGGCATCCGCGTCGGCGACCGGCGGTCTCGAACCCCGCGTCCTCGACGACCTCGGCGACGCAGCCTTCCTCGACGACGTCCTCGCGCGCTCCGGTGCGGCCGCCCAGCACCGCATGGTGAGCGTGGTGTTCCGCACATCGAACGTGATCGTGACCGTCCGGTACACGGAGCAGCCGGCCCTCGCCGCCGGGGTCCCCGACAGCAAGGAACTCCAGGACAAGGCCCGGGGACTGGCCCGTAGGCTCGTCGACCAGCTCAACGAGTAGGAGCGGGTACGGCCCGGCCGCGAAGCACCCGCCGCCCGGCGCCGGAGTCGGGCTCCGGGCCCCACGGGCCGGGCTCGCCGGTTACCGTGGCCGCGGACCGTCCGGGACAAACCCAGTCCGAGACAGACCGAGACCGACCGAGACCGACCGAGACCGACCGAGAACCGTACGCGACCGACTGAGACCGCACGCGACCGACTGACTCAAGAACTCTGAAGGAACCATGCACCGATCAGCCTCGCGACTCACCCGCATACTCGCCTGCGCAGCCGTTCCGGTGATGCTCGCCGTCGCCGGCTGCTCGTCCGACTCCGGCGACAAGGACAGCTCGGACAGCTCCGCGACCAGTCCCAGCAGCGCCCCGTCCCCCACCGTCGTCCCCGCGAAGTTCAGCGCGCTGCCCGACGCGTGCAAGACGGTCGGCGGCAAGACGGTCGGCTCGCTGGTCCCGAAGGCCAAGTCCAAGGGCGGTACGGCCGGCAAGTCCAGCGACCTCGCCACGCGCGGCAGCTGCTCCTGGAACGGTCTGGACGACAAGGGCGTCGACGGCTCCCAGTACCGCTGGCTCGACGTCTCCCTCATGCGGTACGACTCCGACGCGACGCTCGGCAGCGGCGCCAAGCGGGCCGGCGAGTACTACACGAAGGAGCTCGCGAGCGCCCAGGGCACCGAGGCCGCCAAGGACGTCAAGACGGCGCCCGGGACCGGCATCGGCAACGAGGCGAGCACGATCACGTACACGCTCAAGAAGACCGGTGTGGACTTCTCGTACGCCACCGTCGTGACCCGTACCGAGAACGTCGTCATCACGCTCACCTACAACGGCGCGGGATACGCGGGCGCCAAGTCCCCGAGCGCCGCCGATCTGTCGAAGGACGCGGTGGCCGCGGCGAAGGAGGCCGTGGCGGCCGTCGCCGGCGGCGGCGAGGGCTCCGCGGGCGCCGATGCCTCCGACAGCCCCGCGAAGAGCAAGGCACCCGAGCCGGAGTCCTCCGGGGCGTCCGTGGAGTCCGACGCCAAGGCAAAGTCCGAGTAATCTCGGTCACGTCCGCAAACCGGCACCCTTTCTTCCGTTCTGCCCGGAAAGCGGCCCTCCCCGGAGGGCCGCTCCCCGCTCCCCGCGCCACACCTCCCGCACACATGTGCCAGGCTGTGCCCGCCAGATGACGTCAGGACGTCATGTACCTGATGCCGAAACGGGGAGGGGTCGCGGGTGGCCGCGATGGAGCTGACACGTACGCACCGGATACTCATCGGGGTCGTCGTCACGGGAGCGGTGATCATCGCCGCCATCGGTTTCGCGGGCTCCTACGCCGCCGTACGCGAACTCGCCGAGCTCAAGGGCTTCGGGGCGTTCTCGCTGGTCTTCCCGATCGGCATCGACGCGGGCATCTGCGTACTGCTCGCACTGGACCTGCTCCTGACCTGGATGCGGATCCCCTTCCCGCTGCTGCGCCAGTCGGCCTGGCTGCTGACCGCCGCCACCATCGCCTTCAACGGCGCGGCGGCCTGGCCCGACCCGCTCGGCGTCGGGATGCACGCGGTCATCCCGCTTCTCTTCATCGTCTCGGTCGAGGCGGCGCGCCACGCGGTCGGCCGGATCGCGGACATCACCGCCGACAAGCACATGGAGGGCGTACGGCTGACGCGCTGGCTGCTCTCGCCCATTCCGACGTTCATGCTGTGGCGGCGGATGAAGCTGTGGGAGCTGCGGTCGTACGAGCAGGTCATCAAGCTCGAACAGGACCGGCTCATCTACCAGTCCCGCCTCCAGGCCCGGTTCGGCCGCAACTGGAAGCGCAAGGCGCCCGTCGAAGCCCTGATGCCGTTGCGGCTCGCGAAGTACGGCGTACCGCTCGCCGACACGGCCCACTCGGGGCTGGCGGCGGCCGGCATCGAACCGGTGCTGCTTCCGCCCGCGCCCACCCCTGAGCCGGTTCCGGTACGGGCCGAACTCCCGCAGGCCAAGGGCGAGCTGACGACGGACCAGCAGCAGGAACGGCAGCAGGACCAGGGCCAGGAACTCGAACAGCCGCAGCAGCAGCGGGAGATACCGGCGGTCGAGCCCGCGCGGCTGCGGAAGCAGCCCCAGCAGGGCCGACAGCAGGAACAGCAGGCTCAGTGGGACCAGCAACAGACCCAGCAACCGGCCCAGCAGCAGACCCAGCAGCAGCCGGCCCAGCAGCAACCGCAGCAGGAGCAGCCCCCGTTCCCGCAGCAGGCCCAGGCCCCCGATCCCGCAGCCGCCGCTCCCGCCCCTGCGCCTTCCCCCGCTCCCACTCCCGCCACCCAGGTGAGCCCCTGGTTCGCGGCGCCGCAGGTCCCGGAGGGCGCGTACGAGGGCGCGTACAACCCCACCTACATCGAGGGCCTTGAGCCCACCCCGGTCATGGTCCCCTCCGGCCCCGAGGGCACCCCCGACGGCGGCCCCGCGCCCGCGCCCGGCCGCAACCGCCGTCCCCTGAGCGGCATCCCGGGGCAGGCGTCGCAGTCGCAGTACCCCGACCCCGCACCGCAGTCCCCGGCGCAGGACCAGCGCCAAGGCCAGGGCCAGGGCCAGCCCGAGGAAGCGGCCGAGGACCAGCCCGTCTCCGGTCTGCCCGACGACATGTCCCGTGAGGAGGCGTTCTTCAGCGCCTTCCGCAAGTACACGAACGAGTACGGCGGCTTCCCCAACGCCCGCCAGTTCGCCATCTACCTGATGGACCTGTACGGCATCACGGGGCGCGGCGGCAACCCGCTGAGCGAGAACTCGCTCAAGACGTACCTCAAGGACTTCGGTCTGCGGTACCAGTCGGAACTGGACAACGAGTTCAGCGCCTGAGAGAAGCGTCCGCGCAACTGGCAGCCGCGGACCTCCGCCTCTCCCGGTCCCCGCACGACCGCCTGAACCGCCCGGGCGACGTGGACGATCCGCAACCGTAACGGGCCGGGCAGGTCAGGTCAGCTCAGGGCGAAGGGCCCTCCCCGACGAGTCACCCCGTACGGAGCAGAGCCCTCTGCCCGCCGTCTCACGTGCTCCTCAGCCGCCGAGCAGCTTCCGCACCCGGTCCGCCCCCACCGCCAGCAGCAGCGTGGGCAGCCGCGGCCCGGTCTCCCGGCTCACCAGCAGCCGGTACAGCAGCGCGAAGAACGCCCGCTGGGCGACCTTCAGCTCGGGCGTCGGCTTGGCGTCCGGCTCCAGCCCCGCCATCACCTTCGGCACCCCGTAGACGAGCGTCGTCAGCCCGTCCAGCGACCAGTGGCTGTCCAGCCCTTCGAGCAGCCGCCGCAGCGACTCGCGCCCTTCCTCGTCGAGCGAGCCCAGCAGCTCCTCGTCCGGCTCGGCGCGCACGATCGTGCGCGCCTCGGCCGGTACCTGGCTGGTGATCCAGTTCTCCGCGCGGTCGAGCCGGGGGCGCGCCTCCGCCAGCGAGGACAGCGGGTGCTCCGGGTCCAGCTCGCTCAGGATGCGCAGGGTCTGCTCCTCGGCGCCAGCCGTGATGTCCGCGACCGAGGCGAGGGTCCGGTACGGCAGGGGGCGCGGCGTGCGCGGCAGCTCACCGGCGGCCGTGGTCGTCGCCCGCGCGTACGCGGCGGCGTCGGCCGGCAGGACGGAGCCGTCGGCGACCTTGCGCTCCAGGGCGTCCCACTCGTCGTACAGCCGCTGGATCTCCTGGTCGAAGGCGATCTTGAACGACTGGTTCGGCCGGCGGCGCGCGTACAGCCAGCGCAGCAGCGGCGCCTCCATGATCTTCAGCGCGTCGGCCGGGGTGGGCACGCCGCCCTTGCTGGACGACATCTTCGCCATCCCGGAGATCCCGACGAAGGCGTACATCGGGCCGATCGGCTGCACACCGCCGAAGATCTCGCGCACGATCTGCCCGCCGACGACGAAGGAGGATCCGGGCGAGGAGTGGTCCACACCGGACGGCTCGAAGACCACGCCCTCGTACGCCCAGCGCATCGGCCAGTCGACCTTCCAGACCAGCTTGCCCCGGTTGAACTCGCTGAGCGCGACCGTCTCGGAGAAGCCGCACTCCGCGCAGGTGTACATGAGCTCCGTCGTCGCGTCGTCGTACGCGGTGACGGTCGTCAGGTCCTTGCCGCAGCCGCCGCAGTACGGCTTGTACGGGAAGTACCCGGCCGAGCCGCCGCTGCCGTCGTCCTCGGCGGCGGCGCCGGAGCCCTCGGCGGCTTCGAGCTCCGCCTCCTCGACCTTCTTCTGTGCCTGCTTCTGCCCCTGCTTCTGCGGTGTCTTCCCCTTGTCCTTGGTCCGGTACCGGTCGAGGATCGCGTCGATGTCCGCCCGGTGCCTCATCGCGTGCAGGATCTGCTCGCGGTACACGCCCGAGGTGTACTGCTCGGTCTGGCTGATCCCCTCGTACGTGACGCCCATCTCGGCCAGCGACTCGGTCATGGCGGCCTTGAAGTGCTCGGCCCAGTTCGGATACGCCGACCCGGCCGGCGCGGGCACCGAGGTCAGGGGCTTGCCGATGTGCTCGGACCAGGAGGTGTCCGTACCCGGAACGCCCGCGGGCACCTTGCGGTAGCGGTCGTAGTCGTCCCAGGAGATCAGGTGCCGGACCTCGTACCCCCGCCGGCGGATCTCGTCCGCGACCAGGTGCGGGGTCATGACCTCGCGCAGGTTGCCCAGGTGGATCGGGCCCGAGGGCGAGAGCCCGGACGCGACGACGACGAGTGGTTTCGTGCCGGGCGCACGTCGCTCCGCCTCGGCGATGACCTCATCCGCGAAACGGGAGACCCAGTCGGTCTCGGTGCTCTGAGCCACGATCGGCACGTCCTTCTTCTTTCCTCATACGCTCGAACGATCTCGTACGTCATTCTCCCAGGTACCACCGACAGAGCGAAAATGGCTTGTTGCCCCATGGGATACTGGGAGGACTTTCCTGGGAGGACTCTCCGAGGACTTCCCCTTGGAAGCGCACCCGGAGAGCACCCCCTCCCCGATCCCCGACAGGAACGGCACCCACGCCATGGCCCCGGTCACCTCCCTCGCCTCGACCGTCGATCAGCGCATCGCGGACGCCCTCTCGGCTGCCCTGCCGGAGGCCGGTTCCGCCGATCCGTTGCTGCGACGCAGCGACCGGGCCGACTACCAGGCCAACGGCATCCTGGCGCTCGCGAAGAAGCTCAAGGGCAACCCCAGAGAGCTGGCGACCCAGGTGGTGTCGGCGCTCGCGGCGCCCGGCCTGATCGAGGAGATCGAGGTCTCGGGCCCCGGCTTCCTCAACATCACCGTCGCGGACCGGGCGATCATCGAGACCCTGGCGGCCCGTGCGGCGGACGACCGGCTCGGCGTCCCGTACGCGGAGCGGCCCGGCACGACGGTGATCGACTACGCGCAGCCGAACGTGGCGAAGGAGATGCACGTCGGGCACCTGCGCTCGGCGGTGATCGGCGCGGCGATGGTCGAGATCCTGGAGTTCACGGGCGAGCGGGTGGTCCGGCGCCACCACATCGGCGACTGGGGCACCCAGTTCGGCATGCTCATCCAGTACCTGATCGAGCACCCGCACGAGCTGGACCACGACGCCGCCGCCCAGTCGTCCGCGGCGGACGGCGCCGGCGCGGACATCGACGGCGAGACCGCGATGTCCAACCTGAACCGCCTCTACAAGGCGTCGCGGGCGCTCTTCGACTCCGACGAGGAGTTCAAGGCGCGCTCCCGGGACCGGGTGGTGGACCTCCAGGCCGGGGACAAGGAGACGCTGGCGCTCTGGCAGCGCTTCGTCGACGAGTCGAAGATCTACTTCTACTCGGTCTTCGACCAGCTCGACATGGAGATCCGGGACGCCGACATCGTCGGCGAGTCCGGCTACAACGACATGCTGGAGGAGACCTGCCGGATCCTGGAGGAGTCCGGGGTGGCGGTCCGCTCCGAGGGCGCGCTCTGCGTCTTCTTCGACGACGTGAAGGGCCCGGACGGCAACCAGGTCCCCCTGATCGTCAAGAAGACGAACGGCGGCTACGGCTACGCGGCCACGGACCTCTCCGCGGTCCGCGACCGGGTGGGCAACCTGTCCGCGTCGACCCTGCTGTACGTGGTGGACGCCCGGCAGTCGCTGCACTTCAAGATGGTCTTCGAGACGGCCCGCCGGGCCGGCTGGCTGAACGACGGCGTCAAGGCCGTCCAGCTGGCCTTCGGCACGGTCCTGGGCAAGGACGGCAAGCCGTTCAAGACCCGTGAGGGCGAGACGGTGCGGCTGGTGGACCTGCTCGACGAGGCGGTCGACCGGGCGACGGCGGTCGTCCGGGAGAAGTCCGAGAAGATCGGCCTCTCGGAGGACGAGATCGTCACGAACGGCAAGCAGGTCGGCATCGGCGCGGTGAAGTACGCCGACCTGTCGACGTCGGCCGCCCGGGACTACAAGTTCGACCTGGACCAGATGGTCTCGCTCAACGGCGACACGTCCGTCTACATCCAGTACGCGCACGCCCGGATCCGCTCCATCCTCCGCAAGGCGGGCGACGCGGTCCCCGCCGCCCACCCGGAGCTGCCCCTGGCCCCGGCGGAGCGGGCGCTCGGCCTGCACGTGGACCAGTTCGGCGAGGTCCTCGCGGAAGTGGCGTCGTCGTACGAGCCGCACAAGCTGGCCGCGTACCTGTACCAGCTCTCGTCGCTGTTCACGACGTTCTACGACCAGTGCCACGTCCTGAGCGACGAGAACCCGGCCGAGCTGGTGGAGAACCGCCTCTTCCTCTGCGACATCACCGCCCGCACCCTCAAGCAGGGCCTGTCCCTGCTGGGCATCCAGGCGCCCGAGCGCCTGTAGCGCCCCTTCTTCGCTACCGTGCGCGACCACTGGTCGGTAGCGAGCCCTTCCACCCGCCAGTCACCCTCCGATAACCTGCGGTCACTGCTGGTGACTTCACCGTGCGAAGGAGAAGCTGATGGCCGGTTCTCACGGCGGCAAACCCGACACGGCGGAAAGCGACGGCCACAAGCCCAACAGACTCATCCCCCCGCCTGACCCGAAGCGTCCGGAGACGCCGAAGCGGTGAGCGGAGAAGGCTCTCCTGCGGCCCTCGCCGACCGGTTGGCCCGGGCGGGGCGCCTCACGCCCGCGTGGCGTGACGCCTTCGCCCGGGTCGACCGCGCGCGGTTCCTCCCCGACCGTGTCTGGATCCGCGGCGAGGACGGCTACCACCCGGTCGACCGCGCCGCCGAGCCCGCCCGCTGGCACGCCCTGGCCTACGACGACCAGGCCCTCGTCACCCATGTCGAGGACGTCCACGCCGGGGCGGACGGCGGTGGGACGGCCCATGTGCCGTGCAGTTCGGCGAGCATGCCGCGCGTCGTCGCGCTCATGCTCGACGCGCTCGATGTCGCGGACGGCATGAAGGTGCTGGAGATCGGCACGGGCACCGGCTACAACGCGGCGCTTCTCTGCGACCGGCTCGGCGACCGCCGGGTGGCCTCCGTGGAGGTGGACCCCCGTATCGCGGACGCGGCACGGGCGAACCTGAAGAGCGCCGGACACGCGCCGACCGTCGTCACCGGCGACGGCACCCTGGGCAGCCCCGCGCACGCGCCGTACGACCGCACGATCGCCACCTGCGCCCTTCATACGGTGCCGTACGCCCTGGTCGAGCAGACCGCTCCCGGCGGAGTGATCGTGCTGCCGTGGGGGACGGGCCTCTACAACGGCGTGCTCCTGCGCCTGACCCGGGGGGAGGACGCCACCGCGAGCGGCCCGGTCGTCGGTGACTCCGCCTTCATGTGGAACAGGGGCGAGACGCCCCACCGCGACGTGATGGCCACCGTACGGGCGCGGCCCCGGCAGTCCGCGCCCACGACCACCGGCCTCGACCCGCGCTCCGTCTTCGGCGACGAGGACGCGGCGTTCACCACCGGTCTCCTCGTCCCCCACTGCCGGTACAGCGTCGGCCACGGCCCCGGCGGCGAGTTCACGCTCTGGCTGGCCGACCACTCCACCGGCTCCTGGACGAGCGTCGACCACGTTCCCGGCGCGGACATTCATCCCCTCCAGCAGCACGGGCCCCGCGCGCTGTGGAGCGAGGTGGAGGCCGCGTACACCTGGTGGCAGCGGGCCGGGTCACCGGTCCGTACGCGGTACGGCCTCACCGTCACCCCCGCCGACCAGCGTCTCTGGCTCGACACCCCCGATCACGCCGTCCCCACGCACCGTCCCTGACCCGGCCGGGCCGCCCCGCCCCGCCACCGCGCCCTCAGCTCTCCCCCATCACCCCGTCACCCCGGCCTCCTCCGCCGGCAGCCAGGCGACCACCTCGTCCCCTTCGACGGCCTCCGTCGGCCTGAACCCCAGCGACGCGTAGAGATCGCGGGCCGCCGCGTTGTCCGAAAATCCGAAATCCATCATCGCCGCAAGGTAGGGAGGAGAAGACCGGCCGGCGACCGGTTTTACCGCGACCCGCGCGCTCCTGCGGGCCCCACCGGGGTCCTTCCGTGCCGCATGCGGGCCGTCTCCTCGCGCAGCCGGGGCAGCGCCTCGTACAGGGCGTCGCCGGGGCAGGTGGTGTCGAACTCGTCGCGGTGGCCCGAGATCACGTTCACCTCCACCGGCGTGCCCTCCGGATGCCGGCTGCCGTCGTTGCTGGAGACCAGCCGTGTCCGCCCCTCCGGGTCGGCGCCGGGCTTCAGTTTCCAGGCCGCCACCGTCGCCAGGGCCCGGAGCATCGGCGCGGGGACGGTCTCGCCCTTCTCGAAGTGGCCGAGGGCGGCGATACCGACGCTGCGCTCGTTGAAGCCGATCGTGTGCGCCCCCTTGACCGCCCGGTCGACACCGCCCGCGCGTCCCTCGTAGATCGTTCCGCAGCGGTCCACGACGAAGTTGTAGCCGAGGTCGGCCCACCCCATGCGGTTGATGTGGTGCCGCTCCATCGACCGCAGCATGGCGGGCGCATCCTTCCCGCAGTCGTACTTGTTCGAGTGCAGTGTGTGGTGGACGAACACAGCCTGTACGGGCCCGGTGTACAGCGGTTTCTCCCGTACGGCCGTCTCGTCCGCCCGCCACGCCCGCCGCTCCACCACGGGCGGCCTCGGCACCTTCGCGGGACGGGCCCGCGCTTCACCGCGGGGCGGGGCCGACCGGTCATGTGCGGGGGCGTCGCACGTCACGAGGAGAAGCCCCGGCAGGCAGAGCGCCGCCGCCACCTTGAACCGGTCGAACCCACGCTGCCCCATGGCCCCACTCTGCGCCCGCCGGCGCCGCGTGGGGCTGCTGGGTACGCCCGCCAGGGTGAACGGCCCCCGGCCCGGGTCGGATTCACCCGCCGGAGGCCTGCCGGCCGTGGTCCCTGACCGACTTCTCGACGGTCCGCGCACACGCGGTGAACATCTCGATCTGGTCAGGGGTCAGATCGCGTACGGAAATCTGCTCCAGGGTGCGCCACATGTCGGCGATGGGCTCCCGCAGCGCGCGGCCGGCGTCGGTGAGGTGGACCACCATGACCCGCCGGTCGTGCGGAGCGGGCTCCCGGGTGAGCAGTCCGGCCTCCTGCATGCGGCGCAGCGACTTGGAGACGGTGGAGTGGTCGAGTCCGGCCCGCTCCAGAAGTTCCGCCTGCGTCCGGCCGTCGCGGTCGAAGAGCTGCATCAGCAGCAGTTCCTGTCCCGGGTGCAGGTTCAGGGCGCGCAGCATGGCGGCGGCGTGGCCGCGGTGGGCACGGGCGAGCTGGAAGATGGCGTAGCTCAATCGCCCGTCACGCGCCGCGTCCGGCACTTCCGATGAGGTGGTGTCGGGCATTGCTGCTCCCTGGTCACAAGAGTGGGTGATCGGTCAGTTGACGGTGAGGACGATTTTGCCGCGGTTGTGGCCGGCGTCGCTGGCCTGCTGCGCCTTCGCGGCCTCCGCCAGCGGGTAGGTGGCGCTGATCGTCGTCACCAGTGTGCCGTCGGCTGCCTGCCGGGCCAGCTCGGCCAGCCGGGCCGCGGAGCGGCGCTGCGGGCCCTCGGCGAAGACGATGCCGAGTTCGGCGGCCCGGAAGTCCGCGGTGGTGACGATACGGCCGGTGCCGCCGCGCAAGGTGATGGAGTCCTCCAGGGCGCCCTTGCCCGCGGCGTCGAAGACGGCGTCCACCCCGCCGGGGGCGAGCGCGCGGACCCGCTGGACCAGGTCGGGCCCGTAGACCAGCGCGGTCGCGCCGAGCGAGGTGACGTACTCCTGGTTGGCCGGTCCGGCGGTGCCGATGACACGGGCGCCGCGTGCGACGGCGAGCTGGACGGCGATGGTGCCGAGCGCGCCGGACGCCCCGTGGATCAGCAGCGTCTCGCCCGAGGTGACGTCGAGCAGGTCCAGCACGCGTTCGGCGCCGTCGCTCGCCACGGGCAGGGCGGCGGCGTTCGTCCACTCCAGGCCGGCCGGCTTGGGCGCGAGGACGGCTGCGGGTGCCAGGGCGTACTGGGCGTAGGAGCCGGTGTCGGACCAGCCCAGGACCTCGTCCCCCACCTTCAGGTGGTCGACACCCTCACCGACGGCGTCGACCACACCGGCGATCTCCCCGCCGGGCACGGCGGGCAGCGTGGTGGGGAAGATCGCCTCCATCCCACCGGAGCGGATCTTGCCGTCCACCGGGTTGACGCCGACAGCCTGTACCCGCACACGGACCTGACCGGGGCCGGGCTGGGGGACGTCGATCTCGGCCTCGTGCAGGACCTCGGTGCCGCCGAACGCGTCGAAAACAATGGCCTTCATGACGGTGGTCTCCTCAGGTGGATGCCGCGCCGAACCACTTTCCGTGGCCAGCCACATAAAAGTAGCACCGATTATGTGGCTAGCCAAGTAATCACTCCGAGGGAACCCGGAGGCCGCCCTCCCGCCGCACGCCGAACTCGCACCACACGACCTTGCCGGGCCGCCGCTCACTCACCCCCCACCGGTCCGCGAACGCCGCCACGAGGAGCAGCCCACGCCCGCCCTCCCCGTCCCCCGCGTCGACAATCCCCGGCACACCGGGCCCGCTGTCGTGCACCTCGACACGGAGCACGTCGCCGTCGTACCGCAGGAAGAGCCGGAACCCCCGGCCGGGCGGAACGCCGTGCAGCAGGGCGTTGGTTGAAAGTTCGCTCACGCAGAGCAACACGTCCTCGCAGCGGAACCCCTCGGTCAAGTCCCAGTCGGTCAGGGCCCAGTGGGCGAACTTCCTGGCTGCGGGGACGGAACGGCGGTCACGGCGGAAGAACCGCTCTCTCATCACACAATGGCGAGTTGTCGCATTCACGAACCAACCGTCGCAGAGTGTGACTACGCTGGAACAGTGCGTGGCCCGGTACCAATTGCGCGTACCGGTCGCCGAGGATCAAGTACCGGTCTTAGTGGAGAGCTGAATGACATGAATCCCAGGAGCCGCTCGAAGAAGAACGCGTCCGCGATGAAGATGCTCGGCGCCCAGTTGGCGGTGTTCCGCAAGGCTGCGGGACACACGCAGAGAGCACTCGCCGCGCTCGCCAACCTCGATGAGGAGACCATCCGTTCGATCGAGACCGGGAGGCGAGCGCTCAAGCCGGACATCGCGGCGAAACTTGATGAACTGATCGACACCAAAGGCACGTTGTCGACCGGGCTGGCCAACTTGCCGGAGAGCGACCAGTTCCCGCTGTGGGCCGAGCAGTACGTGGACCATGAGCAAGAGGCGATCGCCATCTCCTCGTACGAGAACCAGGTGGTGCCCGGGCTGCTCCAGACCAGGCCCTACGCACAGGCCGTCTTCCGTAGCCGCGTACCCGCGTTCGACGAGGAGGAGATCGAAACCAAAACCAACGCGCGCATGGATCGTCAGGATGTCCTGCACCGCAAGGACGGGCCCACAGTCAGCTTCGTCATCTGGGAGCCGGTTCTCTCCTTCCCCCTCGGAGGCCCAGAGGTTCATCGCACCCAGTTGGAACACCTGCGCGCCTGCGCCGAACTACCAGGAGTATCCCTCCAGGTCCTTCCGCTGGACCGTGGCGAACATGCAGGGTTGGATGGCCCCTTCTTCGTGCTGGAAACCCCCGACCACCAGCATCTCGCTTACGCCGAATCCAACCGTGGCAGCCACTGGGTCTCCGACCCCGACGAGGTGTCCATCATGGCCCGCAAGTATGCGATGCTGCGTTCACAGGCCCTTTCACCCGAGGAGTCCAAGAGCCTGCTGGACCGTCTTCTGGGAGAACAATGAACACCACGCTTGGGTGGTTCAAGTCGAGCTACAGCGGCAGCGAAGGCGGCGCCTGCCTCGAAGTCGCCTACGACTGGCGGAAGTCCAGCTACAGCACCGAGCAGGGCGGCGCCTGCGTAGAGATCGCCCCCTGCCCCCACGCCGTCCACATCCGCGACTCCAAGAACCCCACCGGCCCCGTCCTCACCCTCGCGCCCGCCGCCTGGGCCACCTTCACCCCGTACGCGGCCAATTGACCGCAACCGCCCTGACGACGTCGGGAGCGCCGTCAGCCGCCCGCGCCGCCGTCGAGCAGCCAGTGGTGGCGTAGCCGTGATGCGCGGGGCGATGGGCTCGACCTGGGTGAGCGGGCCGACGACGCCGCCACTCCTTGAGCATGTCCCGGCTCCCCTTACTCGCTCGGCTCCGCCGCGCAGGCGAGGTCCTGGGACGGGCGCTGCCCGGCGGTCAGGAACGCCGTCACCGCGTCGTTCGCGCACGTGTTGGGGCCGAACGGATAGACCCCGTGCCCTCCTTGGTCGGCCGTCACCAGCGTGGCCCGCTTGCCGAACGCCCGCCGCAGCTCCAGGGCTCCGGCCAGCGGCGTCCCCGGGTCGCGTTCGTTCTGCGCCATGAGCACGTTCGACGGACCCCGGTCACCGATGCGTACGGGCGGCTCGACCCGCTCGGTCGGCCAGAACGCGCACGGATTCATGCTGGCCGTGGACCCGCCCAGCATGGGGTAGCGCACCCGGTCGACCGCGACGTTCTTCTGGTACTCCCGGACCGTCCCCGGCCAGCGGGAGTCACCGCAGACCACGTAGAAGCGGCCGGACATGAGGCCGTTCGGGTCCGCTGCCGGCAGGTTGAGCGGCGGCAGCGGCCGGTCCGTGTCGAGGGCCTGCCATATCTTGGCCAGCAGGGGCATGGTCGCGTCACTGTAGAGGAACTCGAACGTGGCCCCACGGAACGACGTTCCGTCGATGTCCTGGACCGGCTTCTCGTCCAACCGCTCCGCGAGATCGAAGAACTTCGCGGTCACCTGCTCCGGCGTGCTGCCCAGGCCGTACTCGGGACGTGCGGCCGCGAACGCCGCGAAGTCCGGGAACCGGTCCTCCAGTCCCCGGGCGAACCTCCGCATGGCCGTGACGTCGTAACCGCCGGGGCCCAGGTTGCTGTCGAGCACGATCCGGTCGCCGCGCCCGGGGAACATCGTCGCGTACACCGCGCCGAGGTAGGTGCCGTAGGAGTGACCGAGGTACGAGAGCTTCGGCTCGCCCAGCGCCGCCCGGATCCGGTCCATGTCGCGCGCGGTGTTCGCGGTGGTGGTGTGCGGCAGCATCCCCGCCGTCCGCGAGGTGGCGCACTGTTCGGCGACGGTCCGGGCGTGCCCCACCTCCCGGACCACATCGGCATCGGTGTGCGCGTACGGGGCGAAGTTGCCGCGTGCCTGCTGCTCCGGCGTCAGATCGCAGGTCACCGGCGCGCTGCGGCCGACGCCACGCGGGTCGAAGCCGATCACGTCGTAGGCGTCCAGCACCCCCTGCGGCAGCCCCGAGGCGGCGAGAACGGCCGGGTAGTCGAGCCCCCCGCCGCCGGGGCCGCCCGGATTGGTCAGCAGTACGCCGCGGCGCTGGGCCGGATTCTCGCTCGCCAGCCGGGAGATCGCGATCTCGATCTGCCGGCCGCCGGGATCCCGGTAGTCCAGCGGTACTTCGAGCGTCGAGCACTCAAGGTGGGGCGCGACGACGTCCTCCGGGCACAGGCCCCACCGTACGGTGTCCGGCGTCGCCGCCACCGACACTCCCGGGATCGCGGTCGCCGCCACCGTGAGGGCGGCGAGGGCGAGGGACAGGGTTCTGTTCATCTGGATGTCCTCCTGAGGGGCGCACGGGGGCCGCCGGTACGGGCGGGCGCGGGACGGCCCGGTGACCGCCCGTTCACGTGGGCCGGCACGTCGGTCCGGGCGGAGTTACGGGGCCGAGGGCGGCCGGACCGAGCGCGTACACGGCGCAGTCCTCTTGTCCGGTTGCCTCGGCCGTGAACGAGTCTGTCCGCGCGGCGCGGCCGGCACATCAGCCCAGCGGATCGGACCGACACCGCCCACGGTCGGGGCGATGACACGACTTTGGTCAGGGAACATCAGCCGTTGGTCCGGCTCACCGGCCACCCCCGTTTCGCGATACTGGCCCGGTGAACAGCGACGGTGCGCCACGGCTCGGGTGGTGGGAGCAGGCCTGGCCGCTGGCGGCGGCCACGGCGGTGGGCGTGCCGATCTGGCTCTCCACCGGTGTGCTGCTGTACCGGCAGACAGCCGAATCGAACTCCTGGCTCCTCACCGGTGATCCGCTGGTGGCGCTCGGCTGCCTGACGGCGCTTCTGTGGCGGCGGCGGTTCCCGCTCGCCGTCGCCATGACGGTCGCGGTCGCCTCGACCATGTCGTCACTGGCCACCGGCACCGTGCTCGTGGCGCTGTGCTCGCTCTCCACCCGTCGCCGCCCGGTGGAGATCGGCGCCGTCGGGCTGGCCTACGTGACCGCGTCGCAGTTCGCCGCCTTGCTCTACCCGGTCGAGATCCCGCCAGGCTCGTGGTGGGCCCTGCTCGTGTTCCCGGCACTTACGGCGGGCACCGCGGCGGCCGTGGGCATGGCCGTCGGCGCGCGCCGGGCCGAAGTGCGGTCGCTGCGGGACCGGGCGGAGAGCGCGGAACGGGAACAGACGGCCCGCGCGGCGCAGGCACGGGCCCGGGAACGGAACCGGATCGCCCGCGAGATGCACGACGTGCTCGCGCACCGGATCTCCCTGGTCGCCATGCAGGCCGGAGCGCTGGACCACCGCGGCGACCTCACGGCCGAGGAGAACCGCGTGCTGATCCGCGGCATCGCCGACGGCTCCCAGCAGGCCCTGGAAGAGCTACGGGACGTCCTCGGTGTGCTCCGGGCCGACCCGGACCGCCCGGAACCACCGCAGCCCTCCCTCGACCGGATACCCGCACTCGCGGCCGAAGCCCGTGCGTCCGGACTGGACGTCACGCTCACGACCGCCGTGACGGGAAATCCGTCCGACATCGTCGGACGGACCTGCTACCGGATCGTCCAGGAAGGACTGACCAACGCCGCCAAACACGCCCCGGGCGCACCCGTCCACATCACTCTCGGAGGAACGGCGGGCGACGGACTGGACGTCAGCGTCCGCAATTCCGCAGCGGCCGCAGCCTCGGCCACTGCGGGGAGCGCGCGGCCACCGGCATCGGGATTCGGTCTGCTCGGCCTCACCGAACGCGTCGGCCTCGCCGGCGGACAACTCTCCCATCACCCCACGTCCGACAACGGATATGTGCTCAGCGCACAACTACCCTGGCCGGACCCGGCCCACGAGAAGGGAGCCTGAGTGGACAGCGAACGGGAGCCGGTGCGGGTCGTCATCGTCGACGACGACCAGCTGGTACGCATGGTGCTGCGGCTCGTCATCGACGGCGAACCGGACCTGACCGTCGTCGCGGAGGCGGCGGACGGGGACGCCGCGATCACCGTGGTGGACGAGCAGCGGCCGGACGTCGTGCTGATGGACGTACGGATGCCCGGCCGTGACGGTCTCAGCGCGACCCGGGAGATCCTCACCCGGCCGGCGCCGCCCCGGGTGCTCGTCCTGACCACCTTCGACTCCGACGATCTGGTGCTCGGCGCGCTGGAGGCCGGCGCCCTCGGGTTCGTCCTCAAGGACACCCAGCCGTCGCGGATCCTCGACGCGGTACGGACCGTCGCGGGCGGCAGCCCCGCGCTGTCTCCGGCGGCCACGGCACGGGTGATCGCCGCGGCCACCGGCCCGGGGTCGTCCCACGCTCGCGGCTCGTCCCGCGAGGCCGCGCGGAAGAAGCTGTCCGGACTGACCGAACGGGAACGCGAAACCGCCCGGGCCATCGCGGACGGACTGGCCAACCCGGAGATCGCCCGGCGGCTGCGGATCAGCGTCGCCACCGTCAAGGCGCACACCGGCAACCTGTTCAGCAAACTGGCGGTGGAGAACCGGGTGCAGATCGCACTCCTGGTCCGCGACGCGGAGGAATGACCCCGCGCCGGGGCGCCCCTCAAGCGCACCGCCACCCTTTCCGCACCCCGCCAACCTTTCCGCCCCCGGCTCCGACATCACCGTCGTCAACCGGGCCATCGGCGGGCGCAGTTCGCGTTCCTTCGTCGAGCAGGGGCGGCTCGCCTCGATCCACCAGGTCATCAAGCCGGGCGACTACCTCTTCGTACAGTTCGGCCACAACGACGCCACCGTCGGCAACGCCGAGCGCTACACCCCGCCCGCCGACTACAAGGAGTACCTGCGCAACGACTACATCCGGGCCACCCGCGCCCGAGGGGCGACCCCGGTCGTGGTGACTCCGGTGTCGCGGCGGTCGTACAACGCGTCCACCGGGCAGTTCAACGTCTCGTTCCCCGCGTACGTCGACGCCGCCAAGGCCGTCGCCGCCAAGGAGGGCGCGCCGCTGGTCGACCTGTCCGCGCTCAGCCGCGCCTACCTCAACGGCATCGGGATCGAGGCGTCCAAGAACGTCTTCCTGTGGCTGAACCGTTCCTAAGGACTGAGCGGGAGTGAGTCCTGTTGGCAGGACTCGTGCTCAGCCGAACGTCCCGAACGGTGTTGGGCGTTCTGGTTGCCCGCGTTCGCTCCGTGTCCGGGCGGCACGGATCGTGTCCGTGGTCCGGGAATACGGGGGCGGGGTTCCTCACGCCCAGGGACACCCGGTGGGGCCTGGACGGTCCGATGCCCGTAACGATCGCTCCGGTCGTTAGGGGGCGGTGCCGTCCGTCGCCGGACCGGGTGTCCCTGGGCGCGCCGTCCGATCGCGATGCTCGCCGCATCGTGCCGGGTGGTTTTGCGTCGTGGGGTGGTGAGGGGTTTCTGCCAGTGCTGGGCGCCCCAGCGGGAGGTGTAGGCCGGGTCCACCGCGACAATCGTGACCGCGTGTTCGGCGGCCATCGACACCAGGCGGGCCCGGAGCTTCGCGGTGGGAAAACGGGAGATCAATCGGCGGAAGCGCTTTTTGTGGCCGTGCTTCTCACGGGTCTTCTCCCCGCCGAAGTCGAGGTCCTCGACCGCGATCGCCTTCACCCCGCATCGGCGGGCCCAGTGGAGGAGGCGGGTGAGGGCGTGGCGGATCTGCGCGTCCCAGTGGGCGGCGGTGCCGGTCAGGTCATAGGAGAAGCGGTGCGGGTCACCGACCGGGTTGCCGTGCGGGTCAAGGTGCCAGGCGGCGAGGTGGTCGTCGTTCATGTCCACCCCGACACACCCCGCCGCCAGCGCCGCCCCCAACGGCAGGACCGGCACATTCTTGCGCTGCCAGGCGGCGGTGACGTACCAGCGGTCGCGGTCGGTGTCGTGGTGCAGGGTGTAGGCGACGGCCCGGTTCCCGGCGATCCGGTCGGCCCATTCTTCGCCCCGGTACGGGAAGACCACCGGCCGCTCCAGGACGAACCGGCCGTGCGGCGCGTTCGCCAGATGCGCCAGCGGCGCGGGGAGTTTGAGGGAGAGCTGCCCGTCAGGGGTGACGCGGATGGTTTCGTTGCCGTACCGCTTGCCCGACTCCCCGTCCGCCGACAGGAACAGGCGCGCCGCCTCCCACCGACGCCGCCACTCCTCCTCGGTCAGCCGCGCCTCGGCAAGGTGGTGGCGGGTGTTCGCCAGACGCCTACCGCCCCGCACCACCCGCACCCGCCCCGCCCGCCACTCCGCCACCGCCCGCGCGTGCCGCGCCTCCAAGACGGTCAGGCGCCGGGACTTGGCGTGCCACTCACGCCGCGAACGGTAACCACCCGGCGCACGCTTGCTGCCCTTCTCGCCGACCGGCAGGGACAGTCGGTGGCGGACCGTCGCGATCCCCGCCTCCAGCCCGCGGATGTGCGTGGCCAGGCTCCGGCGGGCCAGGGCCCACTGGTCGTGGGTGGCCTTGGTGATGCTCCCGGCCCACCGCGACGACGAACGCCCCGTCAACGCCCGCTTGCGTACCGCCCAGCGCTCCGCGTCATGATCCAGGCCATCACGGCAGCGTGCCGCCAGATCCCCCGACGCCAACGACCCCAACCAGCCGCCCACCTCACCCAGCACCCGCTCCTCGGCGGCCGACACCCGCAGCCGGGCACGCACCGCGACACCCGCCGGGCCGGGCACGACAAACGGCGCGGTGAGCCCTCGAAGGTCCGCCACCCATCCCACCCCCTCTGCGATCTCCGGGCCCCCGAGTTCGGCACCGGCATCCCGTGTCGAACAAGACAACGAACCACCGGGTCAAAAGTCACCCCACCAGCCCAACCGCCACCCACCCCCACCGGAACAGGACCGGGAACCCGACGCAGCCCAGACTCACCCCCGCACACTCATAGTCCCTAGAACTCACTTACCTGGCAGCAGTTCCAAACCCGGGCAGTACCCCAACTTCCCGAACGGCGTCTCGGACGACACCCACTTCCAGCAGAACGGCGCCGCCCAGATGTCCCGTCTGGTCGCCCAGGCCGTGGCGCGGCTCGGACTGCCTCTCTCCGGGGAAGTCAAGCCCGCCACTCTCTGATTCCCGTACCCCACGCGCCCCACGCCGTGCTTCGATGGCGCGATGGATCACACCCCCGTACAACTGCCTGTCCTGCACTGGGGTCGACAGGACGCGCCCCGGCGCGTCCTGCTGCTCCACGGTCTCACCTCGGCGGCGGCCTGCTGGTGGCGCGTGGCGGACGAACTCGCCGGCGCGGGCTGGTCGGTCACCGCCCCGGACCTCCGGGGGCACGGGCTCGCGCCACGGACCCGGCGTTACGACATCGACGGGTTCGTGGCCGACGTGCTGCCCATCCGGCCGCCCGGCGGATCAGCGGCGTGGGACCTCGTCGTCGGGCACTCCCTGGGCGGTCTCGTCACCATCGCCGCCGCCAGCGCCGACCACGGCTGGGCGGACCGGCTGCTGCTGCTCGACCCCGTCATCACCGTACGGGAGGAGATGATCGAGGGCTTCGTCCGCTCGGTCTCCGCCGAGGTACGGAACGCCGACCCGGAGCAGATGCTCAGGGAGAACCCGCACTGGCACCCCGAGGACGCCTGTCTGAAGGCGCAGGCGGCGCGCCGGACCACGCCGTACGTGGTCGAGACACTCCTGCGGGACAACGGTCCGTGGTCGTACGAGAAGGCGCTGGCCGCGTATCCGGGGCCCGTCACCGTGCTCGCCGCCGACCCGAGCCGGCACGGGGTCTTCAGCCCCGACGAGGGCCGCCGGATCGAGCAGGTCAACTCCGGGTTCCGCTGGTCGGTGGTGGAAGGGGCGGGGCACTCCGTGTACCGGGACAACCCGGACGCGGTGATCGCGGCGGCGCTGCGCTCCCCCTGATCCTCCGATCGCCGGTCCGATGAGTTCGGGCCGTGTCGGAAGTCCTCCTTCACACCGCATCCCGGAGAAGGTGGACCGTATGAACAGCCTGAGCGATGTCCTTGATTCCCATGTCAACAGCGGATCCGTACCCGGCGTGGTGGGCCTGGTGGCGCACGGCGCCGGGCGGGATCCCGAGGTGGCGGCGGTCGGTTCCGTCGATACGGCCGGGGGCGCTCCGATGGCCCGGGACACGATCTTCCGGATCGCGTCGGCCACCAAGCCGATCACCGCCGCCGCGCTCATGATGCTGGTCGACGACGGGCGGATCGGGCTGCACGACCCGGTGGCGCGGTGGCTGCCGGAGCTGGCCGCGCCGCGTGTCGTCCGTACGCCCGGGAGCCCGGTCGACGACGTGGTCCCGGCCATCGCGCCGATCACCGTCTTCGACCTGCTCACCTTCCGCGCCGGGTACGGCTTCCCCGCCGACTTCTCGCTCCCCGCGGTCCGGCTGCTCTTCGAGGAGCTGACCCAGGGGACGCCGGAACCGCTGCATCTGACGGCGCCCGGCACGTGGATGGAGAAGCTGTCGCGGATCCCGCTGCTGCACCAGCCGGGCGAGGCGTGGCTCTACAACACGTGCTCCGACATCCAGGGCGTGCTGATCGCCCGGGTCGCGGGCCGGTCGCTGCCGGAGTTCCTGGCGGAGCGGCTGTTCGAACCGCTGGGCATGACGGACACCGGATTCGCCGTGCCGGCCGCGAAGCTCGACCGCTTCACCAGCTACTACAAGAGGGACGGGGAGAGCGGCCCCGGCGACGGCCTCGACCTGATCGACGCCCCGGACGGGCAGTGGAGCACCCCGCCGTCGTTCCCGTCCGGCGCGGGCGGGCTGGTGTCGACCGCCGACGACCTGTACGCCTTCGCGCGGATGCTGCTCGCCGAGGGGCGCGCGGGCGGCCGGACGCTGCTGTCGCCCGAGTCGGTGGCGCGGATGACCACGGACCACCTCACCCCGGCGCAGCGCGAGGCGAGCGGACTGTTCACGGAGGGGCAGGGGTGGGGGTTCGGCGGCTCGGTGGACGTCGTGGAGTCCGCGCCCTGGAACGTACGGGGCCGGTACGGCTGGGTCGGCGGTACGGGAACGGCCGCGCACCTCGTCCCGTCCACCGGCGCGGTGACGATCCTGCTCAGCCAGGTGGCGATGACCGGTCCGACCCCGCCCACCCTGATGCGCGACTTCTGGCGGTACGCGGCGGAGGCGGGCGGCGCCGTGCGGTGACCGGCGCTCCGCCGTGACCGGCGCTCCGCCGTGACCGGCGCTCCGCCGTGACCGGCCCGGCGCCGTCGGGCGTCAGCCCACCCGCTTGCCCCGCAGCACCCGCCACAGCACCCATGCCTGGGCGAGGCCCCCGACCGTCAGGAGCGGCAGATACGCCGCGTCCGGGAGCGGCAGCACGGTCAACGGGACGGAGATCGGCAGCGTCGCCCCGATCAGCCAGACACCCGCGAACCCGGGGTCGTCGAACAGGATGAGCGCCCCGATCCAGAGGGCGAGTCCCACGACGAGCGCGGCGTAGGCGCCGCCGATCCACAGGGCGACGCGTCCGCGCTCGTAGTGGGCCGGTCCCTGGAAGGCCATGGTCATGGCTCGTCTCTCCTCGTGTACGGCGGAGTCCGCTCCGGATCTCCTGTACTTCAAGGATCACGCCGCCGGGGGCGGACCGGCATCCGTACACCTACTCAGTGCGCGC
Source organism: Streptomyces sp. NPDC059255 (assembly GCF_042752355.1). Lineage (NCBI taxonomy): Bacteria > Bacillati > Actinomycetota > Actinomycetes > Kitasatosporales > Streptomycetaceae > Streptomyces > Streptomyces sp. NPDC059255. Next base: position 86,466 of record NZ_JBHYZP010000036.1, read on the forward strand.
TGGGTACGCTCGCCGGCCACCCCCGCCGCGCCCGCGCGGTCATGGCCGGACCGCCGCCGACCCCCGTATCTCCGGGTACGCCACCTCCTCGGGCAGCCGGTAGCCCAGTTCCGTCAGCCGCGCCGCGACGTCCGCCGGGGTGCGGCCCGTCAGGCTCGCGCAGCACAGGACGTTCTCCAGGAGCACGTCGTCCAGGAGGGAGCGGTCGGGATCGAGGGACTTCAGCAGTTGGACGTCCGCCTCCTCGGCGACCTCCGGCAGCCGCGCGTGTTCGGGCAGCCGGTGGCCCAGCTCGGCCAGCCGTCCGGCGACGTCCGCGGGGCTCCGGCCGGTGGCCAGGGCCGCGCGCAGGACGTGCCGCGGCTGTACGCCGACGACACCGTTCGCGGCCGACCAGGGGGCCCGGCCGTCGAGGTGTTCGCTGAGGATGACGAAGTCGTCCGCCTCCGGGGTGTCCGGCACGCCCGTCGGGACGTGGTGCCCCAGCTCCGTCAGGCGGGCGACGATCTCCGCCGGGGTACGGTCCAGCTCCCGGGCGACGGAGAGGATGTGCCCGACGGCGGCACGCCCGTCCCCGATGATCCGCTCGTCCTCCGCCGCCGGGGTGTACGGCAGCCGGCAGCCCAGCTCGGCCAGCCGCTTCGCGGCGGTGTGCGGGCCGCACCCCAGGAGGGCCGCCGCGGAGATCACCTGCCGCGCGCTCACCTCCGCGCCGCGCTCCAGCCACGTCCCGCTGCCTCGGGCGTTCGTGCGGATCAGCATGATGTCCCGGGGGTCGGGGGTCTCGGGCAGCGGTGGGGCACCGGTGCCTCCCTCGATCCGGTAGCCGAAGGAGATCAGCGTCCGCTCGACATCGGCGGGACTCCGGCCCACCCGTCCGGCCGCGTCGAGTATGTGCCGCAGCGGCACCGGCGCGCCGGCATCGATCCAGCGGAGGTGGTGGTCCGTCCTGCCTCCCGCATTGGACAGCAGGGCGTCGTCGGGTGTGACCCTCCCGGGCAACGGGCCTTCGGGCAGCGCGATGTCGGCGAACCCCAGCGCGGTCAGCCGGGCCACCACGGCGTCGGCGCTCCACCCCATCCCTGCCGCCGCGTACAGGACATGCCCGTACGGCACCGTTCTGTCGGTCGTCCACCAGGGCGCCTTGCCGGCCAGCCGGAGACTGGTGATCCGGTTGTCGTCCGGATCCTCGAACTCGGGGGTGTGCCTCATCGTGACACCTTTCGAAGCGGTGTGAGGGCGGGAACGGCGGCGGGAACGCCCGCGGGCGCGGCGGCGGGAACGCCCGCGGCTACGGCGCTCATTCGGCCACCGCGACATAGCGGCCGTGGTCCTCCTCGGCGAATTCGAGAAGGTCCTCGTCCTCGTCGTTCCGCCCGCGCAGATGCACCCGGACCCCCGCCGGTTCCAGCGTCGTCCACAGCCGCAGCATCATGTCCCGGCTGAGGAAGTGGTGGGAGAGGTCGAGCAGTTCGAGGTGGGTCAGCGACTGCCCGCGCAGCAGCGCCTCCGCGCCCGTGTCGGAGAGCGTGCCCATCGACAGGCTCAGCGAGGTCAACTGCTCCACGACCGGTGCGGAGGCGAACGCGGCGGCCATCTCGTCCTGGACGGGGCTGTTCTGGACCCCCAGGTGACGCAGGCTCGGCTTGCCGACTCCCGCGAGCAGCGGGGCGAGGTCCTCGACCGTGGTGCCGCCCCCGTACTCGTCGTCGCCGAGCCACAGCTCCAGGCGCTCCAGCGCGGGCAGTTCGGCCGCGGCGATGTGTGCCGCCGCCTCCCGGGGCAGGCCGCCCGACTCGACGCGCAGCACCCGCAGTTCCTGGTGGCCCGTCACGGGGAAGTCCAGGCCGTCCCCACCGCGTACGGCCAGCTCCCGCAGCCCGGGGAACGCCGCCAGGAACGGTGAGAGATCGCTCTGGCCTATCGTGGAGATCATCGCCTCGTCGTCCTCGACGTCACCGAGGAAGACCGCCTCCAGCGAGGTGAACCGGGAGCTCAGCTCGGTCAGGCAGCGCTCCCCGCCGCCCCCGTCGAAGTCGTACCAGGGGAAGCCGAGGATGACCGCCCGCACCTTCTCCAGCTCGACATTCCCGACGAAGCGCTCCCAGCAGACGTGGTAGTCCTCGTCGGACTCGTAGGGCCCGCACTGGAAGCGCCAGGCGACGGCCGCCGGGTCCGGCAGCTCCGCCGGGTGGGCGAACGGCGGGACGGTGAACGCGGGGAGCCCGTAGAACTCCCGGACATGCTGCACGTGCGACAAGATGAGGCTCCCGGGGCTCGGTTCGGGCCGCTTCCGACACCTGACGTTCTATCAGCAGCCACTGACAACCGGCCCGGGCCCCGTCGAACCGGCAGTTCAGAGCCGGTGCGCGGCCTCCGTCGCCCAGTACGTCAGGATCATGGAGGCGCCCGCGCGCTTGATCCCGGTCAGGGTCTCCAGGATCGCCGCGTCCCGGTCGATCCAGCCCTTCTCCGCCGCCGCCTCGACCATCGCGTACTCGCCGGAGATCTGGTACGCGGCGACCGGCAGGTCCGTGCCCTCCGCGATCCGCGCCAGGATGTCGAGGTAGGGCAGGGCCGGCTTGACCATCACCATGTCGGCGCCCTCTTCGACGTCGAGCGCCAGCTCGCGCAGGGCCTCGCGGGCGTTGGCCGGGTCCTGCTGGTACGTCTTGCGGTCGCCCCGGAGGGACGAGCCGACGGCCTCCCGGAACGGGCCGTAGAACGCCGACGCGTACTTCGCCGTGTACGCGAGAATCCCCACGTCCTCCTTGCCGATCGTGTCGAGCGCGTCGCGCACCACCCCGATCTGGCCGTCCATCATGCCGCTGGGGCCCACCACATGGACGCCCGCATCGGCCTGGACCTGCGCCATCTCCGCGTACCGCTCCAGGGTCGCGTCGTTGTCGACCCGGCCCTCGCCGTCCAGCACCCCGCAGTGGCCGTGGTCGGTGAACTCGTCCAGACAGAGGTCGGACATGACGACCAGGTCGTCGCCGACCTCGGCCTTCACGGCGCGGATGCCGGCCTGAAGGATCCCGTCGGGGTCCGTGCCGGCCGACCCCATGGCGTCCTTCTTGGCCTCTTCCGGTACGCCGAAGAGCATGATGCCGGAGACCCCCGCCGAGGCAGCCTCGACCGCCGCCTTCCGCAGCGTGTCCAGGGTGTGCTGGACGACACCGGGCATCGTGGAGATCGCCACGGGCTCGCTGATCCCCTCGCGGACGAACACGGGGAGGATCAGGTCCGCCGGGTGGACGCGGGTCTCCGCGACCATCCGGCGCATGACCGGGTTGACGCGCAGCCGGCGGGGCCGCGAACCGGGGAAGGATCCGTACTCAGTCATCGTCAGTCGCCTCTTGCCCCTCTGGGGTGTCCTTGCCGCTGCTCCGTGCGCGCGGGGCCACCTCCGACGATAGCCCCGGGCGCCCCATGGCCTTACCGACACCGGGACCGGAAACCCCGGAAACACCCGTCACGCACGGCGCGGCCCGGCCGCCTCAGCGACCGGGCCGCGCGCCCAGCGAAACTTACACACCAGAGGCCGTGGCCTCAGGTCGTCGTACGCCGTCTCCTGCTGCCCGGACGGCGCTCGCTCGGCCGGGTGACCGTTTCGCCGGCCTCCTTGGCCGCCTCCCGGCGCTGCGTGCCGAACGCGGCCAGCGCCTCCGCCAGCTTGTGCACCGACGGCTCCGGCGCCAGGACGTCGACGCGCAGCCCGTGCTCCTCGGCGGTCTTCGCCGTCGCGGGGCCGATGCAGGCGATCACCGTCACGTTGTGCGGCTTGCCCGCGATACCGACCAGGTTCCGGACCGTCGAGGACGAGGTGAACAGCACGGCGTCGAAGCCGCCGCCCTTGATCGCCTCGCGGGTCTCGGCCGGCGGCGGCGAGGCGCGCACGGTGCGGTACGCCGTGACGTCGTCGACCTCCCAGCCCAACTCGATCAGCCCGGCCACCAGCGTCTCCGTGGCGATGTCGGCGCGCGGCAGGAACACCCGGTCGATCGGGTCGAAGACCGGGTCGTACGGCGGCCAGTCCTCCAGCAGTCCGGCGGCGGACTGCTCACCGGAGGGCACCAGGTCGGGCTTCACACCGAAGTCGACCAGCGCCGCGGCGGTCTGCTCGCCCACCGCGGCGACCTTGATCCCGGCGAAGGCGCGGGCGTCGAGCCCGTACTCCTCGAACTTCTCCCGTACGGCCTTGACCGCGTTGACCGAGGTGAACGCGATCCACTCGTACCGCCCCGTGACCAGGCCCTTGACCGCGCGCTCCATCTGCTGGGGCGTACGCGGCGGCTCGACCGCGATGGTCGGGACCTCGTGCGGGACCGCGCCGTACGACCTGAGCTGGTCGGAGAGCGAGGCGGCCTGCTCCTTCGTGCGCGGGACGAGGACCTTCCAGCCGAAGAGCGGCTTGGACTCGAACCACGCGAGCTGATCGCGCTGGGCCGCGGCGCTGCGCTCCCCGACCACGGCTATGACCGGCCGGTGTCCCTCCGGCGACGGCAGCACCTTCGCCTGCTTCAGGATCTGCGCGATCGTCCCGAGCGTCGCGTTCCACGTCCGCTGGCGCGTGGTCGTACCGGCGACGGTGACGGTCATCGGGGTGTCCGGCTTGCGGCCGGCCGCGACCAGCTCACCGGCGGTGGCCGCCACCGACTCCAGGGTGGTGGAGACGACGACCGTGCCGTCGCTGGCGCCGACCTCGCTCCAGCAGCGCTCGCTGGCGGTCCTGGCGTCCACCATGCGTACGTCCGTGCCCTGTGCGTCGCGCAGCGGCACCCCGGCGTACGCCGGCACACCGACCGCGGCGGCGACGCCGGGGACGACCTCGAAGGGGATGCCCGCGGTGGCGCAGGCGAGCATCTCCGTGCCCGCGTCGCCGTCGAGCCCGGGGTCGCCCGCGACCGCACGGACCACCCGCCTGCCGCCCCGCGCGGCCTCCATGACAATATTGGCCGCATCCCGGATCGCGGGGATCCCGGCGGCTGCTGACGCATCGTCGACAACCGTCAGCGCAGGGGTGCTCACGCCGGCCCGCGCATGGCTCCGTACGACGTCGAGCACATCAGGCTCGGCGATCAGTACGTCCGCCCCCGCGAGCGCCTCGACGGCGCGGAGTGTCAGCAGACCCGGATCTCCGGGTCCGGCACCTAGGAAGGTGACGTGCCCCGATGCGGAGCAGGCCGGAAGGTCAGAGGTGGTGGGGCTCAATGTGCTCGCTCCCCCATAAGACCGGCCGCACCCTTGGCGAGCATCCCCGACGCGAGTTCGCGCCCGAGCGCGAGGGCGTCGTCGAGCGACGTGGGTACGGGACCGGTGATGGACTGCTGCACCAGCGTCGAGCCGTCGGTCGTGCCGACGACGCCGCGCAGGCGCATTTCGTTGACAACCTGTCCGTCGGCCAGCAGGTCGGCCAGCGCGCCCACAGGTGCGCTGCAGCCGGCCTCCAGGGCGGCGAGCAGGGAACGCTCGGCGGTCACGGCGACCCGGGTGTACGGGTCGTCGAGCCCGGCGAGCACAGCGGCGAGGTCCACGTTGACCGCGGCGCACTCCACTGCGAGGGCCCCCTGGCCGGGGGCCGGCAAAACGGTGTCGACCGGCAGGAGGTCGGTCACTTCGTCCGACCTGCCGATGCGATGGAGCCCGGCGGCGGCGAGCACGACGGCGTCGAGCTCCCCGCTGCGGACGTATCCGATCCGGGTGTCTATGTTCCCGCGGATCGGCACGGTCTCTATGGTCAGCCCATGACTGCGCGCGTACGCGTTGAGCTGGGCCGTGCGGCGCGGCGAACCCGTACCGACGCGGGCCCCGTCGGGCAGCCCCTTGAAGAGCAGCCCGTCCCGGGCGATCAGCGCGTCCCTGGGGTCCTCGCGGCGCGGCACGGCGGCCAGCGTCAGCTCGGCGGGCTGCGCCGTCGGCAGGTCCTTGAGGGAGTGCACGGCGAAGTCGACCTCGCCGCGCAGCACCGCGTCACGGAGCGCGGTGACGAAGACGCCGGTGCCGCCGATCTGCGCCAGGTGCTCGCGCGAGGTGTCGCCGTACGTGGTGATCTCGACCAGTTCGACGGGGCGCCCGGTGAGCCGGCGCACCGCCTCCGCCACCAGGCCGGACTGCGCCATGGCGAGCTTGCTGCGCCTCGTGCCCAGCCTCAGGGCCTTGTCGGGCCTCAACGGCTCTTCGGGCCGTGAGGCCGTCTCGGGCCTCAGTGCCTTCTCGGTCATACTCGCCCTCTGCCTACACCGTCGGTGTCATTCAGGTCGGCCCGGCTGACGGCGGCGACCGTCTGCGGGTCGAGGTCGAAGAGTTCACGCAGCGCGTCCGCGTACCCGGCGCCGCCGGGCTCGCTGGCGAGCTGCTTGACCCGCACGGTGGGCGCGTGCAGGAGTTTGTCGACAACGCGGCGCACGGTCCTGGTGACCTCGGCGCGCTGTTTCCCGTCGAGGCCGGGGAGCCTGCTGTCGAGGCGGGCGATCTCGCTGTTCACCACGTCGGCGGCCATGGCGCGCAGCGCGACCACGGTCGGGGTGATGTGGGCGGCGCGCTGGGCGGCGCCGAAGGCGGCCACCTCGTCGGAGACGATCGTGCGGACCTGGTCGACGTCGGCGGCCATGGGCGCGTCGGCGGACGCCTCGGCCAGCGTCTCGATGTCCACCAGCCGTGCGCCGCCGAGCCGGTGCACCCCGGCGTCGATGTCGCGGGGCATGGCGAGGTCGAGGAGGGCGAGCGGCGCCGGGCAGGCGCGGTCCCGCAGCGCGCCCTCGACGGCGTCGGCCGTCAGGACGAGGCCGGTGGCGCCGGTGCAGGAGACGACGACATCGGCGCGGGCCAGCTCGCCGGGGACGGCGCCCATGTCCACGGCGCGGGCGGTGACGCCCCCGCCGGACGCGGTCAGGCTGTACTGGGCCAGTATCTGGACGAGCCGCTCGGCCCGGCCGGCCGTGCGGTTGGCGACGACGATCTCGGCGACGCCGGCCCGGGCGAGGGTCGCGGCGGCCAGCGAGGACATGGAGCCCGCGCCGATCACCAGCGCGCGCTTGCCCTTGGCCCAGGCGTCCACGTCGGCGCCGGTGGCGAGCTGTTCGAGGCCGAAGGTGACAAGAGACTGCCCGGCCCGGTCGATCCCGGTCTCGCTGTGGGCCCGCTTGCCGACCCGCAGGGCCTGCTGGAACAGGTCGTTGAGGAGACGGCCCGCGGTGTGCAGCTCCTGGCCGAGCGCGAGCGTGTCCTTGATCTGGCCGAGGATCTGGCCCTCGCCGACGACCATCGAGTCCAGACCGCAGGCCACCGAGAAGAGGTGGTGGACGGCGCGGTCCTCGTAGTGCACGTAGAGATAGGGGGTCAGTTCGTCCAGCCCGACGCCGCTGTGCTGGGCGAGGAGGGTGGACAGCTCGGCGACCCCGGCGTGGAACTTGTCGACGTCGGCGTAGAGCTCGATGCGGTTGCAGGTGGCGAGGACGGTGGCCTCGGTCGCGGGCTCCGCGGCGAGGGTGTCCTGCAACAGCTTGACCTGCGCGTCCGCGGCGAGCGACGCGTGTTCGAGGACGCTCACCGGCGCGCTGCGGTGGCTCAGTCCGACGACCAGAAGACTCATGCCGGCATCACCGCGGGGACGTCCCCGTCGGGTCCCTTCCGGCCGGAGGGGGTGGCGTCGGCCGTCGTCTCCGTCACGCCCGCGGCGGTCTCGCGCTCGGCGGGCGTCATCGCCGCGAGGGCCGCCTCGGCGGCGGCGCCCTCACCGGCCTTGCGCTGCTCGTGGAAGGCGAGGATCTGGAGTTCGATGGAGAGGTCGACCTTGCGGACGTCCACACCGTCGGGCACCGACAGCACAGTCGGCGCGAAGTTGAGGATCGAGGTGACCCCGGCGGCGACCAGCCGCTCACAGACCTGCTGGGCGGCGCCCGCGGGGGTCGCGATGACCCCGATCGAGACGCCGTTGTCGCTGATGATCGTCTCCAGCTCGTCCGTGTGCTGGACGGGGATCCCCGCAACCGGCCGGCCCGCCATCGCGGGGTCGGCGTCGATCAGCGCGGCGACCCGGAAGCCGCGGGAGGCGAACCCGCCGTAGTTGGCGAGCGCGGCGCCGAGGTTACCGATCCCGACGATCACGACCGGCCAGTCCTGGGTCAGGCCCAGTTCGCGCGAGATCTGGTAGACGAGGTACTCGACGTCGTAGCCCACACCGCGGGTCCCGTAGGAGCCGAGGTACGAGAAGTCCTTGCGCAGCTTCGCGGAGTTGACCCCGGCGGCGGTGGCGAGCTCCTCGGAGGAGACCGTGGGTACCGAGCGCTCGGAGAGAGCGGTCAGCGCCCGCAGATACAGCGGAAGCCTGGCGACGGTGGCCTCGGGGATTCCTCGGCTACGGGTCGCCGGTCGGTGAGTTCGGCCAGTTGCCACGGTGCTCCAACGGGATGAGCTGGGCTGCAGGCGGCCGTATGTCCCAGGACCGCCCCGTCGAATGCAGGCTATGTCTTTGTGAACGCGTGCACAAAGATTGTGTCCGCTTTGTCCGAGCAAAGTGACCGGGGTCACGCGCCCCGATCCGGCCATCCCGGAACCGGGGACCGCTTCAGCCCGTTGCACACACGAAGGGGGCAAAACCGCACACACTCCTCACGAAATCCGCCCCCGCGACCGCTCCCGCACCCTCCCGGCACCGGTCCCCGAACCGGCGGCGATCCACCCCCGCGCCCGGGTCGCGCACGGGAGGACGATCACCGGAGAGAAGGCTGCAAAGCGCCCACGATGGTAGCCGTCTTTTGCCTCACGCCCCCAGTTCGCGCGGTGACTCACGCCCCCAGCTCGCGCCGGAGCCGCTCCGCGTCCACCCGCCAGAACGTGTGCTGCTCGCCGTCGACCAGCACCACCGGGATCTGCTCCCAGTAGGCACGGTGCAGCGTCTCGTCCCGCGTGATGTCCTTCTCCTCCCAGGAAGCACCGGTCTCGGCACAGACCGCCTCGACGACCGCGCGGGCGTCGTCGCAGAGATGGCACCCCGGTTTCGAGACAAGCGTCACCATCCGCTCGCCGGCCTTCTTCTTCGTCGTACGCCGCAACAAAGGACTCATGGCCCCCATTCTCCGCCCGGCGGGCGCCGGGACCCGCCGGTTGTCCACAACCGGACCCCGTTGGCATGATCACCGCATTAGCACACCGGTCACGGAGAGTTCACCCCTCGGCCTCCCCGCCCGTCCGGAACCACCGAACAGACTGGCTATGCTCACGCTATGGCCGCACTGGGATGGCTCACCCCCCGTAAGCGCTCCGCCACCGCGAGGAGCGTGCTCGCAGGCGAGGCCGCAGCCGAGGCAGGACTCAGGTCCACACAGGAGTCACAGGCCACCGAATCCGCCCCGGACACGGCCGCCGAGGTGCCGGACTTCCCCGTCGCCGGGGACGTACGCGCCGCCGCCTTCTTCGACCTCGACAACACCGTGATGCAGGGCGCCGCGATCTTCCACCTCGGCCGCGGCCTGTACAAGCGGAAGTTCTTCCAGCGCCGCGAGCTGGCCCGGTTCGCCTGGCAGCAGACCTGGTTCCGGCTCGCGGGCGTCGAGGACCCGGGCCACATGCAGGACGCCCGCGAGAGCGCCCTGTCCATCGTCAAGGGCCACCGCGTCTCCGAGCTGATGTCCATCGGCGAGGAGGTCTACGACGAATACATGGCCGACCGCATCTGGCCGGGCACCCGCGCCCTCGCCCAGGCCCACCTCGACGCCGGCCAGCAGGTCTGGCTGGTGACCGCCGCGCCCGTCGAGACCGCCACGATCATCGCCCGCCGCCTCGGCCTGACCGGCGCCCTCGGCACCGTCGCCGAGTCGGTCGACGGCGTCTACACCGGCCGGCTCGTCGGCGAACCGCTGCACGGCCCCGCCAAGGCCGAGGCCGTCCGCGCGCTCGCCGCCGCCGAGGACTTCGACCTGGACCGCTGCGCCGCGTACAGCGACTCGCACAACGACATCCCGATGCTCTCGCTGGTCGGACACCCGTACGCGATCAACCCCGACGCCAAGCTCCGCAAGCACGCGCGGAAACTGGACTGGCGGCTGCGCGACTACCGCACCGGCCGCAAGGCCGCCAAGGTCGGCATCCCGGCCGCGGCCGGGGTCGGCGCCCTCGCCGGCGGCACGGCCGCCGCGGTGGCCCTGCACCGCCGCCGGCGCTGACCCCCGGACAGACCCGGCGCGTCCGCCATTCGGCGCTCGACATTCAGCACATCAGGCACATCCGGCGTGTTCCGTATGTTTCGACACGCCGGGCGACACGACGGACGGCCCCGCGCGAACACGCGCGGGGCCGTCCGCACATCTGCACGCCGTCACTCAGCCACAACCCATCACGAGAGCAAGCAGATCTTGACGCAATCTGATCAATAAATGGTCACGATGTGCTACTAGATCCGCCCCCTAGGGGGCACGGAAGCGACGTAATCGATGATTTGAGCAACTGGGTGTAGCACTGCCTGTACGAAGCGTTATTCTCCTCAGACGCATACCGGACCCCACTCGCCACCACGGCGAGTGAACGGTCCAGCACTGCACGTGATGGAAGCTCTGCCTCTGGGAGTCCCGTGTACCCACACGTCGGGGTTGACGCCTCGGGCCTGGCTACGCTGCGCGCAACGGTCATCGACCACTTGCGCGGCTTCGTCCCCACCGCGTACGCCGTCCCCGCCCTCGCCGCACCGGCCCCTGCCGTGAGCGGCCCTATCGGACCTTGTTACGCCCTGGCGAATGGTGGTGCGGCCGTCGGCAGACGGGGCGGCCGCAGCAGCTCCGCCGCCCCGACCACCACCCGCCGGCCCAGCGCCGACAGCGACAGCGCCCGCATGATGGAGCTGGTGGAACGCGCCCAGGCCGGCGAGGCCGAAGCCTTCGGCCGGCTGTACGACCAGTACAGCGACACCGTCTACCGCTACATCTACTACCGCGTGGGCGGGAAGGCGACCGCCGAGGACCTCACCAGCGAGACGTTTCTGCGCGCCCTGCGCCGCATCTCCACCTTCACCTGGCAGGGCCGCGACTTCGGCGCCTGGCTGGTCACGATCGCCAGGAACCTGGTCGCCGACCACTTCAAGTCGAGCCGCTTCCGGCTGGAAGTGACCACCGGTGAAATGCTCGACGCCAACGAGGTCGAGCGCAGCCCCGAGGACTCGGTCCTGGAGTCCCTCTCGAACGCGGCACTCCTCGAAGCCGTACGGAAGCTCAACCCCCAGCAGCAGGAGTGCGTCACGCTCCGCTTCCTCCAGGGCCTCTCGGTCGCCGAGACCGCCCGGGTCATGGGCAAGAACGAAGGAGCGATCAAAACCTTGCAGTACCGAGCCGTCCGCACCCTGGCCCGGCTGCTCCCCGAAGACGCCCGCTGACCGACCCGCCCCCGGCCCCACCCCCACCTCGGCCGCGCCCCACCCCCGCATCACCCTGACGTCACCCCACATCTCTCCCCCACACTCACCCCACCGCGAGCTCAACTCACCATCGGTGACGCCGCGATGACGCACTGGTCCGATCATCCTTCGTCCGTAACCCAAGTGCCGCGCCGCTCGTTGTGCGGGATGCAGGCTCCCTGCGGTCACGCCCTGTCCGCAGCCCACTCACTCATTCGTGTGGATGCGCTCAAGGCGTGCAACCTTCCGGATCCCCAGGGGAGTCGATCGTCATGACGAGAGGAGGTGCCGCCAGTGATCGCGAACGTATCGGCACACCGGCGGGCGAACGCCTTCGCCCAGGCCCTGGAAGACCGGACGCTCCAGGGCACGGCGGCCGAACAGCCCGCCGATTCGGCCGAACCGGCTGAACAAGGGCGGCTGTTGGCCCTGGCAAGTGGTCTCGGCGAACTGCCGAAACCCACGCTGGACCCCGAGGTCAAAGTGGTGCACCGGGCGAAGCTCGTGGCCGCCATGGAGGCCATGCTGCTGGAGGGCACAGCTGCCGGGGAGGTGAATCCCAGCCCTACGGTCCCCGAGCAGCGAAAGTCGGGCCGCGGTGCCCACCGCGCGTCCCGGCTGCGCACATTGCGGCCGAGATCCCGCTGGTCCAAGGGGCTCGCGGCCGGCGGACTCACGGTCGGAGTGGCCGCGGGCGCCTTCGGCGGCGTCGCCGCCGCCAGCTCCGACGCCCTGCCCGGCGACTCCCTGTACGGGCTCAAGCGCGGCATGGAGGACTTCAAGCTCAACCTGGCGGGCGACGAGTCCGACCGCGGCGAGCTGTACCTCGACCATGCCTCGACCCGCCTCAACGAAGCACGCCGACTGATGGAGCGGGGCCGCTCCGGCCAGTTGGACCACGAGTCCCTCAGCGAGATCCGCCGCACCCTGGGCGTCATGAAGCACGACGTCACCGAGGGCCACCGGCTGCTCCACCGGGCCTACGAACAGGACGGCTCGCTCGGCCCGATCGCCACCCTCTCCTCGTTCTCCACCTCGCACCGCCAGACGTGGAACGGGCTGCGCGAGCGGCTGCCCGTCCAGCTCACGGACGTCGGCAACGAGGTGAGTTCGGTGTTCGACGCCATAGACGAAGAGGTCGCCCCCCTCCAGTCACTCCTGCCACAAGAACCGGAGACGCACCAGGACCCCACCCGCCCCGGCTCCACCCAGGACTCCACCGGCGGCGGCCACCCGCACCAGGACCACCCCGCACCCGCCACCCCGCACGAGAGCGGCGGTACGGGCAGCGGCTCCGCGCACACCGAGGAGCGGAGGACGGATCCGTCGAGCCCCGGCGCGGCCTCCTCCTCCGATGACGGTCTGCTCGGCGGAAGTACGGGCGGCCTGCTCGACCCGCCGCCGAACAGCGTCACCCCCTCGCCGTCCGACGACAACAACAAGGACAGCACCGACCGCCCCGGCCCGGACATCACCATCCCGCCCCTGCTGCCCGACCTGCTCCCAGGGCTCGGCATCAAGGCGGAGGACACCGACTAGGCCGGTATCGCAGGGGTTTCGACCCGGTGTGCTGGGCAGGGGCCTCCCCCGCCCAGCACACCGGAAAATCAGGAGACCTCGAACGCGATCAAAGGAAGTCGCACGCGAGTCGCACCCGATCAGAAGAAGACGGACCGCCGCTGCACCAGCAGCTTGTAGAGCGTGTGCTGGATCTGTTCGCGAACCTGATCGGTCAGGTTGAACATCAGCATCGGATCCTCCGCCGCCTCCGGCGGATAGCCGTCCGTCGGGATCGGCTCACCGAACTGGATCGTCCACTTCGTCGGCAGCGGCAGCGCCCCCAGCGGCCCCAGCCACGGAAAGGTCGGCGTGATCGGGAAGTACGGGAGCCCCAGCAACCGCGCCAGCGTCCGCGCGTTGCCGATCATCGGATAGATCTCCTCGGCACCCACGATCGAGCACGGCACGATCGGCACCCCGGCCCGCAGCGCCGTCGAGACGAACCCGCCCCGCCCGAAACGCTGCAGTTTGTACCGGTCGCCGAACGGCTTCCCGATGCCCTTGAACCCCTCCGGCATCACCCCGACGACCTCACCGCCCAGCAGCAGCCGCTCCGCGTCCTCCGCGCAGGCCAGCGTGTGCCCGGCCTTCCGCGCCAGCTCGTTGAAGACCGGCAGCACGAAGACCAGATCCGCCGCGAGCAGCCGCAGATGCCGCTGCGCCGGATGGTTGTCGTGGACGGCCACCTGCATCATCAGCCCGTCCAACGGCAGCGTGCCCGAGTGGTTGGCCACCACGAGCGCCCCGCCGTCCGACGGGATGTTCTCGATGCCCTTCACCTCGACACGGAAGTAGTTTTCGTACAGGGGCCGGAGCAGCGACATCAGGACCTGGTCGGTCAGTTCCTTGTCGTAGCCGAACTCGTCGACCTCGTACTCCCCGGTGACCCGGCGGCGCAGAAACGCCAGTCCGCCCGCGAGCCGCCGCTCCCAGCTTCCCCCGGCGGCGTCCTCCGCGGCCGTCCCCGGAGCGTCCGGCCCCGGCGCCGCGGCCCGCTCGCCGTCCTCAGGACCCTCGGAGCCGTCGGGGCCGTCGCCCGCCCGCGGTTCCGGTACGGGCGTCAGCGGCCCCTGAGCGCGCTTCGACGCACCGTCCTTGCCGTGATGCTGCCGCCGGCCACCGCCGCCCCCGGAGCCCGGGCCGGAGCCGCCGCCCGAGCCGGCCCCGCGCCGCGACCTCGGCTCCTCACCGAAGGGGATGACCTTGGCATCAGCCATGTCCGGGGCGCTCCTTGCTGACGAGGGTGGAGAGACGGTCGACGGTACGGCCCACCGCCTCCGGCGGCAGCAGCCCGGCGTCCCGGGTGCGCGCGAAGTCCGCGAACGCCTCCGCGGTCGTGTACGAGGGCACGAAACCCAGTGTCTCGCGCATCTGGTCCGTACTGACCACCCGGCCGTGGGTCAGCAGCCGGATCTGCTCCGGCGAGAAGTCCGAGACCCCGACCGTGCGCAGCGCCGAACCCACCCAGGTCACCGCGGGCAGCGGCACGGGCACCGTGGGCCGCCCCAGCCGCCGTGAGCACTGCGAGAGGGTCAGCACACCGTCCCCGGCCACATTGAACGTGCCGCTGTTCAGCGTCCCGCGCCGCGGCGCCTCCGACGCGATCAGCAGGACGTCGAGCACATCGTCCTCGTGCACGAACTGCAGCCGCGGGTCGTAGCCGAAGACCGTCGGCAGGACGGGCAGCGACAGATACTCGGCGAGCGGCGAGTCGGCCGAGGGTCCCAGGATGTTCGCGAAGCGCAGCACACAGACCGCCACATCGGGCCTGCGGCGCGCGAAGCCGCGTACGTACCCCTCGACCTCCACCGCGTCCTTGGCGAAGCCACCGCTCGGCAGCGACTTGGGCGGCGTGGTCTCCAGGAAGACCGCCGGGTCCCGGGGCGCCGAGCCGTAGACGCTCGTACTGGACTTCACGACCAGCCGCTTGACAGTCGGCGATTTCTGACAAGCGCCGAGGAGCTGCATCGTGCCGATGACATTGGTCTCCTTCACCGCCGCCCGGCCGCCCGCGCTCAGCGGAGTGCCCGTCACATCGAGATGCACGACGGTGTCGACCGCGTGCTCGGCGAGGACCCGCGCGATCGCAGGTCTGCGGATGTCCGCCCGGACGAACTCCGCCTCGCCCAGTCCGTGCCCCGGGGTCACCGCGTCCACGGCGATCACCCGGTCCACTCCGGACTCCCGTTGCACACGCCGTACGAAACGGCCGCCGAGCTGCCGGGCCGCCCCGGTCACGAGCACGACCTTGCCCAAGATCAGCGCCTTCCCCTGTTCCCACTGGTGTTCCCACTGGGTCTGCCACGTCACCGTAGCGGGTCGCCGTCACGATGTGACGACCGGAGGACGCGCCACGCGCCCATTCGACCGACGGACAGCCACGTGCGGAGGACGCCGGGAAACAACCGTGGCCCTCTCACCATGTCGGTGAAAGGGCCACGAATGCGCGTACAGCTATCGCACTTACTTCTTGTTGCGACGCTGAACGCGGGTGCGCTTGAGCAGCTTGCGGTGCTTCTTCTTGGCCATCCGCTTACGCCGCTTCTTGATAACAGAGCCCACGACTACCCTCGCTCACTTCTCTTCACTCGGTGCGGGGCGTCTGGGCCCACACGACCTACGTCGGCCTAGCCTACCCGCCGCCGAGTGAGGGACGTAATCCGAGGGAAAACCGAGTCCCCCCTCCCGGCGGTATTCGCCCTCCGACAAGCCCTGGAGGACAGAACACCGCCGGTCACGGGTACTACGCGGACTCGACCCCCACAAAGGACTCGCGGAGGTACTCGTGAACCGCTTGCTCCGGAACCCGGAAGGACCTGCCCACCCGGATCGCCGGCAGATGACCGCTGTGCACCAAGCGGTACACGGTCATCTTCGACACTCGCATCACCGAGGCGACCTCCGCCACGGTAAGGAACTTGACCTCGTTGAGAGGCCTCTCGCCAGCAACCATGATCCACCTGTACCTTCCGCACCCGACGGCCACCGGCTTCCCCTCCGGTAACTCTTCGTCGCTGTGCGCTCACATCCCAGACTAGGGGCGGGTGATGCGAGTGGGGAAGAGGAGCAGCCTCCGGCCGCCTACTGTGACAGACACGCCCGATTGAGTACATAGCGAGTAAGCGGCAGGTAGTAATCGGACCGCACCGCGTCATCGAGCGGGACGGCCACCGACACCCGCCCCTCCGCCTCCCCGACGAAGAGCGCGGGATCGTCCGTGTCCGCCAGGCCGATGGCCTCAAAACCGAGCTGACCTGCCCCGCAGACCCATCCGTGGTCCCCGACGACCAGTCCCGGAAGGGGCCCTCCTGCCTCCACCAGAGCATCCAGAACGGCCCGGACCGGCAGCGGCGAGTGGGTGTGTGCGCCGGTCTCACGCCCCGCGCACGGCACGCCCGGTTCCCGCACCAGAGCGACTCCCCGTACGTAGTCGAGGTTGTACGTGCGTACCCCGAACCGGGTCGTTATGTCGATACATCGCCCCTGCGCCGGGGTGAGGACGAGACATCCCGCCGCCGACAAAGCGTCTGCCAATCCCGCGTAGAACCCGAGCAGTCGGTGCGGATGCCCCGTACCCAGCAGCACCGGAATCCGCCGCGCCGCCGCCTCACCCAGCCGATCCGCGAAAGCCGACAGCGCCGTCAGCGTCAGCTCCGGATCAATCACATCAGGCCCCGACACGTGATCGGAATCGCCCGACACCCCGCACTTGTCGGCCATGAGACGGAGCAAGTCCCGCTCATCCCATGCCCATTCAGGATCGATTCCGATCGTCACCCGCGGATCCCGCGCGGCGAAAAGACGGTAACTGCGCAGGCTCTCCTCCCGCGAGGTCGCCACAGGACCGGCCAGCCTGGCCGCCAGAAGATGCGCCCGCAGGGCACCGGTGCTCAACACCCCACCGATGCTGCCGCCTTGCCCGCCCCGCCGGGCGGGAACCCCTCCGACACCGCACGGTTGGCGTAACGACCACTACGGACCGCCGCCACGGCTCACGCCAGCAGTCCCCGCAGCGGGAACACCGCCTTACGCGTCGCCAGCACCGCCTGGTCCAGCCGGTCCGCCGGGTCGTACCCCGACTCCCACGACCGCCAGGCCGGCGTCCGCCCGTCCGTCATCCGCCCCGGACCCCGCTGCCGCGTCCGCGCGTACACCTCGTGCCGCCACGACTCCGGCGGCTCCGACAGCGGATCGACCGGCTCGTGCGCCGCGATCCCCACCAGATGGGTCCAGGACCGCGGCACCACGTCGACCACCGCGTACCCGCCCCCGCCGAGCGCCAGCCACCGCCCGCCGTCCACGTACTCGTGCGCCAGATCGTGGCAGGACGCCTGCACCGCACGCTGCGCGTCCAGCGACACCGCGAGATGCGCGAGCGGATCCTCGAAGTGCGTGTCCGCGCCGTGCTGCGTCACCAGCACCTGCGGCCGGAAGTCCGCCAGCAGTTCCGGCACCACCGCGTGGAACGCCCGCAGCCACCCCTCGTCCCCCGTCCCCGCCGGCAGCGCCACATTGACCGCACCGCCCTCACCCGCACCGGCGCCGGTCTCCTCCGGCCAGCCGGTCGCCGGGAAGAGCGTCCGGGGATGCTCGTGCAACGACACCGTCAGCACCCGCGGGTCCTCCCAGAACGCCGCCTGCACACCGTCCCCGTGATGCACGTCCACATCCACGTACGCGACCCGTTCCGCACCCAGCTCCAGCAGCCGCGCGATCGCCAGCGCCGCGTCGTTGTAGATGCAGAACCCGGACGCCGCCCCCGGCATCGCGTGGTGCAGCCCACCCGCGAAGTTCACCGCGTGCGCGCACTCCCCGCCCCACAGCGCCTCCGCCGCGCCCACCGACTGCCCCGCGATCAGCGCCGATGCCTCGTGCATCCCCGCGAAGGCCGGATCGTCCGCCGTACCGAGCCCGTACGACATCTCGGCGGCCCGCGGGTCGCGCGAGGCACGCCGCACCGCGTCCACGTACTCCTGCCGGTGGACGAGCCGCAGCGTCGAGTCCCCGGCGGGCGGCGCCGCGACGACGTCCACCGCTCTGTCCAGCTCGTACGCCCGCACCAACCCCATCGTCAGGGCCAGCCGGACCGGATCCATCGGGTGGCTGGGCCCGAAGTCGTACGCCGTGACTGCGTCATCCCACATCAACTGTGCGCGGCCGCTCATGCCCGCCACCGTATCGGTCCTCCTCCGCCGCGAACGAGCGGGCGTACACCAGTGTCACGAGGACCATCACCATCGGCACGAGCATCGCCCCCCGGTAGTTCCACGCCTCGCCCAACGCCCCCACCAGCGGCGACCCGACCAGGAACCCCACGTAATTGAAGACATTGAGCCGGGCCACGGCCGCGTCACTCGCCCCCGGGAACAGCCGCCCGGCCGCCGCGAACGTCTGCGGCACAAGCACACACAACCCGAGCCCCAGCAGCGTGAACCCGAGGATCCCCACCCACGCCCCCGGCGCCACCGCCACCACCGCGAACCCGGCCCCCGCCAGCACGGATCCGCTCCGCACGACCACCACGGACCCGAACCGCCGCACCCCGAGATCCCCGACCGCGCGCCCCAGCAGAGTGGTGACCATATAAGCGTTGTACGGAACGGTCGCGAGCTCCTCCGAGCTGCCCAGCACGTCCTGGAGGTACTTGGCACTCCAGTTGGAGACGGTGGAGTCACCGATGTACGCGAAGCACATCACCAGGCAGAGCGGCAGCAGCACCCGAAAAGCCACCGGCGTACGATCCCCCGCCGCCCTCTCGCCGTCCGTTCCCTCCGCTTCTTCTTCCTCCCCGGCATCCACATACCAGCGGGATCCGACGAGCGCGGCCGGCAACAGCACCACGACGACCGGCAGATACGACACGAGCAGCGAAAGGTGCCAGTGCGCCCCCGCCCAGGCCAGCGAGGCCCCGGCGATCCCGCCGAGGCTGAACGCCGCGTGGAAGCCGAGCATGATGCTGCGCCCGTACGACCGCTGGAGGCTGACGCCGAGCATGTTCATCGACGCGTCCAGCGCACCGACGGAGAGCCCGAACGCCCCGAGCGCGACCGCGAGCTGCCAGACGGTGTCACCGGCCCCGACACCGAGCAGGGCCAGCAGCACGACGGGCTGTGCCCAGCGCAGCACGAGCCCCGGCCGGACCCGTGCGACCACCTTCTCGGTGGCGACGCTGCCGACACCGGCCAGCACGGGCACGGCGGCGAGGAAGAGCGGGAGGAGACCGTCGGATATCCCGTACCGGTCCTGGATGGCGGGGATACGCGTCACCAGAAGGGCGAAGCTCACCCCCTGGACGAAGAAGCTGAGCCCCAGGGCGAACCGACCGTGCCGCATACGCACATCTGTCATGGCCGGACAGCGTAGGACGCTCCACTACCCATGGGTAGGTGGATCAGGCAACGGATCGGCCAAGCAATCCCAGCAGCTCGGCCATCCTGGCGAAGTACCCGGTGGCCCCGGCCGGTTTCCCGGCGGGCGTCATCGCCGTGAACGCGTACACGTCCATGCCGGCGGCCCGCGCGGCCTGGACCCCGAGGGGGCTGTCCTCGACGACGGCACACCGCCCGGGGTCGGCCCCCATCCGCTCGGCGGCGTGCAGAAAGAGATCCGGCGCCGGCTTCCCGCGCCCGACGTCCTCGGCGCTGAAGACGACGTTGCCCGGGAACCACCGGTCGAGGCCGGTCTTCCGGTGCCCGACACGGATGCGCTCATGGCTCCCGGAGGAGGCGAGGCAGTACGGCACGCCGTCGGCGGCCAGCTTCTCGATCACCTCGACCACACCGTCGACCGGCGTCAACTCCCGCTCGAAGGCGGCGAAGACCCGGGAGTGCAGCACCTCGTCGAAATCCTCGGGCAGCCGCTGCCCGGTCCGCGCGTGAACGAGATCGTGGACGCGATGCACGGCGGCCCCCATGAAGTCCCGCAGGGAGTCCTCGTAGGAGGTGGGGTGGCCCAGCTCGGTGAGATAGCCGGCCAGGATGGTGTTGGAGAGCCGTTCACTGTCGACAAGGACACCGTCGTTGTCGAAGATGACGAGTTCGTAGCGCATACCACCGAGCCTAAAACGGCCCCTGAGAGCCCCCTGCATGACCCCTGAACGCAGAAATGCCCCGCACCATACGGTGCGGGGCATTCCCACAATAATTGTTCGGCGGCGTCCTACTCTCCCACAGGGTCCCCCCTGCAGTACCATCGGCGCTGTGAGGCTTAGCTTCCGGGTTCGGAATGTAACCGGGCGTTTCCCTCACGCAATGACCACCGAAACACTATGAAGTTGAACACCGGAACTGACACAGCTGTTCGTTACTTCAGAACTAACACAGTGGACGCGAGCAACTGAGGACAAGCCCTCGGCCTATTAGTACCAGTCAGCTCCAACCGTTACCGGTCTTCCACATCTGGCCTATCAACC
>NZ_JBHYZP010000037.1:0-99211 GCF_042752355.1 Streptomyces sp. NPDC059255
GCGCATGTGATGCAGCCTCGCACACCGCGAGCCCGCCTTCCTGATCGGCCGATCAGGTTGGATCAGCAACCGGTCAACGAGCCCCGGGCACGCTGGCGGAGAGTCCTCGCCACCGCTGAAAGGCCCTGTCACCGATGTCCCTTGACGAACACGCCCCCGCCACGGCCAGGACAGCTTCCCCGCCCGAACCCGCCCGTGGACAAGCATGCAGCCCGGCCAAAACCGCTGTCGTCATCGCGCCCTTGTCGCTGACCATCGCTCTAGGGCTCTGGGGTGTCCGCAGGGACAACAGTATGTGGGGGGACGAGGCCGTCACCTACCAGCTCGCGCACCGCGATCTTTCGCAGATATGGCTCACCGCCCAGAATGTTGACCTGGTCCATGCCCTTTACTACGCCGTGATGCATGAGATCTTCGGCCTCTTCGGCGGGGGGCTGCTGACGTTGCGGCTGCCGTCCGTGCTGGCCATGTCCGTGGCGGCGAGCGGAGTCGGGCTTCTGGGGCTGCGCCTGGCGGGACCCCGTGCCGGGCTGCTGGCCGGGCTGGTGTTTCCGCTCCTTCCCCAGATCCAGCGGTACGCGCAGGAAGGCCGCTCGTACGCCATGGTGTGTGCCCTGGTCACCTGGGCCACCTATGCGCTCGTGGTCAGCGTCCAGCATCGCGCCCGGTGGCGGTGGGCGGTCTATGGCTCCACCATGCTGCTGGCCTGTCTGCTCCATGAGTTCGCGGTCCTCGCCCTGGTCGCACACGGCGTCACACTGGTCGCCTCCCGTGTTCCGCGACCGGTGCTGAGGGCGTGGAGTGTGACTGCCGCGGGCGTTGCGGCCGGGCTGTTGCCGCTCGCCATCTCCAGTGCGGGGCAGTCGGGGCAGGTGTCCTGGATCGGCTGGCCCGGACTGGTGGGGCTTCTTGGTTTCCTGGCCGTGGCGGTCGTGGGCGTGGCGTGTGCCCGGGCGCCCCTGGGGGTGAGGGGGCCCGTGCGGCTTCCCGCGCTGGCTCTGCCGATACTTGTGCTGCCGGGCCTTCTGCTGCTGATCGTCTCACCGGTCAAGCCCCTTTTCGTCGACCGGTATGTGCTCTACAGCAGTATCGGAATTGCGTTGCTGCTGGGCGCCTGGATGGATTACTTCCACCGGCTGCAGCGGTCTTCTCGCAAGGCGTGGATCGCGGCGGTTGCCGTACTGGCCGCGCTCGTCCCTCCGAGCCTTTCGCTGAGGACGCCCCAGAGCCGCAGCACTGACGTCATCGCGATCGGTGCCACCGTACGCGAGGAAGGCCGTCCCGGTGACGGGCTGCTCTATCTCTCCGGACGCCACCGGGTCTGGACCGAGGCCAACCCCGAGGACACCCGGTTCCTGACGGATCTGGCCCTGGCACAGGACCCCGTTTCATCGAACACACTTGCAGGTGTCGAGCTTCCGGCCCAGGACATTGCGGCACGCATGCTGGAATTCGACCGGATCGTCGCGGTCCGCGACCCGGCCGGTGCGCACTCGCCGACCAACCCGCAGGAGGACGCCAAAACAAGCACCCTGCGGCGCCACTTCCGTGAGTACGGAACGACTCATGTCAACGGGGCGCGAGTCACCGTCTATGTCCGCGACCACGACCCGTCTCCGAAGGCCGGTCCTGGATCCGGCAGCCCGGGAGAGAACGATGGGGTGATGCGGTGACCGCAGGTGGTGCCGACCCGGCCGCCACCACCGCCGTCACGCTGTCTCGCCCCGGAGCCATCGACCTTGACCTGCTGGTCGCTGCCGGCAATCCGGGGCAGCGCCTACCTGGGTGCCGAGCCGTCGACGCCAGGAGGAACCGCGGGCGTAACACCGGCGGGATTCGCCGGACGCGACGGGCTCGTGTTCACACAGCAGGGGCGTGTGCGACGCGGTTGCGTGCTGGTGTGTGAAGACAGGAGATCGGGCGGTGGCCGCAGGTCGCAGCGTAGATCCTGCCCGCCGACAGGAAGCGTTCGAGGTTCTGGACGGGCCGGATCGCGGGACGGTTCGGCCAGGTGGAACCACGGCTCCGGGCACGGGCGTTCGTGTTCGGACTGGTGTCGGACCTGCCGCGCAAGAACTGCCGGACGCTCGCCGAGCAGACCGGGGACGCTACCCCGTACGGTCTGCAGCACCTGCTGTCGAGGGCCGGGTGGGACGCCGACGCGGTACGCGACGACATCCGTGGCTTCGTCGTCGAGCACCTGCACCACGAGGACGCGGTCAGGGGCGCACGTGAGGCGTACGAGCAGCCTTGGTTCGTGCGGTCTGCCCATCGAGCAGCGGCATGCCGGCTCGTCGTCCGGCGGCGGACGCTGTTGGGCGAAAAGCCCGACACCACCCAGTCGAGTTCAGTAGCATCACTGTTATGGACACGGCAATGCGTTCGCTTGTCAGGGACATCGTGGCCGACCAAGCCCCGCATGAGTTGATAATCCTGGACGCTCTGGAGCCGCTGGATGATGCTCAGACCACAGCGGCACTAGCGGGACGCGGAAGGGGCGAGGAGGGCCTCGGCTTCGGGCTCACCGAAGTCACCCCTCTGGTCACTCCCATCGTATGGCTCGTCATCAATGAATTCGTCTCTCGTGGGGTCGGGACCACCGTGGACGGCATCGTTGCGCGCGCACGCCGGTTGTTCCGGCGGCGGTCCCGGGGGCAGGAGTCTCTCGCGGAACCGACGCTGACCGGTGACGAGTTGGATGCTGTGCACCGGCGTATACGCGAGCAGGCGGCCGAAGCCGGCATCGGTACCGACGAGTCGCGGCGTCTGGCGGACGCCGTCGTCGCTCGGCTGGCACGCGGCCGACCGTCCGAGCAGGACCCGGACCCGGAGTCTCAGTCGCAGTCGCAGCAAAGTGACGGGCAAGCAGCGAACTGACACAGTGGAGAGGGGCCGCAGCGTTGATCTCCGTCGAGTCACGGGACCTCACAGGGCGCGCCTCGACCCGAAGATTTCTCCTGCTGGTCATGGTGCTGCTGGCGAGCAGCACCGTGCTCCTGGGCGCATCGGTGCTGACCCTCCTCTCCCTCACGTCGCTCCCGCACTGTGCGGCGGAGGCGGGAGTGGACGTGCACACACCGGCATGGCGCGCTCTGCTCGCGGTCCAGTTCCACGAGGGCCTGGCCGGGTGCCGGTCGGGCGCGGCCCGGACCGCGGTGTACGCGTCGTTCTGGTACACCTGCCTCGTGTCCGCGGCCGCACTGACCCTGTACTGGCGGCTGCCGCACTGGAAACTGCGCCGTGGGCGGCTCCCTCTCCTGCTCGCCGCCGGCGCGTCGAGGACGGCGGCCGTCACAGGCCCGCCCGGCGCGCCGCGCGGCCGAGAACCTCTGGCGAGCCACCTCGCCGGGCTGGTGCGGCAAGCCGGTGTGCCTTCCACCAGTGCCCCGACGTTCGTGGTCAATCCCCGGGCGATGTCGGCCGGAGCGGTCGCCTTCGGCCGAGCGGGACGCTACACGGTCTGCCTGCACGCGGGTCTGCTGGTGCGCAGGTCGACCGACCCGGGCCAGTTCGACGCCGTCGTACTCCACGAGCTGGCGCATGTGCGCAACCGCGACGTCGACCTCGCGTATCTCACGGTGGCCCTGTGGCGGGTCTTCCTGGCGCTGGTGCTCGGTCCGTATCTCCTGCTGAACGGGTGGCTGTTGTTCCAGGAGAGCCTGCTGGGAACGGAACGTGTGTACTGGGATGGCGGTGCACCGGGCCCTGCGTCGTTCGCTCTGGCCGCCGGGCTGGTGGTGCAGACGTACCTGGCTCGCGCGGACATTCTGCGGCACCGTGAACTGGTCGCCGACCACGACGCGGTGATGTGCGGGGCCGACCCGTCGGTGTGGGGCGCGCAGCGGCCGAGCCGCGCGTCCGGTGCCACGATGGCACGACTCACCCGCATCTGGCGCTCACACCCGAACTGGGCCGAGCGTCACCACACGCTGACCTGCCCTCCGGTGGCGGACAAGGGAGGCACCAAATTACAGCTCCTTCTCTTTATTGCCGCGTACCTGACACTTCTGATCACGGTGATCTTGTGGCTGGAGAACGGTACGCTCCCACAGGGCGTGGTCAGATCGCTGGCATATCTGGCGACCCCGCTCGTCATCGCCACCTTGATCGCCATACGCCCGCGCCGCAAACCCGAGCCCCTGGAGCTCTCGCCGGCCGTGTCGGCTGGAGACGACCCGCGCCGTGGGCCGGCCGGTGTCCATCGCGCGCCGAGAACGAGGCGTGCCCTGACTGTGGGCTTCCTGATGATGATCGCGTTCTTCATCACCGATCCGCTCGCCGGTATCGGCGAAGGTCCGACGGGTGAAATGGGGCCCCACCCACTTGGCCGGTGGCCGATAAGGCAGCCGCCGGAACCGCCCCGGTACGACGCCCGCACCCGGGCGCGAGTCGTGGCCTGGTACGACGGAGGCGGTACCGGTCTTCTGAAGCGCTTGGAGGCCGACCTCAGCGCGGCCGGGCGCGGCATGGACGACTCAGGGCAGGCACACCGTGATTGTGCCGCGCTGGAACGGACGATGAGCGAGACGCTGGCGTTCCCCGTCTTCCCCACGCACGAGGGCGCTGAGAGCTGGCGGCTGCTGCTCACGTGGACCACCAAGGGGTACGCAATCCAGTGCCGCTCAGGAAGCCAAGACCCGGGCAGTAAACTGGAGGCCATCTCGTGGTACGGCTCCGCCCAGATCCCCCTCGCACACCTCAACGATCTCCGGCCGACGCCGCCACTACCGGCGCCGCACGCACCCCGATCGGGTGAGTCACGAACCACGGCCAGCCTCACGGAGCGTCAGCCCATTGGACTCCCAGAAGACCCTGTGACCAGGACAAATGGAGAAGCGCGACTGGAGTGCTAACCGGTCACGAAGGTGGTCACGCTTCGAGCGGGAAGCCGGCCTGTGAAGGAACCGTTGGACATGCTGATCCTGCCCTGGGGGGCGAGGTTGCTGCTTGCGTCCGTCAGCCAGGACGACACGCCGGATGAGCTGTTGTTGCGCAGGGCGAACGACTGACTCAGCGGTGATGCGCCCTTGTTGATGGCGACGATGACGATCTGGGAGCCGCCACCCTTGTACGCCGAGGTGTAGACGTTCGACTGCGGATTCGAGGTTGCCTCGATCCGTACATGTCCTGGGCGGACGAACTTCGAGAAGTGGGCCATGTTGGCGCCACGTTTGCTGATGCGACCGTCCTCCCGCATGGGCCCGTAGCCTCGGCGGATGTACCACCACACGTATGCCTGGAACTCGGCTTCCACCAGGGCGCGGTGCATGTGTTCTCCCACATCGAGCGCCTGGGGCCAGAGGTCGGCCGAGTCGCTGCTGTTGGGATGGTAGACCTCGGTCATCCAGAGCTCCTTGCCTCCGCCCTGTTGCTTGAAGAGGGGGTAGGGGAAGTTCTGGTACTGCGTGCCGTAGAGGTGGGCCCCGAGAATGTCCAGGTTGGCGAGTGCTTGGGAGTTGTTGAGGATCGGGTCCGAGAAGCTCTTCACGTACTGGAAGGACTCCGGGGCGATGACTTTGGTGCTGATCGAGCCGGCGTTCTCGCGCAGGAAGCGGATCATCTCGGCAGGGGTCCACCACGTCCAGTCGTGCGCGTAGTCGGGCTCGTTCTGCAGCGAGATGGCATAAAGATTCACCCCGTTGTTCCTCATGAACCCGACGAAGTCGTTCAGGTGCTGCGCGTAGGCGCCGTACATGTCGTACCGGAGTCGCCTCGCGTCGGTCTGACTGCCGCGGACGAAGATCTCGACCATCTGGGTGGGCGGATTCCACGGCGACGCGATGACGGTCGCGCCGAGCTCGGCAGCCCGCCTCGCCGTCGCCACCTCGCGGCTCCAGTTCGCGCGGTCCTCGTGGACGGGAATCCTCAGCACGGAGAACCCCAACTGCCCCTCGCCGTTGCCGAATGCCGTGTCCCTCTGGGCCGGCGTCAGGTCGCTGATCCAGACCGTGTGGTTCATTCCGCCGAAGCCGCGAATCGTCTGCCGCACGGCCGACGGGTCGACGACCACGTCGGCGGCCGCCGCGGAAGGTACCCCGGAGGCCGTCGCGGCCGACGTCGCGGTCACAAGAACCGGCAGGGCTCCCATCGTGGCCAGAACAGACCTCCGACTTGGAGATCCCGGCCCGCCGGGCGTGGATTCATCTCGGCGTAACGTCATTCCTCCTCCTTCTGAACGTCGTCGTCGATCTGCGCGCCCCGGCAACTACGTGAGGAGAGGGAAATGCGAATGGGAGCGCTCCCATGGTAGGGCGCATGCGGGAAGATCCCTCTTCATTGCGGACTCCAGAGCGAATGATTCCGGGGAGTTCTGCTGATGGTGATGGCGGTGAGAGGAACGTAGAAGTAGCCCTTCGCGCCGTCAAGCCCTTGCGTGGCCCTTGTCGCCTGACGGGGCGCGCTCGGCCTGATACGGCCATGTGCGGACCACGGACGCCTTTCGGGCGGGGAGGTCGTCGCGGATCACGCGGACCGCCGGACCGGGCTCGGCTCGGCGGGCGGTCTCCTTGAGGAAGCCCGCCGACGCTATGTCGTCGGACGGGACCAGCCCCGGCTCGCGGGCCCGCGCCGGCCGCGCAGGGTCGGCGCGAGGGCGGCGTCGCGGAAGCGGCGCACGGTCTTGCGGTCGAGGTTCAGACGGCGGACGATGGCGCTGATCGTCCAGCCCCTGTCCGCCAGGCGGTGGATGTCCTCGTAGCGGTGACGGTTCCGCTCGATGATCTGCGTGCGGGGCATCTCCGGTACCGGCAGTTGCATCGGGACCGGTTCCGGCACTGTCGCCTCCGGCTCCGGCTCGGCGTGTTTGCGCGGGCAGTCGCGGTGCCGGTGACAGGCCCTCTCCACTGCGGCGGACAGGCCCGGTCGCGGCAGATGATCTCCGCACCGGGATGTTCCCCGAGCCAGGCCGCGAACGTCTCCGAGCCGATGGTGCCGTCAGGAGGCTCCGGAGCCGGGTCCGGCCCGCGGCCAGCCGTAACCTCCGGCACAGCCGCACAGCCGCACAGCCGCACCGCGACCGACCGCAGCCACTCCGTCAACCCGACGCTCGACCGGCGGTACCGCTCGCTCAGACCGACGACCTGCTCGACGGACGTCCGGCGGGAACAGAGCTCCTCCGGTCGCAGAAGAACCGCCGTACCCGAAGCCGCACCATGATCTGACGGCTGCCCAACGGCCTCTCGTCCAAAATTCGTTGATACGTACGGTGCGCGCGTCTCGCCTGCTTCCGGCAGCCCGGGCACCGGCCCCGCCGACCGGTGGACACCGCCCCCACCACCAGGACGGCGGAGGAGTTGCTGACGCGCTCCACTCGCACATCGATCCCGGGAGACAGCACAGCCTCAACCGTCTTGCTCGCCACGGCAGGAAACACGCTGCTGAAACGATCCTTCGTTCCCTTCCCTGACCTGGGGATTCACGGAATTGCGGACAGAGCCGCGTGGAATATGGCCGCCTCTTCGGGTGTGTCTGTGCGTACCCGGTCTCCCCCCCCCTGGCCGACCCCCTGCCCGCGGCGCCCCCGGCCCGGGGCGCGGCCGGGGCCCACGCCGCAATGAAGGCGCTGTCGCTCACCGTCCATGAACACCGCGGCGGCCACCGACTCACCACACCCGCGTACTCACGTCCAGCACGCCCTGGCGCCATCGCGGTCAACCTGGTCGAGGCGCAGCATTCGCACGGCCCCGACAGCATCAGGCTCGTAGCTTGTTCCTTATCTACCAGGATCTGTCAGGATCAACCAGGATGTATCAGGTATGCCGATGACTCGGCCTGGGCCGAAGGTCGGGGTGTTCGGCGGTGTTTGGAAGCACGAGCATGGAGACGTGACGCCTCCTCCCTTTGACGTTGATGTCTTCCTCAGCCAGCCGCTCACCGCGCGCATCGCTACCGAGGGACCGAGCGTGTGGCCTGTGTGGTTTCTGTGGGAGGAGAG
This sequence comes from Streptomyces sp. NPDC059255, assembly GCF_042752355.1. Taxonomy (NCBI): domain Bacteria; kingdom Bacillati; phylum Actinomycetota; class Actinomycetes; order Kitasatosporales; family Streptomycetaceae; genus Streptomyces; species Streptomyces sp. NPDC059255. The sequence continues at coordinate 7,934 of NZ_JBHYZP010000037.1, forward strand.
CGCCTTCTGGGTTCTGACCGGGCCGTGGACCAAGCTGTTTCACCGGGTGAGCGCGGATCCGCAGACCGCTCTTGTGGTGGACGTATGTGACATCGCTACGGGGCTTGTCCGACAGGTCATTGCCCGTGGCTGCGCCGAACTCGTTCCTTTCGACGTCCCGCGTGGGCGCCGCAAGTTGGTCCGTTATCTGGGCACGAATGAGTCCCGCTGGGATTCACGCTTCGTCCGCTACCTGCATGATGATCCCGATCAGCGCGGCACGGTGTGGCTGCGGCTGATCCCCTCGTCCCTGACGGCCCACGATCTGAGCTATGCGGCCACTCGCTGAGCCGATCAGCGCCCACGGCCACCCGGGTGGCCGTGGGCGAGGACCACCAGCCCGACGTAGACCGGAAAGACTGCGCAACGGTCCCCGAGCCGCAGCAGCGCGGTGTCGCAGTGGCTCATCACGTCGTTGACGCCGAGCCCGGCAACGCGGCTCACGGGCTGCGCGTAACGCCCTGACGAGCCCCGGCGGACGCGGGAACCCTGCGGTGCGGACACGCGGCCCGGTGCCCGCGCCGCGGCTCTCTAGACGTCGAGCCAGACCGCGTGATCCGTCGCCAGCGTTCCGTTCTCGACAGAGGCGCTGGAGAGGAGGACGGATGTGTGGTCGGGGAGCGGGTAGGGGGTGGCGGAGAGGTTGACCACGCAGAGGAAGCCGGGGTCGCGGTGGAAGGCGAGGACGCCGGGTGGCGTGTCCAGCCAGGTGAGGGTGCCGTCGCCGAGGGCGGGGTGTGCGCGGCGCAGGTGCAGGGCGGCGCGGTAGAGCTCCAGCACGGAGGTCGGGTCGCCGGTCTGTGCCTCGACGGTGAGCCCGTTCCAGTCGGCGGGCTGGGGCAGCCAGGGTGTGACGGTGGCGTTGTCGGGGCTGAAACCGAACGGCGGGTGCTGTCCGGACCAGGGGATGGGCACCCGGCAGCCGTCGCGGCCGGTGTCGGTGTGTCCGGAGCGTTCCCAGATGGGGTCCTGCAGGGCGTCGTCGGGCAGGTCCTCGACTTCGGGGAGGCCGAGTTCCTCGCCCTGGTAGATGTAGGCGCCGCCGGGGAGGGCGAGGGTGAGGAGGGCGGCGGCGCGGGCGCGGCGTGTGCCCAGGGGCAGGTCCAGGGGGCCGCCGGGTTCGTAGCGCTCGCCGGCGGCCCAGCGCTTGGCGGCTTTGCGGCCGTAGCGGCTGGGGTGGCGTTTGACGTCGTGGTTGGAGAGGACCCAGGTGGCGGGTGCGCCGACGGCGCCGAGCATGGTGAGGGAGTCGTCGATGACCGTGCGCAGGTCCTGGGGGTTCCAGTCGGCCATGAGGAAGTCGAAGTTGAACGCGGTGTGCAGGGCGTCTTCTCGGACGTAGGCGGCGAGGCGTTCGGGGGTGTCCGCCCAGGCTTCGGCGACGAAGCACCGGTCACCCTCGAACTCGTCGGCGACCTTGCGCCAGGCACGGAAGATGTCGTGCACCCCGTCGCGGTCCCAGTGCGGGTGGTCGAGGTGCTGCCGGGGCTCTTGGGCCGCCGTGTCCGGTCGGGGTGGCAGGTCGGGCAGGTCGGGGTCCTTGACGAGGCCGTGGGCGACGTCGATGCGGAAGCCGTCCACGCCCCGGCCGAACCAGTACCGCAGGACGGCTTCGAACTCGGCGTGGACGTCGGGGTGGTTCCAGTTGAGGTCGGGCTGCTCAGGGGCGAACAGGTGCAGGTACCAGTCTCCGTCGGGCAGCCGGGTCCAGGCCGGGCCGCCGAATTCGGAGATCCAGTTGTTGGGCGGCCGGGTGTTGTCGGGGCCGCGGCCGGGCCGGAAGATGTACCGCTCGCGCTCCGGGCTGCCGGGGCCCGAGGCCAGGGCCGCCTGGAACCAGGCGTGCCGGTCGGAGGTGTGGTTCGGGACGATGTCGGGGATGACGCGGATCCCGTGCCGGTGCGCCTCTGCGATGAGCTGCTCGGCATCGGCCACGGTGCCGAACAGCTCATCGATGGCGCGGTAGTCGGCCACGTCGTAACCGTGGTCGGCCATCGGCGACTTGTACCAGGGGTTGATCCAGATGGCGTCCACGCCGAGCGACTGGAGATACGGCAGACGCGAGCGGATGCCGGCGATGTCGCCGACGCCGTCGCCGTCGTGGTCGGCGAAACTGCGGATGTAGACCTGGTAGATGACGGCGCTGCGCCACCAGGGTGAGGTACCGGGAACGGACATGCGGCTGATTGCTCCTTGGGCGCAGGGGTGTGGGGCGGCTGCTTCACCGTGCTGGCGGCCGGTCCGGCGACGGTCCGGCCGTCGGCACGGCGTCGGCAGAGCGGCGTTGTGATCGCCGAGGCCATGATGAAAGTGATGGCCGCGGTGGTGACGATGCCCGGCGCGGGGCGGGACGATTACGTTGCGGAACGACTCCCGGGCGGTCCGGGTGGTCCGGGCGGCTGCGACGGCTGGTCGCCGGGCCCGCGGAGCCGGCGCGCCTCAGGGCACCACGAGGATGTCATCGCGGTCACTTCGGCGCGCGGTCGCGCAGTCGGCAGCCGGCCAGTGTGTTGGTGCCGGACTCGGCCAGTGGTGTCAGGCCGTAGAAGATGCGTGGTGCGCCGTCGAGTGTGAGGGTCACCCGGCCCTGGGCCGGTGACAGCTGCCGGCTGCGCCCGATGGCGTCCAGCCGGCGTACGGTGCTGCCGGCGGTGACGGTGAGGTGGGTCTTGGTCGGCCAGGGGTCGACCCAGACCTCAGGGGCGGGGAAGTGCCCGTCGGTGCGCCCGCCGGAGGTGTTCAGCAGGTACCCGTCGGCCCGGTTCCACAGCACGACCGCCGGGCCGTCGGGTGTGTCGAACCACAGGCCGAAGGTCTGCGGGTCGGGGAAGGCCAGCCGGCCCCGGAAGGTGGCCCGATCGAGTACGCGGGCCGCGGTCGCGTACGCCAGGAGCGACGGCTTCGGGCTGAGATCGCGGTTCATCAGCCCGTAGTGGTATTCGACGTTGTCCGGATCGGCGATCTGCGGCATGCCCAGCACGCCGTCGTGGAACTGGTACCAGCACACGCAGGTGACGCCTTCGGCTTTCGCCAGTGCCAGGGTGAGCAGGACGTTCTCGGCGGCGTGCCGATAGGTGTCGTGCCACCAGCTGTTCGGTTTCGTCGGCGCGTATGCCTCGGTCAGCCAGATCTCCTTCTCGCCGTGCTGCGCCATCAGCGTCTTCAGTTGCTTCAGGCCGCCGTAGAAGTTCCAGTACGTGCCTTCGGCGCCGGTGCCCCAGTCGTCGCCCGGCGGTATGTAGTCCGGGGTGAAGTTGCCGCGGCCGGGGTGATAGGCGAACGCGTCGATCAGGTCCCAGCCGCCGGCGGCGATGAAGTTCTCCACCCAGGGCTTGTCCATCCCGGCGAGCCCGTTGTTCATCAGCTTGACGGCGGCGCCGGTCGCGGCCCGCCGGTCGAAGACCGGGCGCAGTGCCTTGTCCAGGTATGCCTGGGCGGCTGCTCCGGTGTTGAACGGCCGGTTCAGTTCGTTGCCGACCTCGAAGTAGCCTGCTCCGGCCCCTTGCGCCACGGCCAGCTTGTCGGCCGCCCAGGCTGCGGCCTCGGTGTCGCTCGCTTCGAGCGACGGTTGCAGTTCGATGTTGTGGCGCATGCCCCGCGCGTCGAACGCCGAGGGCGGCAGGCCCGGGCCGCCGTCGTAGGCGATACGGACGAGCGAGATGCCGGCCCGCTGCCAGAGATCGAGCAGCGCGTCGGCGCTCGGCCGTTGCAGCCACGGGTAGTTGGCGATCCCGAACATGCTGTCCGTACCGGCCTGGTAAGTGTACGGCGGCAGGGTCGCGAGGTTGGTCCGGGCGAACGCCTCGTCGTCCGCGGACCGTACGACGGCCTCGGCGAGCACGATGCCGGCGGCCGGCGCGGGCACGGTGAAGGTGTGCTGCCAGGTGCCCGCCGCGGGAATGCTGCCGGTCACGGTGGTGGCGGCCAGCTGCGCGCCGTCGAAGTCGCGTACCGACAGCTCCAGTTCGGCTGTTCGTGCGGCGCCGCCGTTCGCGATCAGGGCGGTGAGCCGCATCGGCTCGCCGGGGACCTGGTAGAGGTTGAAGTCGCGGTCGGTGGTCAGTTCGAGGCCGATGTCGCGGCCGCGGCCGATGGTGGCTGTGGCCGACGGCCTGGTCCCGGTGAAGAAGAAGTCGGCCCCGCTGGTCCACCCGCCGGCCGGGTCGGCCGTCCCCGGCGCGTGGATCCAGGTCGCGTTCGTCCAGGCCTGGCGTGAGCGGTCCAGCAGGAACAGTCCGTGCAGGCTGCCCCAGGCCGAGGTGTGCGCGACGCCGGTGGTTTCCTCGTAGGGGATGCCGCCACCGGCGTCGCGGACCCATTCGGTGATCGCGATGTAGTCGTCGGGCGCGGTCGGCGCCTGGATCGCCCGGCTGAACAGGAAGCCGTCCGGCACCAGGGTGTCCGCGCCGGTGATCCGCCACTCCAGCCGCGCGTGCCCGGTGGTGACGCTGAACCAGCCGGTGACGGTGGCCGGCCCGGCGGCCGCGTCGAAGGTGTAATCCATCCGGATCGCTGGTGTCCCGTCCTGCAGGGTGGCCAGTGCGGGGGTGCCGCCGGTCGACAGGTGGATGCCGGTGAGCCGGTCCTTGATCTGGAACTTCGACCCGGCGCAGCGGGTGACACCGGCCGCGTCGCGGATGGCGAGCCGGCCGCCGGTGCTCGCCAGCAGGCTGATCCCGCCGGCGGTCAGGGTGACATCTCCGTCCGCGGCGCGCGCCGTCACGGGGGTGGGATCGGCGATCAGTACGACGCCGGCTGCGAGCGCTGCGCCGAGAAGACCTCGACGGCTGAGGCGGGGGCCTTCGGCATGCGGGGTTGTCATCGTCTGCTCCTGTCTGGCCACGCACGGTCGTGATAATGCCTATCTTCACTGTCGTGACACGGACGGTCTCAATCGGAAAGCCCATTGGTCAAGGGGTATTGCGCTCTTGTTTCCGGCGGTTTAACGTCTCCAGCGGCCGCTGAAGTTACGCATTATCAACAACGGAGGATCGATGCCAACGAAGCCGCGCCGGGTCACCCAGCGCGAGATCGCCGAGATCGCGGGGGTCAGTCAGACCACCGTCTCGGTGGTGCTGAACGACCGTGACGGCACGAACGTGCGCATCCCGGAAGAGACCCGGGCGCGGGTCAAGCGGGCGCTTGAACAGGCGACCTACGTCGCCGACCCGGCGGCCCGCCGACTGGCCGGCCTGGACAACCAGATCATCGGCGTCTTCACCTACGAGGAAGCCCTGTCCCCGGAGAGCCTCGACTTCTACGGCCCGCTGCTGAACGGGATCGAACGTGCGGCCGAGGCAATCGGCTGGGACCTGCTGTTCTTCACGTCCTCGCCGGTCGAGAACGGCACCCGCAGCCTGTTCCACCGCAAGACCCGGCTGCGGCTCACCGACGGCTGCGTCCTGCTCGGCCAGCAGATGGCCGGCTCCGAGCTGGAACGGCTGGTCGCCGAGCAGTTCCCGTTCGTCGCGGTCGGCCGCAGGGACGAGACGGCCGCGGCCGTGCCGTATGTCGGCGTCGACTACGTCACCCCGGCGGACGCCGTGATCGACCTGGCCGCGGACAGCGGACACCGCCAGGCCCTGTACGTGCACCGCGGCCGCGACACCGCCACCGCCCGGGACCGGCGCGGCGCGGTCGAGGCCGCCTCCGCGGCGGGCCGCATGGCGTTCATTCTGGTCGGTGAGGAGCGCGTCGCCGAGCTGCCCCGGCTGGCCCGGGCCACGGAGGCCACGCTGATCATCGCCGAGGACGCCTTCCTCACCGAGGATGTCGTCCTCGCGCTCGCCGGCGCCGGGGTGGACGTGCCGGGCGAGATCTCGGTCGCCGCGCTCGGCGAGGTCCGCGGCCATCGCACCGACGGACGGGCGCTGACGGGCTTCCGCGTACCGCGCAAACAGGTCGCCGCCGAAGCACTTCAGCTGCTGCGGCAGCTGATCAACACCGACCCGCGGGAGTGGGCCGGTCTGGACACCCAGCGGCTCCTGGTGGCCGAGGTCGAAGCAGGCGACACCATCGTTTCCCGGTCGGCGGGGCTCGCGTGAACACCGTCGCCACAGAGGTGGCGATCATAGGTGGCGGTCTGGGATCGGTGGCGGCCGCGCTCGCGCTGCTGCAGCGCGGTCACCGGGTGGTGATGACCGAGGAGTACCCGTGGCTGGGCGGCCAGCTGACGTCCCAGGCGGTGCCGCCGGACGAGCACATCTGGGTGGAGCAGTTCGGCGTGACCGCCCGCTACCGGACACTGCGGGAGAACATCCGCCGCTACTACCGGGACCACTACCCGCTGTCGGCGGCGGCCCGCGCGGACCGTGAACTCAACCCGGGGCGCGGCCGGGTGAGCCGGCTGTGCCACGAGCCGCGGGTGGCGCTCGCGGTGATCGACGCCCTCCTCGCACCGTACCGGTCGAGCGGCCGGCTGACCGTCCTGCAGCCCGCGGTCCCGGTCGCGGCCGAGACCGTGGACGGAGTGGTCCGCACGGTCACGGTCGTGGATCCGCGGACCGGGGCGCAGAGCGTGATCACGGCGGAGTTCGTGCTGGACGGCACCGAGACCGGTGACCTGCTGCCGCTGACCGGCACCGAGTACGTCGTCGGCGCCGAGGCGCGGTCCGACACCGGCGAGCCGAGCGCTCCCGACGTCGCCGACCCGGCCAACGTGCAGTCGATCGCATGGTGCTTCGTCTTCGACCACGCCGCCGGGGACCACACCATCGCCCGGCCCGACGACTACGACGACTGGCGCTCGCTCGAACTGCCCTACTGGGGCGCGCCGATGCTGTCGTTCACCGCGCCCAATCCGCGCACCCTGGTCCCGGAACAGCGCACCATGATCGTCAATCCGGAGCAGGACGTCTCCGGCGATCCGCGGTTCGACGCCGGGGACCAGGACCTGTGGCAGTTCCGGCGGATCGCCGCCAGGGGGACCTTCACCGACGGCCTGTACGACAGCGACATCGTGCTGGCCAACTGGCCGCAGCTGGACTACGTCGGCGGCTCGATCATCGACACCGACGAACGACCGCGGCATCTGGCCGCGGCGAAGGCGCAGTCCCGGGCCTACGTCCACTGGCTGCAGACCGAGGCGCCCCGGCCCGACGGCGGTCGCGGGTGGCCGGGACTGCGGCTGCGCGGGGATGTGGTGGGAACCACCGACGGCTTCGCGCAGGCTCCGTACATCCGGGAGTCCCGCCGGATCAGGGCGCTGACCACCGTGCGCGAGCAGGACATCTCGATCACATCCCGCGGGTCCGGCGGACCGGCCAGGTTCGACGCGTCCGTCGGGGTGGGGATGTACCGGATCGACCTGCACCCCTCGACCGGCGGCGACAACTACATCGACGTCGAGTCGGCGCCGTTCGAGATCCCGCTGGGCGCCCTGGTCCCGGTCCGGACCCAGAACCTGATCCCCGCCGCCAAGAACATAGGCACCACCCACATCACCAACGGCGCCTACCGGCTCCACCCGGTCGAATGGAACATCGGCGAGTCCGCGGGCGAACTCACCGCGTTCTGCCTCGACCGCGGACTGAGCCCGCGGCAGGTCGCCGCCGATCCCGTACTCGTCGATCAGCTCCAACGCCGCCTGGTCGAGGCCGGCGTCGAACTTCACTGGCCCGAGGTCGTCGGCTACTGAGCCGGACCGGCCACCCCGCACGTCGAAGGGAACCACCCATGATCAGAACCAGAAAGGTGCTCGGCACCGTCGCCCTGACGACGGTCCTCGCACTCGGCGCCGCCTGCGCCGGGCCGGCTGCCGACACCTCGGACAAGGCAGTCGAACTGCGGATGACGGTCTGGACCTCGGACAAAGCCCAACTGGGGCTGTTCGACAGCATCGCCGACGCCTATCGGGCCGACCATCCCGATGTCGCGAAGATCACCTTCGAGAGCCTCCCGTTCGCCGATTACAACACGACGCTCACCACACAGATCGCCGGCGGCAACGCCCCGGATCTCGCCTGGATGGGCGACCTGTCGCGGGACCTCATCGCCTCCGACGCGCTCGTCGGGCTGACCGACACGTTCAAGTCCACTCCCGGCTGGAAGTACGACGACCTGCTCGACAGCGCGACAGCGGAGTACAGCCACGACGGCACGCTGTACGCCTACCCGTTCTCCAACTCGCCCTACGCCCTCTACGTGAACACCGACCTGCTGGCCGAAGCCGGACAGAAGATCGATCCGGCCACACTGACCTGGGACCAGGTCGCGGCCGCCGGAGCGGCCGTCCATGCCAGGACCGGCAAGGCCGGCTTCGTCGTTCGCGACTTCGACTACACGGCGTGGAACACGCTGGCCACCGTGTGGACCGGCTGGGGCGCGTCGGCGTGGAGCGCGGACGGCAAGACCTGCACCTTCGACAGCCCCGAGATGCAGCAGGCGTTCACCTTCCTGCACGACGCGGTGTTCAAGACCCGGGCGATGCCCGGCCCGGGCACCACCGCCGACTTCTTCGCCGGCGACTCCGCCTTCACCGTCGCGCAGGTCTCCCGCGCCTCGCTGCTGACCGGCACGTTCGACTTCGGGCTCCACCCGCTGCCCGCGGGCCCCAAGGGCACGTACTCCGTCCTCGGTCAGGCCGGGATGGGCGTGCTCTCCTCCAGCAAGCACCCGGAGCAGGCGGAGGACTTCCTCGCGTACCTGACCAATCCGGTCAACGCCGCCAAACTGGCCCAGTACTTCCCGCCGCCCCGGAAGTCGCTGCTGACCGGGGCCAAGCTCGCCGCGAACAACAAGGTCCTGGGGCCGTCCCAGCTCCAGGACGCGGTGGTCGACCAGCTGCCGGACGCCGTCACGCTGCCCAACCACACCAGCCCGGCGGAGATCGCCCAGAAGGGCAAGACGGCGCTCGACGCGATGTGGCGCCCTGATGCCGACATCCCGGCCGTCCTGCGCTCGGTCTGCACCGCGATCAATCCGATTCTGGCCAAATGACCAGGACATGGGCCGCCGAGCGGGCCACTACGGAGGCCACCACCCAGGCCACCGGGCAGTCCACCGGGCAGGTTGCCGCGCGGGCCGCCGCCAGGACCGCACGCGCGTCCGGGCCAGGCTTCTGGACGACCCGCCGACGGGACGTACTGACCGGCTACCTGTTCATCCTGCCGCAGCTCGTCGGGGTGGCGGTGTTCGTCCTGCTGCCGGTCGGCATGGCGATCTGGTACAGCCTGAACAAGCGGAACGTCTTCACCGGCAAGCAGACCTTCGCCGGCGGCGACAACTACGCCGCCCTGGCCCACGACCCGCAACTGCCCAAGGTGCTGCTGGCAACAGCGCTCTTCTCCGGCGGGGTGGTGGTCGTCAACATCACGCTCGGGCTGCTGATCGCCGTCCTGCTCAACCGGAAGTTCCGCGGTGTCACGGTGTTCCGCACGCTGTTCTTCTCCCCGGTGGTGGTCTCCGTGGTCGCCTGGACCCTGGTCTGGGGCTTCCTCCTCCAGGACAACGGCGGCATCAACGGCCTCCTGGGCACCCTCGGGATCGACGGGCCGAACTGGCTGCAGGAGGGCGACACCGCGATGGTGTCGGTGATCCTCAGCCAGGTGGTGCGCAGCGTCGGGGTCAACATGGTGCTGTTCCTGGCAGCCTTGCAGGGCGTGCCGCGGGAGCTGTACGAGGCCGCCCGCATCGACGGTGCGAACAGCCGCACGGTCTTCGCCCGGATCACCTTGCCGATGATCTCACCGACGGTGCTGCTGACCGTCATCGTCACGGTGGCCGGGGCGTTGCAGTCCTTCGCCCAGATCGCCGTCCTGACCGGTGGCGGGCCGGGGCTGTCCACCACCGTCCTCGTGTACTACGTGTTCCAGCAGGCCTTCGAGTTCAACGACATCGGCTACGGATCGACGCTGGCCCTGATGCTGCTGTCCTTCGTCATGCTGCTCACCCTGCTGCAATGGCAGCTGCGCCGTAAGTGGGTGTTCTATGAGGACTGACAGAGTCCGTTCGGTACTGCTGGTGGTCGCTCTGAGCGTGCTGGCGATCCCGTTCGTGGTGCCGACGGTGTGGATGGTCGCCGCGTCGGTCAAACCGCTGGCGGAGATCTTCAAGGCCCCGCCGTCGCTGTGGACCGACTCACCGACACTGTCCGCGTACCACGAGGCATTCAGCTTCCAGCCCTTTGCCCGGCAGTATTTCAACAGTGTCTACATCGCCGTACTGGTCACACTGATCACCCTGCTGGTGTCCGCTCTGGCCGGGTACGCCTTCGCCCGGATCCGCTTTCCCGGCGCGAACGCGCTGTTCCTGGTGGTGCTGACGGGGATGCTGGTACCGAGCGAAGTGACGATCGTGCCGCTGTTCCAGCTGTTCAAATCAGCCGGCCTGATCAACACGCACTGGCCGCTGATCCTGGTGACCGCACTGGCCGGACCGTGTGTGCTGGCCACGTTCATCATGCGGCAGTTCTTCATCGCCCTCCCCGTCGAACTGGAGGAGGCCGGCCGCCTCGACGGCCTCGGCCGCCCGGCGATCTGGTGGCGGATCTGCCTGCCGCTGGCCAGACCCGCCCTGTCGGCGGTGGCGATCCTGACGTTCCTCGCCTCCTGGAACCTCTACCTGGAACCCACCGTGTACCTCACCTCACCAGACCTCTTCACCCTGCCGCAGGCCCTGACCCGCTTCACCGACGCCTACGGCGGCCCGATGTGGAACACCCAACTCGCCGCCGCCACCCTGACCGTCCTGCCGATGCTGGTCGTCTTCGTCCTGGCCCAGCGCCACTTCATCGAAGGCCTGTCCCACTCCGGCCTCAAATGAACGCCACTCCGCCGACCGCCTCGTGCCGGGAACTCCGCACCCTCGGCACGTCGGGTGCCCGCCCCGTGCCGCACCGCGACGTGTTCCGGACGGCCGAGGTGTCCGCACCGGATACAGCCCTGCGGGCGAACGGCCGGACACCCGCGCTGCGCCGGCCGGACACGGTCCACACCGCACCTGACGGCACCGCCGCCGGGAACGGGCCGGCGGACGAGACGACGGACGAGACGACGGACGGTACGGACACCGCCGCGGTACGGGCCCCGCCGACGACAGCCGAGGTAGAGGAGGCCGCCGTCCTGTCCGATCGTTCACGGTGCCGCGCTCCTTCGAGAGCGCGGCGGGCCGTCCGGCAACCATGGACGGCGGCTGATCCCCCTCCTGCTCATCCAACGCCTGCCTACCTATGAGGTGCACAGTCGCCATATGACGATCACCGCCGGCGCGCCACCCACCCACAACACACCCGCCGACCTCGCTCTGGGATTCCTGACGGGCGCCGTGATCGGGGCGTCGCTGACCGCCTTCATCGGCGGCTGTGTCGTCGACAGGGCGCCACTGGCCGTCACGGGGCTGGTCCTGCCCGCGGTCTACGGGCTTCTTTTCTTCCTCGCCACACTGCCACGCCGTGCCCGGGAGGCGGCCGTCGTGCCGCGCACGGCGCTCGCGGTGATCGAGAGTCTGGAGGCCGTCGCGGGCGAGACCAGCGATGTGCCGGTGCGGTTCGAGCTGTCCGTCGCGCCGGACGACGCACCCGCGTTCCGTGTCGAGATACGGCAGGACGTCAACCTCGTCGAGCTGCCCGACTACCGGCCGCGCGGGGTCGTGGTGGTGGAGTATCCGCCGGACCGGCCGTGGAAGACGCGGATCGTGAAGCGGCCGACGCCACAGTGGGAGGAGCGGGCGGCAGCGGCCCAGGTGGACTCGGTGCCCGGTGCGGCCATGAAGAGCGAGACCCCTGGGGGCTGTTTCAGCGGGCTCCTCGTTCTCCTCGGGCTGCTGCTCGGCGTGGCCGCCGTGCTCCTGCTGTTCCGTGCCGACCTGTTCGACTCCCACGAGGATGACAGCGGCGCCCCCAAGCCGTCCGTCTCCTCCTCGTCGTCCACGACCACCGTGACGTCGGCGACAGGCACGGTCACTCTCGGTCCTGGCCGATCGATGCTCGAAGAGGGCGAGCTGGACCGGGCCCTCGCCTCGCTCACCAGGGGTGGGGACACACGCCAGGCGCTCACTGTCGTCGTGCAGGAGCGCCTGCTGTCGGTCGTGTTCTCGCCGACCGGCACACAGACACCGGGGCTCGACCCCCGTACGCTGCCCTACGACCGTTTCCCCGCCCTGGTCGAGGAGGCCACGACCACTCTCGGCGTCCACTCCCCACGGACCTGGCAGATCACCGTCGACCGTCTCACCGGCGCCCTCGTCATCAGGGTCGTCGTGACCGGGCCCGAGGACACGGCGTCACTGGAGGCGAACGGACAGGGCAAGGTGGTGCGGCGCGCGCCCGCACGGTGAGGCGCCCTGGGACGGCACTGTTCCGGACGGCATGGGTGTGCTCGGTGGCCGTCCCCGAGATGACAGGAGGAAAGACGGATGGGCCGGCACGAATATCTGGTGCTGTGGTGTGGTGTGTTCGGCGCGGTCGCGCTGGTCGGGTACGGGAGGTCGCTGGCCGGGATGACCCGGGCGCAGCGGACGGTCCGGGCGAAGGGGCGGATCGAGCGGGTGGGGGAGCCCCGGCACGGAAGCTCCCCGAGCGACGGGATAGCCGTGGTCGTCTCCTTCCAAGACCCCGCGAGCGGGCAGGAGTTCACCGTCACCAACGACGGTGAGCGGGGCGAGAGGATCAGCGTGGCCTGGGCGGGAAGGGAGATCGGCGTCCACTACCCGCGCGGAAGACCTCACGCCTTCCGGTTCACCAGCGACCTCTCCGAAGGCGGGCGCGGACTCGGCCGGCCGACCTTCGCGCTCTTCCTCGTCTACGCCGGCCTGGTCGTCGTCGCCGCGATCGACCGGGGCTGGCCGTGGGCCCTGCTCGGCTTCTGCGGGCCGTGGGCCCTCTCGGGCGGGTACCACCTGCCCGGCAACGTACGCGACAGGAACCGCCGTCTCGACGCACTGGCCGCCATGGCCGCCGTACCCGGCCGTGTCGTCGCCGTGCTCAAGAGCGTCACCGTCGACGCCGATGACGGACACACCTCCACCCGCGTGGTGCCGGTCGTCACCTTCACCACCCTCGACGGTACGGCCGTCACGGCCTACTGCGAGTCAGGACTGCGGGACCCCGCCGGATCGCAGGGCCGGGACGTCACGATCCACTACGCCCCCGACGACCCGGCCGTCCTCACCCTGGACGTCGAGGCCGAACGCCGTTCCTGGAAGCGGGACATGGTCGTCAACGTCGTGGGTCTTCTGGTCGTGGCGGCGGCCGCGGTGGTGGGGGTGGTCGCGCTGTGACAGGGGAGCCGGGCTATCTTGCCGCCATGGATCCGCTCACGTTCGACTACGAGGACCTGCATCTACGCGTGGACCGGGGGGTGTTCGAACTGTTCGGCCTGGGCAGTCCCACGGACACCGTCCGGGTGCCGCTGCGGTGGCTCGGGGCGCTGGTGCACTACAAGAAGCCCGACCGGCCCGGCAAGTTGTTCCTCGGTGTCGTACGCGATCCGAACGCCGCGCTCTACGGCACCGATCCGGCCGCCTTCCGGTACACCACCTCACCCGCGTTCCGGGTGCCGCCCAGTGACGAGCCGTTGTTCCGCGCGTACTTCACCGAGGTGGCCGCGCTCGCCGACCGGAGGGTGGTCTGACGTGGAACCGGTGGAGCCGAAGGTCTTCCAGCACGAGCGTGTGTACATCCAGGCCGACCGGGGGATCCTTGAAGTCTTCCGGCGCAGTAACGTCATCGGGCCGTACCGGTACCCGCCGGCCTGGGTGACGGTGCGTGCCGAAGCATGCCGAGGCGGCCGGACCCGGCTGTACTTCGGCATCGCCGAGGACCTGGGCGAACCGGTCTACGGGAGCGTGCCGGGCTCCGGACCCGTGTTCTTCAGGCACGAGATCACGACCGCCGACGAGCCCCTCTACCGCGCCTTCTTCACCGAACTCGCCCACCTGGCCGACCGCCCGATCGCCTCGTAGGGCCGAGGCCGGGCAGGCGACGGCCATGGCCCCGACTCCGGCTGCCCCGAGCACCGGCTCCCTCGTCCCGGCCCGCAAAGGAACGACGTCCGGTGGCACGGGGTACACGACGGTTCAGCCGGGAGTTGATCGCGTGGCAGGAACAGGGTCTCATCATGATTTCCCACGTCCCGCTGCTCGAAGCGCCCGTGTCCGGGTGCCGTGAGGGCGAAGAGGACGGCTGTGCATACTGCTGGGCATGACGTCCCCGCTCGCCGCCCGCATACACCTCTTGATCACTTTCGTTCTGGTGACATGCGCGGCGGTCGGCGGAGCCTGCGTCGGTCTCCTCTTCGGCGGCCGGGCCGCGGCCTTGGCCACCGCGGGCGCAGCCGGCCTCGGCGCGGGGATCGGCTCGTTCCTCGCCCGCCGCCAGGTCCTTGGCCTCTTCCAGCCCGAGACCCCCCAGTCCGACGGATACGCGGATGGGATCGCCGACGCCGTACTCGTGAGCATCGCGACGTACCAGGCCGCGGTCTTCCCGCTCACCCATGACGGGGTGAGCGAGGAGGAGCGGGACGCCCGCCGAGCCGTTGCCTACCGGGCTGCCGCGTACGACGGCCTGCCTCTGGCCGTACGGGTTTCGGCGGCCGAAGCCCTGGAGGCCGTCGACCAGGGCCGCGACGCCGACCGGGCCCACGCCGCGATGAAGGCACTGTCCCTCACCGTCTACGAACACCGCGGCGGCCACTGAATCAGCACACCCGCCCCCTCACGTCCAGCACGTCCTGACACCGTCGCGGTCAGCAAGGTCGGGGCGCAGCATGTGCACGGTCGTGGTCAACCCTCGTCAGTGGCCAGGGCGCTGATGGCCAGGCGTCTGCGCGAAGGCGACGATTCAGCAGGTTCGTGTAGCCGATGGCCCTGTGCAGGCTGCTGCCGCGTGCGCGTGCGCGTGCGCGGGGGACGAGGAAGACCGAGGCACTGCGTCGGCGCACGTTGGGGGTGACATCCGAGAGTGAGTCCGGGCAGCGTGCCCACGTGAACAGCATTGTGATGCGCACCACATAGCGCCCGTCATGATGTTTGCTTCATTTGCTCATCAACGGGCAGACGCGCACGCCATCGACTTCGATCGCAGGTCAACGCCTGACATCAAGTTGATCATTTCGACTGGGTGAGCATTCGCGAACATGCGCGTGTAACCAGAGCCTTGCGCTCCGTTATTTACCCGAGGTTGCCCCTGCACACATTCCAGCCGGGCGTCGTCGTATCCAATGGAGGAGCAAAAAGCGCCTCCCGGGTTTGACGGGGCAAGCCCGCTCCCGCCGTTCGGAGGAGTACGCCCGCTTGTGACCATGGAAATCGCCAGGGACATGACCATGCTGGCCGTCGCAGTCAGGGTGTTCGGCAAGGACGCCGTCATGCTGCTGCGCTGGGGGGCCGCTGCGGGAGTCCGCGCCGGGATATCGGAGATGAACCGCCGGACCAATGGAAAGGACGGCCGGTGACCTCGGACCGTACGCACCACACACCCGGCATCACACCGATGACCCGCCGCATGCCCCTGGAAATCTCCGCGTTCCACACGCTGCACCGCGCCCGCTACATCAACTACGCCGAGACCTTCCTGCACAACCGCGCCGACGCGGAGGAGGTCACCGACGACACCTTCGAGCAGATCTGGACCAAGTGGGACAGCATCATGGCCAGCGAGAACCCCCAGGCCTACGCCTGGGCGATACTCCGCAACAAGGTCGTCGACCACGCACGGGCCCGTGACCGCCGGCCCGAGCTGATCGACGAGGCCGCCTTCGACGTCGCGGCCCTGCGCCAGGCTCCTGCCCGTCCTGGACCTCGGCTCCACCCTGCCCGGAGGCAGAGCAGGGGTATCCCCGCTGGCGGTTGGGCTTGCAGACAATTGACTTGCGGTCG
The DNA here is from genome assembly GCF_042752355.1 of Streptomyces sp. NPDC059255. NCBI lineage: Bacteria > Bacillati > Actinomycetota > Actinomycetes > Kitasatosporales > Streptomycetaceae > Streptomyces > Streptomyces sp. NPDC059255. The sequence continues at coordinate 23,786 of NZ_JBHYZP010000037.1, forward strand.
ATGACCCTGTCTGAGACGGGGCGTCAAGCAGGGCAGTACGCGACTTATTGTTCTGTGCACGGGATAGGGCTCTTTGTTTGTGACTGTCCGCCACAGGCTCTGGTCAGTCGTGGTAGATGGTGGGGTCAGGCGTGAGGGTCAGCAGGCCGCTGCTGATGCCGTTCCATGTATGGCTGATGGCCGCTCGGTGCGGGGCGCGGGCACGATCGCGAGCGCGGGGCCGGGGAGCCCGGCCGGCGGGGACGAGGATCTCCAGTTCCTCGCGGAGCGCGGAGCGCGGAGCGCGGAGCGCGGGGACGAGGACGAAGTGTGTGGTGTGGTGTGGTACTTCGCGGCGGTCCTCCCGCCCCGGGCGTGGCAGGCGCTGCCACTGGGGGACTTTTGCGGGTGGCGACCTGCAGAGAATTGATCGTTCCGAGGGCTGTCGCAGAACTCTCACGGATGGTCCTTTGCCGGAGCGAGACCGACAATGGGACGCCCGGTCGCTGTGGACCTTCGATCGGCTCTCGAACTCGTTCTCACTCGAAAGCTGTACGGGAATCTTTCTGAGATTTGCATGGTGCGAAAATCCGGGCCCGTGATGAACCCTCAAAAGCCCTGCTCCTGTTGAACGCAGTGAATAGTTCAGTAGCACTGTGTGCACCCGGGCGCCGGTGCTGCCGAGATTGGCCGGGAACAGGTGGAATCTCCACCTCACAGGCCCGATCCTTCCTTGAGTCGAGCCTTCGAGCTTTAGAGCCTTCGAGTCTCCAAACGACAATGACGCCTTCGCGTATCCAGGCAAGGCGGAATGGGGCTGGTGTGCATTGTGACGACAAGGCAGCAAGGAGTTCTCTTCTCGACGGCAGAGAGGAGGTGTCCGCGGACGACGCGGGTGAGTGCTACGACGCGGTGGTGCTGGCGGGAGGGCGAGCCCGGCGTTTGGGCGGAGCGGACAAGCCGATGCTGTCCATGGGTGGCATGTCGTTGCTCGATCGGGCACTTCAGGCATGTGGCGGGGCGGGGAGTACGATTGTGGTGGGCCCGCGCCGGGCCACCGTCCGCCCCGTACATCATGTGCGGGAGAGTCCGGTGCACGGCGGGCCGCTCGCGGCGCTGGCTGCGGGAGTGAGTTGGGTGCGCGCACCGTTCGTGGTGGTTCTGGCTGCGGATCTTCCCTTCGTGCGGCAGGAGACGGTCACGGAGTTGCTGCGTCAGGCGGCCGGTTCCGGGACCGAGGGCGCGGTCATGCTGGAGACGCAGGGCCGCGACAATCCGCTGTTCGCCGCATATCGGACCGCAGCTGTGCGACGAGGCCTTGCGCTGGCCCTCGCTCGGCACGGAATGTTGACGGGCCTGCCGATCCGTGTACTGACCCATTCTCTTGCCCTGCGGTACGTGCCTGATGTCGGCGGAGTGTCTATCGACTGCGACACGTGGGAGGTGGTAGCTCTCGCTCGGGCCATTCTGACGACAAACGCCGGTTGACCACTACTCCGAGCGCGAATACTCCGAGCGTGAATTCATCCCCCCTCCCCACACACGCCGGAGAACGTCCCCGCCGTCGTGGTCGACTACGTCGCCGAACAGCTCGGCCTGGAGCCGGCCGAGTTCACCGGGTACGGGGCGATGGAGCACCGCTGGGCCCAGCAGGAGCAGATCCGGGGCATGTACGGATACACGAAGTCTGGCTTCGACCAGTGGTTCGCGCCGGCACGCCGGCTGTACCAGCGGGTATCGATCGGCTCCGGGCGTCCGACCCTGCGGTTCGACCTGGCGACGAAACGGCCGGCCGACCGGACGGTGGTGCTGCCCGGGGGTGACCGTGCTGGAACAGCCTTTGGTGAGAGTGCCCGAGGACCACCCGAATGGCCGTCAGATATGGTGCTTATATGTGGATGTGAATCCTTATGGTGGGCGCCATGTCAACCCCCGAACTGATCCGTATCGCCACCCGTGACTCGCCGATGGCCCTGGCCCAGGCAGAACGCGTGCGTACCGAACTGGCCGCCCTGACTCCCCGTCTCACGACCGAACTCGTCCCGGTCACCACGACCGGCGACACCTGGACCGGAAACCTCTCCGAGGTCGAGGGCAAGGGCGCGTTCACCAAGGAAGTCGACGCGGCCGTGCTGGCCGGGGCGGCCGACCTGGCGGTGCACTGCGCCAAGGACATCCCCGCCGACCGGCCGCTGCCCGAAGGCACGGTCCTCGCCGGGTTCCTCAAGCGCGACGATATGCGCGACGCCCTCGTCCACCCCGGCGGCCGCACCCTGGACGAACTCCTCCCGGGCACCACGATCGGGACCTCCTCGGTCCGCCGCATCGCCCAGCTCGCTGCCTCCCACCCGCACCTGCAGTGCGTACCGCTGCGCGGCAACGCCAACCGCCGCCTGGACAAGCTCGCGGCAGGCGAGACCGACGCGCTGCTGCTGTCCGTCTGCGGCCTGCAACGCATCAACCGTACGGACCTGATCACCGAGATCCTGTCCCCCGAGACGATGTGTCCTCCCATCGGCGCGGGCGTCCTGGCCCTGCAGTGCCGCGAGGACGACACCGCCACCCTCACGGCCGTCGGCGCCCTGAACGACCCCGGCACCTACCGCGAGACCACAGCGGAGCGCACGCTCCTCCACCTCCTCCAAGGGCACTGCAACAGCCCCGTCGCCGGCTACGCCACCACCCACCGCAACGGAGACCTCTCTCTGCGCGCCAGCGTCTTCACCCCGGACGGCAAGACCGTCCTCAACGCCCACGAATGGGCCGGCCGGCTCGACCCGGCCGCCCTCGGCGCATCCGTTGCCGTCGCGCTGCTGCGCCAGGGCGCACGGGAACTGATCGACAGCATCGACCACTGAACCCACCCCCGGTCGCCGCACACAGGCGCACGCCGCCAGGATCACCGGGCGGCGTGCGCCTGTGCCGTCGTCAGCCGGTCCGCCAGGAGCCTGCGGCGTACTTTGCCCAGTTCGGTCAGGGGGAAAGCCGCGACCCTTTCGACCCTGGCGGGCAGGTACGACTCGTGGAATCCGTAACGGGTGGTCAGGTGGTCGCGCAGGGCGTCCAGATCAGGGAGGACGGGAGCCAGGACGACGGCGCACGGAACCTCGTGACCGTCGGCGTCCGTCCAAGGCACCAGCACCGCGTCCCGGATCCCCGGATACGTCAGGAGGGCGTGCTCCACGTCGGCCACCGGGATCAACCACCGGTCGCCGATGCGCTCGGCCACCCGCCCCACGAAGCGCAGCCCGCCCCCGCCGCCGTGGCTCACCAGGTCACCGGTGTCCAGCCAGCCGTCGTCCCGCGCCGGTGACCAGAGCACCCGGCGGGTCTCGCGATCGAGGGTGGCCAGACACACCTGCGGCCCGCGCACCTCCAGCCGGAAGACCTTCCCCACCCCTTCGACCGCCGCCCCGGCGCCGGCCCCGTCGTCAGGGCGCAGCCGGATCTCCGCCGACGCGTGAGGCACACCCATGCTGCGGCCCGCCCAGTGCCGGGGATCGTACGGGCCGGTGGAGATGAGGCTGCTGGTCTCCGTCATCCCCCAGGTGTTGAGCACCACCGGGCACAGGGTTTCCTGCGCCGCAGCGAGCAGTGCCGGTGGCAACGGGCCGGCCAGACTGTGGACGACACGCAGCCGGGACAGATCGCGCGGGCGGCGGCGCTGTTCTTCGGTGAGGGTGCGCAGCTTCCTGGGCGAGGTCCGTACGTCGGTGACACCGGTCTCCGCGATGAGGTCGAGCCACCGGCCCGGATCCCGGCAGTCGCTGTAGAGGGCGGGTACCCGCAGATCGAGGGTGCGCATGAGCTGGCGGAATCCGCTGGAGTAGTTCAATCCTCCGGTCGACGCGCATACGGGACGGTCGGCGCCGAGGGTCCGCCCCCGGTCGTCCAGACCTGCCAGGAGCGTGTTCGAGCTGTGCGCCACCACGTGGCTCCGGCCGGTGGTTCCCGAGCTGAACAACAGCGCGCACACGTCGTCGGGCCCCAGCAGCACGCCGGGACCGGCCGCCGTCCCCTCACCGTTGAATCCCGCCTCCAGGCTCACCGCACCGGTGCCGGCCGCGTCGCCGACGACGATACGGTGCCGCAGCCGCGGCAGCCGCCCCGCCTGTTCGGCGAGCACACGAGCGTGGGCGACACCACCCCACTCATCGGGCACGGCACAGGCCACCGCACCGATCGCGCCGAGAACGCGCTCCGTCTCGTACGGACCGAACAGCAGCGGCAGCGGGGCCACGACCGCACCCGCCCGCAGACAGGCGACCATCAGCACCGCCGTCTCCCACCAGGACGGAAGCCGACAAGCCACCACCTCCCCGCGCCGCACCCCGAGCCCGCGCAGCGCCTCGGCGACCGCGTCGGCCCGTACGTCGAACTCGCCGAAGGACAGACGGATCAGCCGGTTCTCGCACCGGCGCCACGTGAACAGGGCAGTGCCCTCGGGATCCTGCAAGGCGGCGACACGCAGGCTGTCGGAGAAAGTCGTACCGCGCCACCAGCCCTGTTCGCGGTAGCGACGGGCGGTCTCCGGTGCCGGCCCGACGGCATCCAAGGCAACTCTCACAGGGGGACCGTATGCCATCAACCGCCCGCAACTGCGGACGCCGGGGCGAACCGTAACGCATGCGCGAGGCACTCGTATGCGCGGCACGATCACCCGCGGCGTCTTCATCCGGGGAGCGGAACCGTGGCCTCGTTCGAGGGACTGCTGCCGGGCGGCGGTGCTGCGGGCGCGTGCGGTGTCCAGGCCCCCACACTGCGCCGCGCGAGTTGGTTCCTGCTCGGTGTTGGCTGCTGAGGGCCTGTTGGGCGGCGTGGAGGCAGGCGGTGATAGCGGGGTCTTCCTGGTTGGTGGTACGGGTGAGCGCCAGGATGGTGCGCTGCATGCGGGGAGCCAGCCGCAGTCCGGCGATGCCTGCTTGTTCCTGGGCGAGGCCGGCGGGCAGGAGGGCCACGCCGGCACCGGTGGCGACGAGTGCGGCCAGGATGTGGAGTCCTTCGAATTCCCAGCGTCGTGGGGGTGTGGCGTTGATGCCGGCCAGATACCGGTCGCCCGCGGCTCGGGAGAGTTGCCCGACGGGGGCGCACAGCCAGGTCTGGTGGTGGACGATCTGCCGCAGCCGTGCGGCGGTGGCCGGGCCGGGCTGCTCGGCGAGTGGGTGGTCCGCGGGGATCGCCAGGACGATGTCCTCCCGGCGCAGACGGTGGACGGACAGACCGGTGCCCTCGACCGGTGGGTGCGCGGACCAGTCGTCGATGACGGCGAGGTCGTAGCGGCGGTCCAGGACGGCTGCGGCGGCGGTGGTCGAGCCGGTCTCGTGAGCGACGACGTTCAACTCGGGGTGCGCGCGTTGCAGCGCGGCCAGGTGGGGAGCGAGAGCGGGGGCCACAGCGTGGATACAGCTGACGGTCACCCGGCCGCTGACGGTGCCGACGCGGGCGCGCATGCGGCTGTGAGCGGTTTCCGCGGCGGCGAGGATGCGTGCGGCGTGCTCGGCCAGTTCGCGTCCCGCGTCGGTCAGACTCGCACGCCGGGCGGTGCGCTCGATCAGCGCGACACCGGCCTCCCGTTCCAGAGCGGCCAGTTGCTGGGAGATCGCCGACGGCGAATACCCCAGGTCGGCGGCGGTGGCAGTGATGGTGCCCCGGGCAGCGAAGCGGTGCAGGATTTCCAGCCGCCGCAGGTCCAGCATCAGCTCTCCTTAAAGCCTCCCACACGTTTTCGCGCTGTTGGCGATGCTATGCCTCGGGCACGCTGGGCGTGTGCCCGGCAGGGCGCCGCGGCACCACGACACCGCAGCCCGGTACCGAACAGGACGGTTCCTCATGACGACCCACTCCGCCACGCTCGCCATCGACGAGGCCGTTCACGCCCGCCGTGAAGCCGGGCACGACGTACTCCATCTGGGATTCGGGGAGGCCGGGTTGCCGGTCGCCCCGGGCCTGGCCGAGGTACTCGCCGACGCCCACCTGCGCAACGGGTACGGCCCGGTTGCCGGCTCACCACAGGCCCGGGCCGCCGCTGCGGGCTGGTTCACCGGACGCGGCCTGTCCACCGAACCGGGCCAGATCCTCTTCGCCCCGGGCAGCAAGCCTCTGCTCTTCGCCCTGCTGGCCGCGATCGGCGGTGACGTGGTGCTGCCCTGCCCCTCGTGGGTCTCCTACGCGGCCCAGGCCGCCCTGCTGGGCCGTCGCGTCATCTCCGTACCCATCCCGGCCGAGGCCGGCGGCATTCCCGACCCCGAACTGCTGGAACAGGCCCTGCGGCAAGCCGCTGCGAACGGGGCCCGGCCGGGCGTACTGGTCCTCACCATCCCGGACAACCCGACCGGCACCGTCGCCCCCGCCGAGCAGGTCGAGGCGGTCTGCGCGATCGCCGACCGGCACGGCCTCGCGGTCATCAGCGACGAGATCTACGCCGAACTGAACCACCGCGGCACCGCCCGCAGCGCGGTGCACCACCTGGCCGAACGCACCGTCGTCACCACCGGGCTGAGCAAGTCCCTGGCCCTGGGTGGGTGGCGGATCGGCTTCGCCCGCACCCCGGCGGGCCGCTGGGGACAGCACCTGCACCAGGAACTGACCGGGGTCGCCAGCGAGATCTGGTCCAGCCTGGCCGCACCCATGCAAGCCGTGGCCGCCCACGCCCTGAGCGACCCGCCGGAGGTCACCGCGCACATCGCCGCCGCCCGCCGCCTGCACGCCCGCATCGCCACCGAGGTGCACACCCGACTGCTCACGGCAGGAGCACACTGCCGCCCTCCCCAGGCCGGCTTCTACCTCTACCCCGACCTCGCCCCCGCACGTGAGGTCCTGCGCGCCCAGGGGATCACCACCGGCACCGACCTGGCCACCGCCCTGCTCGACCGGCACGGCATCGCCACCCTGCCCGGCAGCACCTTCGGCGAACCCGACACCGCCCTGACCCTCCGGCTCGCCACCAGCCTCCTGTACGGCACCACCCCGCAGCAACGCCACACGGCGCTGACCGCGCAAGAACCACAGAGCCTGCCCTGGATCGCCCCCGCCCTGACACGCCTCAGTGCCGCACTGAACGAACTCACCGCCGGCCGACACCGCCACCATCACAGGTGATCATTGCCGAGGGCTTCTTCGGCGACGGGGCGAACGCGACGCGGTAGCTCACGCGGCGTCCGTCCCGAGACCGTACGCCTGCTGCTCGGCACGCAGCAGGACGTCGACACGGTCAAGGGCGTCGCCCGGGATGACCTCCAGCGCCCACGTGCGGATGAGCCCGCCGGCCATGTGCGGCGGCGCCGTGTCGATCTCACTGTCGAACACGGGGCGCACTTCGTCCGGCAGCGCGGCCCGTACGTCCTTGACCGTGAGCGGCACGACGCACCGCTCCCCGTGCACCACCACCGTCACCGGCCTCGGGACCACATGCGTGCGGGGCGTACGGTCCAGTTCCGCGAAGGCGTCGTCCTGCGCCCGCCGACCTCGTCGATCATGGCGCCGCCGGGGTCGGCGGTGACCTGGCCGGTGATCACCGCCTGGTGGGGCTGGTGTTCACCGGGGGCAGGTGTCGAGCATCGTACGGAGCAGGTGGACCTCCGGCTCGGTGACGGTCAGCCGGCAGGTGTGCTTGACGTCGGTCCGGGCCCGGGCGCACCTGCACCAGCAGGTGCGGTCCGGCGGGCGCCACTGGTCCGGCGACTGGTCGCCCTTGCTCCGGTTCGACGAGGAGGACACCACGATGAGCTGGGGGCGCTCCGGGTCGTTCGCGAAGGCCCGGCGCTCGGGACGGCTGCGAGCCGCTCGGACTCGGCGCCGCGATCAGGCGGATGAGCGCGGCATGGTCGCCGGCGGCAGCGTCCTCGCCCAGTTCGAAGCCGTCCTTGCGGTGGCCGCGCCCGAGCTCGCCTACGGCAGGAGGAGCCCGTGCCCTGGGACCGGAGCGCGGCCCGGCGGGGAGAACGCCGCCGGTACGAGTGGCATGTCCCGGTAGCGCGCCTCTTCTACCCCATGCCCGCGGACCAGTCGGCCTTCGCCAGGCTCATCTGCAGCGCGGACCAGGATTGCCCGTCCACTTGTTCTACGTCGGGAAGTACCTGGTCCGCGCGGAAGCCGAGGCGTTCGTAGAGCCGCACCGCGTTGCCGTTGTGGGCGAAGACCCCGAGCTCCACTCGCTCCAGGCCCAGTTGAGCGAACGCGAACGTCAGCACTTGAGTCAGCAACGCGGCCCCGTACCCCTGACCTCGGGCATCCGGGGCGACGAGCACCCGCCCGAGCCTGGCAGACACGCCCTCAGCGTCCAACCGCAGCGACGCGTGCCCCACGAGCTGTCCGGCCGGACCGACTCCCGTCCAGGTCCGGCGTCCCGGCTCCACCGCGTAGGCGGCGAGTTGCCGATCATCCAACGGCCAGGTGAACCCGGGACCAGCCCACGTCAGCAGCTCGGCCGGCCCCGAAATCCACGACACGATCACACCAGCATCCGCGAGGGTGAACGTGCGCAGCTCAACCACAGCGCCACCCACATTCAAGATCGGTTCCCATAGCCCCGGGACACTAGCGAGGCCAAGCTCGGGAGCGCGCAGCAGGGTGCGCGTGAGCGCGGTGCGGTACGTCCGGGCCCGGGCACAGCGGTTCGCGCCCCCTGTGGGCCCTGTTTCCGGCCGAAATCCGGACACAGGGGCCATGGATTGTCTAGTCTCGCTGTCGGATGGGCGGAGGAGTGTGTGGGGGATGACGACCAGCAGGCCGCGTACGAGGAGGACCGGCGCATCGAGTTGTCCCGGGAGTGGGACGGGCTCGTCACCGCGGTCCGCGATCTGGGCAGCGCGCGCGGGATCCCCGAACTGGCCGACTTCCTGCGGCCCCTGCGGGCCGACTCACTGGCGGCTTCCGGCCGTGACGGCGCCGTCGCGGCCGTCAACATCAGCCGCCTGCGCTGTGACGCCCTGCTGATCACTGACGCAGGCGTCCGGAGTCTTCCGCTTCCCGGTGCCACCGCCGACGAGGTGGAGGAGCGGACCGCCGCGTACCTGATCGCCCTGCGCACGCTGGAGCAGGCGGCCTGGGAACTCCAGGTGGCCCAGGCCCTGTTCGACGGCGGCGACCGCTCACCGGAGGTGTTCTTCCGGGTGTCCGGCACGCGAGCCGCCCTGTCCTCCGCCCGGACTGCGGCCGAACAGCAGCTCGGCACCCTCACCGGCTGGCTCTGGGACGAGATCTGCGGCCCCGTCCTCGACGCGCTGGGCCACACGCGGGCCCCGGGCGCAGGTACTCCGCCGCCGCGGGTCTGGTGGTGCCCCACGGGCCTGCTCAACCTGCTGCCTCTGCATGCCGCCGGACATCATCACGAGCCCTGCGGTGACCGGCCGCGGACGGTCCTGGACCGGGTGGTGTCCTCGTACACGCCGACCGTCCGCGCTCTGCTGGCGGCCCGTTCCCGGCCTGCCGCCACCGGGCCCGGGCGGATGCTGTTCGTCGCGCCAGAACCGGTCGGCCTGCCGACACTGCCGGCGCTCGCCGAGGACCGTGAAGCGCTGGCCGGGTGCTTCGGTGAACGGTTGACCCGCCTGGAGGGTCCGGCCGCCACTTCTGAAGCGGTCCTGGCAGCTCTGCGGAGCCATTCGTGGGTGCACTTCAGCACGCACGCGGGGCAGGACCTCGACGATCCCGGGCTCGGCGCCATCGCCCTGAGGGACGACGTCCTCACTGTGCACGACCTCGCGCAGGGCGACTACAGCGGGGAGTTGGCCTTCCTGTCGGCCTGCCAGACGGCGGTCGGCGGCATCGACCTCGCCAACGAGGCGATCACCATGGCCGCCGCCCTGCACATCGCAGGTTTCCGGCACGTCATCGGCTCCCTCTGGTCCGTCCAGGACCGCGCCGCCGCGGCCGTCACGCGGGACTTCTACGGGGACCGCACCACCCCAGCGGGCGAGCCGTCGGCCGCTGCGGACTTCGACTCCGCCGATGCGGCACGCCACCTGCACCGCGCGGTGCACGCCCTGCGCGAGCGCGACCGTACGCAGCTGACCGCCTGGGTCCCCTTCGTCCACATCGGCCCCTGAACCGACCGCCCACGCCAGCAGGGAGAAGGAGACGCGGCATGACCACACCCCGGAGCACACCACCGAACCACCTGCCCTTGGACTACGAGACGACGACGGAGCCCCGCTACGCGCAGGAGGTGGCGCAGAACCATGACCTTCAACATGTGAAGGGGGACGACTACGTGATCGTCTACACCTGCCCGCGCTGCGGGGCCGCACAGGAGGACCCGCTCTTCGAACCGGGCTTCCGCGCCGCACGGGCCGCGAACGCCCCGGCCGGTGCGCGGCCGGCGGCAGCGGCATCCGCGAATGTCCTGCTGCCGATGAGCTGTCACTGCATGGGCACCCATGACGCCCGCCCCGAAGGACGCAGCGGCTGCGGAGCCTACTGGACGGTGGAACTGTCGTGACGACTTCCCGGGTCCCTCCGCGGATCACCGCCGGTCCTCCGGCCACGGCGGCGGACCTGCTGGCCTCGCAGGAACGCAACCGCCTGGCCGGGGAGGCCCTGCCCAGGCTGCGCGCGGCCGCGCTGGGCTGGCGCAACGCGGCCGGCGCGCTCATGGCCGGGCTCGTTGCCTTCGGTCTGGTCAAGGGCCGTACCGATGTGGGCCAGCTGGCCGAACCATGGGCCGCCGGCGTGGGGTCACTCCTGCTCCTGGCCCTCGTGTGCGGGGCTTTGGGCGCGTACCTGCTCAACCGGGCGGCCCACGGTTCCCTGGCGCCGCCCCCACTGGGAGCGCGGTCCACGCGTTCGGCGGCCGAACACCTCGAAGTCGGCGACGGCCTGCGGGCTCTGCGGTGCGGCATCGGCATGACCCTGGCGTGCACGGCGTTCCTCGTCGGCGCCGTCGCGAGCACCTGGTACGGGCCGAGCGCCAAACCGCCGGCGGTCGAACTCAGCACACCGGCGACGGGCAAGCTGTGCGGCACCGTGGCCGGGATGCGCGACGGGAAGCTCCTGCTGAAGACCGGCGGTACGACGGTCGACGTGGCGACGGCGGCCCTCACCCAGCTGCGGACGGTGGATGACTGCCCGTGACCACCCTGCGCAGCACCCTCCGCTTCGATCTGATGTTCCTGGCGAAGTGGCGGCCGCTGGTGGCACGCGCTTTCCGGGCGGTCGACCGCCACGACGCGGATCCGCTCCCGGAACTGATCAGGCAGATCGATGAAGTCCGGACGCGGGACGGCCATCCGCGCTGGGTACGCGACCTGATACGAAGGGGCGAGCTCCCGATCCTCAGGGCCTCTGCGGAGATTCTCCGCGACCCCGGATTGCTGGACCGTGCGGTCACCCTGGGCCGGGAGGCGCTTACCGGCCGTCCTGCCTCGCCGGAGGCGGAGGCCTGGGACCGGGCGCTGCTGGCGGAGTGCCTCGTCAGCCGGTTCGAGGACCGGGGCGACCGGGCGGACGTGGACCAGGCGATCATCCATCTGCGGCGGGCGGCGGACCTGTGCCGGACCTTGCTGACCGCGCCGAAGGTTCCCTGGCGCCGGTCGTCGCGGCTCTGGTGGCGAGACCTCTGGGACCTCGATCACAGACGGCCGTGGCCGCCGTTCGACAGGGCTGCGTGCTTCTCCGTCCTCCTCCACTTCGGTGATGTGCTCCACACGCGCTTCGAATTCCTGCGGACCTTCGACGACCTCCGCCGGGCCGTGGTGGCGAGCGAGGAAGCGGAGGCCCTCAGCCGTTCGATGCGCTGGGCCGTTTCGAAGGGGTGGACCGACTACGGTCAGGAACGCGGAGCGATCCTCTCCCAGCTCGCCGCCCTCCTGGCCCAGCGCCACCAGCTTCTCCGCGACCCCCAGGACATCGTCCGGGCCGTATGGCTGCTCAAGGACGCCGACCGGCTCATGCCGCGCCGTGCCCGGGGCGGCCGCATGCTCGCCCGGCACCGGGTGCACGCGCTCACCACCATGGGCCTGGCACTGAGCAGCCCGGAAGACTTCGCCACGGCGGAAGCGGTGTTGCGCAGGCGCACGCCGCACCAACCGGAGTGGCGTCCGCAGATCGAGATCCTGACCGGACGCGCCGGGATCACAGGGTCGGCGCAGGGTCTCGCCGAGGCCGTGGCGATCCTGGAGGCGGCCGCTCCGCAGGACCGTCCCGACACCCATGAGGCGCTGATCTGGCTCGCGGCGACCCTCCGCCAATGGGCCGTGCACGTCGAGACCCAACCCGTGGAACCCGACGTGTCGGCGGACCAGCAGCCGGATTCCGCCCCGCTCTGGCGCAGGTCGTCCGACGCCTGGCGGCTTGCCGCCCTGCGGGAGACGGCTCCCGCGTGGCGCAGGCTCCACGCGGCTTCCCGGTGGCGGATGCAGGAAGCGGACCGGTGCCCAGGTTCCCCGGAGGCCGCAGAGGCGAGCTCCCTGGCCGTCCGGTTGCTGCCGCTCGCCGCCTGGCGGGGCCTGGACCGCCTCAGCCAGGAGAAGGTACTCCAGTCGACCGACTTCGACCTGGCCTCCTGCGCGGCCGCCGACCAACTGGCATTGGGCGACCCGGAGCACGCGCTGGAACTGCTCGAACTGGGACGGGGAGTGCTGTGGTCCCAGAAACTGGACGTGCGCACCGACCTGAAACGGCTGCAGGAAGCGTCCCCCGAGCTGGCCGAGCGTCTCACCCGGGTACGCGTACTCCTGGAGGAGGTGCGGGACCCGTCGGCGCGCACCGGACGCGCCGGCCTGCGCCTGCCGCTGTGAGATCGATGCGCCGGCGCGCTGTGAGGCCCCGCTGCAGGATGGTGCGCGCGGGGACATGGCCGGCGGATGCAGCGTTGGTACCCGCCGGGCTCCCCGCTGGGCTGCCCGCTGGCTAGGCTGTGGCCATGGATGGGTTTCGGATCACCTACACGGTCGAGTGCGCGGAAGCGGTCGCGCAGCTCTCCCCTGAACGGCGCATACTTCTGGACCGAGGCCTTGCCGTCCTGGCCCGCGACCCGTACCACAAGGCCACCGCGCCCATCGGTACCCACGAGGACAACCGGAAAGCCCAGGTCGCCCCGGGAGTTCTGATCGAGTACGTGGTGGCCCACGCCGTGATGGTCGTGGTGGTCCTCACCGTGTTCGACGACAGCCTGTATCTCCTCGCCGACGACGAGCTGGGCAGCGGCGAAGACGCCTGACCGCACCCGATCCGCCGGGCGAGCTTGCTGCGGGGGAGGGCTACCGGGATCGCCACAGGTCATGCAGTGTCTGGACATCGGCTTCGAGGACATCGCGGAGGTCGCCCGGGTCATCCGGCAGATCGGGACCGAGAGGGGAGGCCGTTTTTCGGAACGCCGGAAGGACGTTGGGATCCGCGACAGCGAGCACCGTCGACAGCAGCGGCTCGCCCGACGGAGTGTCCCGGTTGACCTGGCACAGGGCCAACCGACATTCTGCTGACCTGCGGCTATGCGCAGTTCTGCTGAGGGGGGCTTCCCGCCTAGATCAAGATCGTTTCCCTTTTACTTGTTCACCGGGGTTGTCCCTCCCCCGGAGGACGGTCTGCAGCCGACCTCAGGACAGTACGGAGTACCCCGTGCGTGGTGTCCCGGCCGGTCCTGGCTATTCCTCCGGGCGAATCCAGGTCCGGGCGAGTTCCGCGACCCAGGTGGCCGCCGCGTCGGGAGCGGGCGGGGGAGCGCCGACGACAACGAGTTCGGTGACGCCCGCCGCGTCGAGCGCGGGAAGGTGGTCGGGGGTGCCGTCGCTCAGTGCTACGGCGACCGTGAGCTCGTCGAAAGCGCGATCGCGGCGGGAGCACTCGTCGGTGAGAACGGCGATACGCGCCGGAAGGTCGGCCGCCGGGATGCCGAAGCCGTACCAGCCGTCGGCGAGCGTGACCGCCCGGTGCAAGGCCGCGTCGCTGTTGCCGCCGACCACGATCGGGAGACGGCCGCCGTGCAGCGGTTTCGGGTTGACCCGGATCGCGTCGAAGCGGGCGAACTCCCCTGTGTAGGAGGCCGGGTCCTCGGCCCAGAGGGTGCGCATCGCGGCAAGGTAATCGTCGGTGCGCCGCCCGCGCCCGGCGAAGGGGACTCCGAGCGCTGCGCATTCCTCGGCCGACCAGCCGATCCCGACGCCGAGGGTGAAACGCCCGGCGGAGAGCATGTCGAGTGTGGCGGCCTGTTTGGCGACCAGGACCGGGTTGTGCTCGGGCAGCAGGAGTACGCCGGTGGCGAGTTCGATCCGGCTGGTGACCGCCGCCGCGAAGGTCAGGGCAAGCAGCGGGTCCAGCCAGTCCGCGTCCGCGGGCACGGCGATCCGGCCGTCCGCGGAGTAGGGATAGCGAGAGGCGGGCGCGTCCACGAGCACCACGTGCTCGCCGCACCACAGCCTCGCGAAGCCGTGCCTCTCCGCGGCTGTGGCCACCGCACGGATCACCTCGGGGCGGGCACCGTCACCGATACCGAGCGCGTGCAGTCCCACTCGCATCCTCTACCTCCGAGCGTCACCTTAAGCGCGAAGCACGGATGGCTCGGGAGACGCGGCCCGCCGCGCGCGGGCATACCGTCCGGACGAGCGAAACCACCCGCCACGGGCCGCGCCGCGATCGCCTCTGGAGCCGATGCCGGCTTTCCTCAAGGCCGACGCAGGCTGGTCCCGGCCACCGTACCGGGCGCGCGCGGCTGACCAGTTGGGCGGTGCGGCCGGGGTAGCAGTCTGCGTCGGGATCGGGTTCGCCCCGTCCGTACACTCCTCCGATCCGTTCCTGGTCGCCACCCTGCTGGCCGTCATGGGGCTCGTGACCGGTGCGGTCGTGGCCTGGCGCATGCCCGCGCCCCCTCCTGCAGCGGACCAGCAGGCAATCTCGCGCACCGGTGGGTGATCGAGCGAACCGGCTCCTGGCACAACCGAGGGTGGAGGGCGTTGGCGATCGTGACTGACCGGCGCGTGGTGCAGGACGCTCGGGTGGCAGTGGCCGGTGCAAATTATTGTGATCTGCAGGCTGCTACGCCGGGCCTGGCCGCGTTGGAGCGTGTCGTGACCTGGCCTCGTGGGATTGCAGGTCTGGTGGGCCTGTGTCCGGGCGAAGCCGGTCTGCCTGTCGGGCTCAACAGAGCAGTCTGGTTTGGTGGTTCGAGACTGCGCGAGCAACCATCCGGAACCGGCCGGAATACCGCGAGCTGGGCTTGCTCACGTCGCTTCAGTGATGGTCGCGTGGGTGGTGCGTGGGCAGCTTGATGTTGTTCAGGGGGTGTTCACCAGGTTACGGGGAGTTCGGTGACGCCGCCGGTGAGGGTGGTGCGGACCTCCAGTTCGTTGATGTCCTTGGCGAGGCGGAGGTCGGGCAGGCGGCGGGCGAGGGTGGCGAAGACGATGCGTAGTTCCACGCGGGCCAGGCTGGCGCCGATGCAGAAGTGCATGCCGTGGCCGAAGCCGAGGTGGCTGTGTTCGGCGCGGTCGGGGTCGAAGGTCTCGGCGGCGGTGTAGACGGACGGGTCGCGGTTGGCGGAGTTGACCGACAGGATCACGGCGTCGCCGCGGCGGATGGTGACGCCGGCGAGGTCGACATCGGTGTGGGCGTAGCGGAGCAGACCGAGGTCGCCGGGCGCGCCCATGCGCATGATCTCCTCGACGGTTGCGTTCACCCTGCCGGCCGGGTCGGCGGTCAGCGCCCGCCACTGGTCCGGGCGGGTGAGCAGGAACAGCGTGCCCAGGCCGATGCGGTTGACGGTGGTCTCGTGCCCGGCGAACAGCAGCCCGACGCAGAGCCGGACCATCTCGTCGTACTCGTAGTCCGGGTCGGTGCTCTGCGCGCGGACGAGGTCGGAGATGACGTCCTCGCCGGGATGCGTGCGCTTGGTCTCGGCGAGAGCGGTCATGTAGGCGCTGAACTCGTCCCGCGCGCGGTGAGCCTCCTCGCCGATGGCGTAATTGGCCATGCGCTCCGACAGCGAGGCGAAGTACGGGTGCTCGCTCTCGGGCACCCCGAGCAGTCGGCAGATGACCGCGACCGGGAGCGGGAAGGCGAGTCCGGCATGCAGGTCGACGACGCCGTCGGGAGCGGCGGTGTGTTCGGCGAGCAGTTGGTCGACGCAGCCGTCGACCAGCTCTTGGACGTGGTCGGAGAGCATGGTCATCCGCTTGGCCGAGAACGCGGGGGTGAGCAGTCGGCGCATCCGGGTGTGGTCCGCTTCCTCGGTGTCGTGGTTGCCCGAGGGGCCCTCCTGCACCGCGGCGCTGGTGATGCGTGACGCCCGTTCCGGTTCGGGGTGGGAGCGGCCGAGCCGCTTGTCGCCGAGCAGGTCGCGGACCTCAGCGAAGCGGGTGACCAGCCAGGCAGGATCTCCGGCCGGTGTGGTGACCGGCGCGATGGGCGCCTCCCGACGGAGCACCTCGTACAGGGGAGCGAGATCGAGGACGTTGGGGCGGGTGAAAGGAAGCTTCGGACGCTCGGCGGCAACGCTCATGGCTCTCCTCCGGTGATCTTTCCCGTAGCTCGAACGTAGCATTTTATTGGCAGTAACTGCCAATAAAGTTCAGGCCAATCGCCACGCCGACAGGCGTGTCTAAGATCGCCCGATGGAGGAATTCAGACAGAGCGGCGGCCACGCACCTCGCCGAGGGCGGCCGCCGGTGAGCGACGAGCAACGCGCAGCGCAGCGTCTCGATATCTCCCGCCACGCGGTTCGCCTCTTCGCCGAGCAGGGTGTGGCCGCCACCTCGGGCGAACAGATCGCGCGGGCGGCCGGAGTCTCCGAACGCACGTTGTGGCGCCACTTCCGCGCCAAGGAAAGCTGCGTGGAGCCGCTGCTGACGAAGATGGTCGACGCCTTCCGCGAGGTGTTGCACGCCTGGCCGGCCGGAACGGACCTCACAGAGCACCTGCGCACGGCGTACCGACCCCTCTTCGAATCTTCGTCCAGCACGGACATCGAGGCAGTTCACGCCGTGGTGCGGCTGACCCGTGACGAACCTGCGCTGCGCGCCGCCTACCTCATGCTCCGGGAGCGCGCGGAGGACACATTCGCCGAAGTGCTGGCCGAACGCCTGGCTATGCCTGCCGAATCATTCGAGGTCCGCGCACAGGCTGCGGCTGTGGACGCAGTGCTCAAAGTGGCGGCCGACCGGCTCGCCGACGACACGGCGGACACTGGTATCACCCCCGAAATCCTGCGTCGGCACCGCGAACAACTCGCCGGCGCACTCAGTCTCCTTACCCATGGGATGCCGAACAGGCAGGGCGACTGACACAGGCCAACTTGTCGGGCCCGGTGCCGGACAGACCGTGGTGGAGGGCGTTGCCGACGAGCTCGCCGACGACGGTGAGGGCATTGTCGGTGAAGGGGCCCGGGCCCCGGAACAGGCCGGTGGAGAGGTTCCCCGTTCGGGTGAACTGGTCCGCACCGCCGACTCAGTTGCCTCAAGGAGATTGGCCCCACCCTGCCGAGTCGTTGTCTGCTCGGCCGGAAGCGCGATCTCGGGTCCGTTCAGTCGTGATGCCATACGAGCGTGCAGCGCCAGAACAGTCGACGGCGCAGCCGTGCGCCGGGCAGGGTGTCATGGGCTTCACTGACGATGTCGGAAAAGCTCATGTCCGCTGGTCGGGTCAGGGCGGTCATCGAGACCGGCCGGGGTGAGCTGCGGCCTCTGTTCTTGAGCCGGCCCGTGGCGGCGTTCAGCGGACTGGCGGCGGCGCCGAGCAGATGGTCGCCGGCCGTCTGCGCCCGGAAAAGACCGACGACTACCAGGGTTCCTCCGGGGGCCAGGTGCTGGCGGAAGACGGTGAGAGCTTCGGTGAACGGCAGATGGTGGATGGTGGCGACGCAGGTGATGACGTCGTAGGAACCGGCAGGGATCCCGGTCAGCGCGTCTGCGACCGTGAAGGTCGCTGGGGTTGCCGGAGGAGTCAGCCCCTGCGCCCGGGAGATGATCACCGGGTCGGAGTCGATTCCCTGGACCTGGTTGGCGCGTGAGGCCAGGAGCCGGACCAAGTCGCCGCTGCCGGCGCCGATGTCCAGGGCACTGCCGAAGCGCTTGGGAAGTTGCCGCAGGATCCACCGGTGGTAGTGGGCGTTGTGGTCCCAGGGGTGGGTGGCATTGAACTGTTCGAGAGCCCGGAGCACTCGGTGCGGCAGTGGCGTCATGCCGTCAGTCCACCAAGTCCCCGGCTCCCGCGTCACCTCGAACGGGGAAGCCGGATCCTCACGGCCTCGGGTAGGGCCGTGGCAGAAGCGTTCGCGCCCGCAGACCCACCTGCGCCATCAGCGAGGCTCGTCCGTAGCCTACGGCCCGCAACCAGGCAGGACGCTACCTGTAGGAGAGCACGCACTCATGACTCATGCGCACTCTTTACGTCATCACCCTTCCGGAGGCGATGCACCACGTAGAGGAAGCCGTCGGCGAATGGCATGACTCGCAGCTGACGCCCGCCGGCGTCCGTGCGGCGGTCTCCATCGCCCAGGCGCTGCGGGCCTGGATCTCGGACGGCGCTGAGGTGGAGCTGTTCTCCTCGGAGCCCCCGCCAACGATCGCGAGCTCAAGGAGATCGTGGCCGAAGCGCTCAAGGAGGTCTACTTCCAGGACGGCGGTCGCCGCGCCGGAAGCCTGGAAGAGGTCAGCTTCACCGACCTCGAACACCTTGAGTTCGGCCTGCAGCAGCCGCACCCCGAACTGTCCGCGAGCCCCGAACCACTGATGGTCCGGGGGCTCGCTCGCGTCTCCGCGGGACCGTGGCGCGGTGGTCCACCGTCCCCGAACAGGTCAGGCCCGGAGAGCCGCGAGTGCCAGCGTTGCGTACCGGCGCCACACGTCGTGGTCACGGACGTCCAGTTCGAGCAGTACGTGGGCCACTCCGCCGATCAGCACCAGCAGGTCCATGGTCGTGACGTCGTCCCGGATCTCGCCCCGGTCGCGCGCCGCGTCGAGCCATCTGACGATCGTCGCAGCCGTCTTGTCGTCGAAGGGCGGCGCCGACCCCCCGGCGGGCGGCGTCAGGCTGACAGCTGCAGGACTGGTCGCGGCGTGCCACATCGGGGCCTGCGCCATCACGTCGACCAGCAGCCGGTCACCGGCCAGGCGCTCGACGATGCGGTGTATCGCGGCTTCCAGTGCCGCCTGAGGTTCGCGAACGTGCGCGTCCGTGTCCGCGACGACATCGCGCAGCCATTGGACGCGGGTGCCGGTGAGCGCCTCGACCAGGGCGGCCTTGGTCGGATAGCTGCGGTACACCGTCGCCTTCCCGACCCCCGCGCGCGCGGCGACCTGCGGAATCGTGGCGTCCAAGCCGTGTTCGGTGAAGACCTCGACCGCCGCCGCCAGCACTTTGTCGTGATTGCGCCGCGCGTCCGCCCGTCGCTCGCGCCAACCTTCCTCGGTCACGCGGTACCGCCGATGCCCTCGTCATGAATGTCAACGCCGCCACCCTATCCGCTCCACGCCGGCGGCCGTGAAGCCGGTTACCAGGCCGGCCGGTGGGGCGGACATCTGTGACCCGCGCAACATCCGAATAAGTGGACCCCGGGGTCCTGATAGCTTGAAACGCATCCGGACCTCTGGGTCCACTTCGATGAGGGGATGCACGATGGCATGGCGGCTGTTCCGGCTCGGCCGGTGGTCTTTCCAACACCGAAAGTTCGTGAGCCTCGGCTGGTTCCTGGCGTTGTGCGCGATTCTGCTGGGTTCACTGCTGATGTCGGGCAAGACGAACGACAACTTCGAGCTGTCCGGGATCGAGTCGACGGACGCGTTCGAGCTGATCGAGAAACGCACTCCGGGCGCCTCGGCAGACGGCGCCACGGCGCGGATCGTGTTCGAGGTGCCGGCGGGGGAGTCGCTCACCGACGCGCCCCACAAGCGCACGGTCGGCAGGGCGCTCGCCCGGCTCGACGGCGCCGACGTGCAGACGGTCGCCGACCCGTACACGGCCGGGACGCTCTCCGCGGACGGCCGCGTCGGGTATGCCACCGTGACGTTCACCGAGTCCCCGGCGGATCTCGCCGGAGAGGACAGGGACCGTCTTGAGGATGTCCGGACGGCGGCGGAGGGCCGGGGCCAGGACGTTGTGATCGGCGGCGACGCCCTGGCTCCTGAGGCACACTCACCCGTGGCCGAACTTGTCGGCATCGGCGTGGCGTTCCTCGTTCTGGCGCTCACGCTGGGATCGCTCCTGGCGGCTGGGATGCCGCTGCTCACCGCGCTGGTCGGGGTGGGTATCGGCATGTTCGCCATCTCGGCTCTCACGATGTTCGTCGAGCTGTCCTCGCTCACCGGGTCGCTGGGCACGATGCTGGGACTGGCCGTCGGTATCGACTACGCGCTGTTCATCATGACCCGCTATCAGGCCGAGGTCCGCGCGGGCCGCCCGCGGGACGAGGCGGCGGGGGTCGCGGTCGGTACCGCGGGCTCGGCCGTGGTCTTCGCCGGCCTGACGGTCATCGTCGCCCTGGTAGGGCTCTCCCTGTCCGGAATCGGGTTCCTCACGCAGATGGGCCTCGGAGGGGCGTTCACCGTCGCGCTGTCGGTGTTCATCGCGCTGACGCTGCTGCCCGCGCTTCTCGGGTTTGCCGGCGCCCGCGTCGCCCCCAACCGGGCGCCCACCGGCGCGCGTCCCCGCCCCGTGAGGAAGCGCGCGACCGCGCGCCTCTGGGCGGAGGCTGTCGTACGGCTGAAGTGGCCGGCCACACTGGTCGGAATAGCGGCTGCGGCCGTGGTCTCGATTCCGGCCCTCTCGATGCAGCTCTCGCTGCCGGACGACTCCACCAAACCTACCGGCAGTGACGCGCGCGTCGCCTACGACCTCATCTCCGACCACTTCGGTCCCGGCGCGAACGGGCCACTCGTTGTCGTTGTCGACACCCGGGGAACCACGAGCGCGACGGCTGCCCAGACGGCCGTCGCGCTGGCCACCGAGCGGATCGACTCGCTTGCCGCCGGGAGCGGGTCCGGCGTCGCCGGGGTGATTCCCGCAGTGAGCGACGACACGCCGGAGTCGCGGCAAGCGCTCGCACAGCAGCTTGAGATGTCGGGCATCGCGACGATGACCGTGATTCCGACGACGGGCCCCGCTCAGGAGGAGACGAAGGAACTGGTCGCGGACATCCGTGACGCCCTGGGCGACCTGGAGGCGGCCAGTGGGGCCCGTGCCCTGGTGACGGGACAGACCGCGGTCGGCATCGACATCTCCACCGAACTCCGGAACGTCTTCCCGGTCTATCTGACCGTGGTCGTCGGCCTCGCCGTCCTGCTGCTCATCGCGGTCTTCCGGTCGATCTGGGTGCCGGTCAAGGCCGCCCTCGGGTTCCTGCTCTCGGTCGGAGTGTCACTGGGGGCCACGGTGGCGGTGTTCCAGTGGGGCTGGTTCAACGAGTTGGTAGGGATCGACGGCAGTACGCCGGTGCTCTTCATCCTGCCGATCCTGCTGACCGGCATCCTGTTCGGACTGGCAATGGACTACGAGGTCTTTCTCGTCACACGGATGCGCGAGGCTCACGTGCGGGGCACGCCGGCCGTGCGCGCCATCGTCGACGGCTTCGCGCACAGTGGCCGCGTCGTCGCGGCGGCAGCGGTGATCATGGTGGGTGTCTTCGCCGGGTTCGTCCTCACCGACGACATCATCCTCAAGACGATCGGATTCGCTCTCGCCATCGGTGTCCTCGCGGACGCGTTCCTGGTCCGCATGCTCATCGTGCCTGCCGTGATGGCGATCGTCGGCGAGCGTATCTGGTGGATGCCGAAGGCGATGAGCCGGGCCGTGCCCAGCTTCGACATCGAGGGGGAGCAGCTCGCCCGCCGTCTCGAGGAGCAGGCCGCCTCCGGCTCCACCCGTCCCGGCGTGCAGGTGCCGGCCAACGCGGGCTGAGAGGCAGCGTCCGTATCGGTACCGGACCCGGGGCCGCGCGGGACGACGGATCAGATGATCGCGCTGTGAGTGTGCCGCGCGGGGTATCGGCCTTCGGCCCGCGTGGTTCCTGGACGAGGGGCTACGGCTTCGTCCGCCTCTGGCCCGAGGGCGTGTCTGGCCGATCAGCGCGGAGTTGGAAACACGGTCCTTGGCCCTCCCCACCTCCGCCGCCGTTGCGACGTAGCGGTGGCGAAGCCCACCTCATGGGCGATCCGCAACACCGGAAGGTCACCGAAATCCAGCAGGTGCCCGCGCCCGCCGCAGCGGAGCCGGGATGCGGAGGACTTCCCGGCGTCGGATCAGAGGTACCGGACGCCGGTCAGTTCCTCGGCCGCTGTCCAGAGCTTCTTGCCCACGACGGGGTCGGCGGCCTCCCGGCTGAGCCGGGCCTCGGTGACCCGGCCTCGTGTCTCTCCAAGCCCGGCCGGGCCGAAGAACTCGCCCCCGCGCAGTCCGGGCTCGGTTGCGGCCCGCAACTGCGGAAGTGTGCCCCGCTCCACCGGCTGGGTGGCGAGCAGGCCGAGCCAGGCGATCAGCCGTCCGGCCCGGCCGCGGTGTTCCCAGGCCCGCGGGGTGAGGTTGGTGCGGGTGAGCCCGGGGTGCGCCAGCGTGCTGACGACCGGCGATCCGGCGGCGCGCAGGCGGCGGTCCAACTCGACACCGAAGACGGTGGTGGCGAGTTTGGAGCGGCCGTAGGCGGGGGCCGCCCGGTAGGAGCGCTCGTACATCAGATCGTCGAAGTCGAGGTGCGCGTTCTTGTGGGTGATCGAGCTGAGGCTGACCACCCGGGGAGCGGGCGCCGCGGCGAGCGCGCCGAGCAGCAGACCGGTCAGGGCGAAGGGGCCGAGCATGTTGGTGCCGAGGTGCAGCTCGAAGCCGTCTGCGGAGGTGCGGCGGGGGCCGAGCAGCACCACACCGGCGTTGTTGACCAGCAGGTCGATCACCGGACGGTCGGCGGCGAGACGCGTGGCGAAGGAGCGGACCGAGCCGAGGGAGGCCAGGTCCAGCTCGCGCACCTCGACGTCACCGCCGATCCGGCGGGCCGCCTCCTCGCCGGAGGTGGTGTCGCGGACTGCCAGCACGACGTGGGCACCGTGCCGGGCCAGTTCGGTCGCGGTGACCAGGCCCAGGCCCGAGTTCGCGCCGGTCACGACCGCGGTCCTGCCACGCTGGACGGGGATGCGGTCGGCGGTCCATCCGGTCATTCGATGCTCCTGAGGGTCGACGGTGGTGCGCCGACAACGCTAGGAGTTCCGTGGGCCGGGTCGGTCGTTCGCGGTTGCCTAGGTCCGTGGGACCTACCTTGGGTGCCGATCGCGCTGACACACTGGCGGGATGACACATCCGTACGCGCGTGAGCTGGGGGACTTCCTGCGGGCCCGGCGTGCCAGACTGCGTCCGCACGACGTCGGCCTTGAGCCGGGCGGCCGCCGCAAGGTCACCGGGCTCCGGCGCGAGGAACTGGCGCTGCTGGCCGGGCTGAGCACCGACTACTACCAGCGGATGGAGCAGGGCCGGGAGGTGCGGCCCTCCGACCACGTGCTGGACGCGCTCGCCGACGCGCTCGGCCTCGACGACGGAGAACGCCGACACCTGTTCACTCTGGCCCGGGCCGCCCGCCGCCCCTTGCCCGCCCGAGTGCACCACGGTCCGGAACGGGTGCCGGAGAACACCCTGCGGCTGCTGCGGGCGCTGGACACTCCGGCGGTCGTCCTGGGACAGCACCTCGACCTGCTCGCATGGAATTCGATGGCGGAGGCGCTCCTCGGCAGCCCGGCCGATCTCCCGTCCGACCGGCTGAACATGCTGCTGCTGATGTTCGACGACGCGCTGACGGGCGAGCGGAACTGTCCCGGCTGGGAGCGGCAGGCCCTGGACTACATCGGCATGATGCGTTCCGCCGTCGCCGCCGACCCCACGCATCCGCGCGCCACCGCGGTCGTCGGTGAACTGAGTATCCGCAGCGCCGAGTTCAGGAGACTCTGGGCCCGTCATGACGTCTGTGCGTCGGTCAGCGGCACGAAGACCTTCTGGGTCCCGGAAGCCGGCGACATCGTCCTGGACTGGGACACCTATCCGCTGCCCGGCGGGCCCGGCCCGGTCATGCTGGTCTACACCGTCGAGCCGGGCAGTGCCGACGCCGACCGGCTCCAGCTCCTGGCGTCGTCGCGCGCGCCGCGTCCGTCACGCGGCGACGGCGGCGCTGCGTCGCGCGTGGTGTCGCGACGCCGCTGACAGTGCTGACCGGAGGGTCAGCGACGGCGCAGAGGGAGACCGGACACCGTGCAGTCCGGGAAGCTCACCGCGACGATGAAGCCCGCCGTCGGGTCCAGGTCGCGCGTGCACGCGGGCGCCGGGGGCGTCGGGGGCATGGGCGATGGAGCGGACGGCGGACAGGCCGAGGCCGTGGCCCGTGGCGCCGACACGGCCCCGCCCGAGGCGCTCGAACGCCTCGAAAAACTCGTCGGGCCAGGCGGGCACCGGTGCCGGGCGCGGTGACGCCGGCAGAGAGCGCCGGCCCTTCTCCACCGTGCGCAGCTGCTCCCAGCCGACCTCCGGGTGGGCGGGGACGACCGCGTCGACGGACGCCGTGATGGAGAGCGCGACGTCGAGGGCTCCGGCCCGGCCGGTGCCGAAGCGGACCTCGATCGACTACGGGGAGTGGAGCCGGCCGAGCCGGACCATGTGGTCGAAGTCGGCACGACGCACTCTCAGACGTGCGGCGGCCTGCTCGGGGCCGAGCGGGTGTCGGCGGCGACCAGGTCCGCCAGGTCCTCGCAACCGCAGACCTCCGCGACCTGGCCGGGGTGGTGCAGCGTCCCCTCGGGGTGCGCGCTCTGGTCGACCAGCAGATCGCGGTCGACGAACCGCCGCACCACGAACGCCGTCACGTTCGCCCGCTCGCCGTAAACGGTCCGGTTCGGCGTGCCCAGCGCGTCGGCGATCCGGACCGCCGCCGCGTCGCCGCCGACCGGCGGGGCGGGCATCGTGGCCCGGATGGCGTCGGCGTACAGCGCCACCACAGCGGCACGGGACCACTGCCGGGAGGACACGTCCGGATCAGGGATGAGCCCGGCATGGCGCGCCCACCAGAAGGCGGCTGCGGGCACCGCCAGGAGCTTGGCGGCCTGTCCCCGCGGCGTACTCGGTTCGTCGCGTGAGATCACCTCTCGCTCGTTCGCCGCAAGTGGCGGACAGAACATGATCCAACGCATGTAAAACGGTCAATACTCCTTGAAATTGACAAGTTGAACTAATGGGTAAGGGGTGGGGTACGGCCGCGGCCGGGGATCGGGGTGCTACGAGACAGCGGCGCGGCGGCCGGGCCACCGCGCCGCCTCCATCGGTTGCCTCTTGCTTCTCGATCTCGGCGATACTCGCGACCCCAACCCTGTGACTCCTGGAACTCAACCTCTATCGGAACGGGTCCCCGGAGCTGCCGACGCAACGGGCGCGCGTGAACCCGTCGCGCACGAGCAATCCCGGGCTGCGCCCGGTGCCTGGCGGTGTCAACAGATCGTGCCGGGCCGGATGGCTGTGGCCTTGAGCAGGTCCCGCAGCAGGTCGAAGTCGATGTTCTCCGTCCTGCGGAGCCGCAGGCAGCCCTTGCCCATGTCCTGTCCGGCCAACCGTTCCTCGAACGCCTCACGGACATCACTGCGCATGAGATAGAAGGAGATGTACTGCTTCTGGCTGGCAAAGGCGATCTCGCAGGCGCCGTTCCGTTCGTATGCGGGCATCCCGTAGGCCATGACCTCATCGAAGCCCACCAGCTCCTCGCGGCACATCTGCCGCATCTTGGTCAGCACGACCCTGCGTTCCTCGGGAACCTCGGTCAGGTAGCCGTCGACGTTGCTTGCCTTGCTCTGCGCCATTCCGTGAGGTTAAGCCGGATTCGAGGCCCCTATCAACATTGCAAACGAGGGTGCTGAGGGGTGATGGCCTGTGGGGATGCGTAATCACCAGCTTCTGGCTGCTTGGTACCCGGTCGGGTGAAGACGCTGCGGCGGTGCAACCCCGCCGGGGGAGCGCGGCGTGGTGCTGTAGGCGAACCCGATCAACGAGATGCACGTGAGCTGTCCGGGCCTGCTCGTGGTGGACATCGCAGCCCTGACGACGACACCGCGCTCACCCTCCAGCAGCTGCTCGCCGACCGGTGGGCGACGGCGACAGCACAGCGGACGACACGGGATGCCGACCGGCCCAGCGTACGGCTGCGCGGCTACCTGGACCTGTCAACCGGCTGTCCCGCCCGCCGTGTCGACTGTGGTCGTGTTGCCGCTCGGCGAAGACGGATCATCCCTGATCTTGCGTGGGTATCCCCGGCTTCAGCCGGGGAGGGAAACGCATCCTCGTCCCGGAGGCGCGCAGCGCCGGTGTTCGCTCCGTCTTTGTTTTGGCGGTCAGGCCGGCCGCTTCTGGCTCTCGATGTACTGACGGATCACGGTCAGCGGTGCACCGCCGCAGGAGCCGGCGAAGTAGGAGCGCGACCAGAACACCGAGCCCGGCCCGATGCGGTTGATCCGGCCGGTGTACTCGGCCCGCAGGTAGCGGGAGCTGACGCCCTTGAGGCTGTTGATCAGCTTGGACAGGGCGATCTTCGGCGGGTAGTGCACGAGCAGGTGGACGTGGTCGGCTTCGCCGTTGAACTCGCGCAGTTCCACTTCGAAGCTGGTGCAGACCTCCCGCATGATCTCTTCGCAGCGTTTGAGCATGGCGTCATCGAAGACATCGCGCCGGTATTTGGTGACGAACACCAAGTGAGCATGCAGGGTGTAGGCGACGCGGCGTCCGTTACGAATATCAGGGTTTGGTTCCCAGCGCGGTGACATACGCCAAGCGTAGTAATTTCTTCGAAGCTGACCAGGAAGGGGGTGGGCCGGATGATCCGTGCGTACAAGCTCCCCATGCGGACCACCGTTCGTCAGACGGCCGCGCTCGGCGAGATGCTGCGGGATCACTGCTCGCTCTACAACGGAGCCTTGCAGGAACGCCGCGACGCCTACCGGCACGCCTCGAAGACGAGCGTCAGGTACGGGCAGCAGTCCGCGCAGCTCAAGGACATTCGGGCGTTCGACCCGGAACGTCAGGGTCGCTGGCCGTTCTCGTCGCAGGAGGCGACGGTGCGCCGCCTGGAAAGGCGTTCGCCGCGTTCTTCCGCCGGGTCAAGTCCGGCGAGACGCCCGGCTACCCCCGTTTCCGGGGCATCAACTGGTTCGACACCGTCGACTTCCCCGAGGACGGCGACGGCTGCCGCTGGGAGTCCACCCCGCACGGCCCGGTCACCCGTGTTCGTTTCCAAGGTGTCGGGCACGTCAGGGGCAACCGGCACCGGCCCGTGGCCGGCAACGTCAAGACCGTCTCCGTCAAGCGCGAAGGCAAGCGCTGGTACGTGATCCTGACCGCCGAGCAGTCCCAGCCGGAGCCGCTGCCCGGGACCGGCAGCGTGGTCGGCATCGACATGGGCATATCCAATTTCCTTGCCGACTCCAACGGCGGGTTCGCGCCCAACCCGCGCCACGGCCGCCGTGCCGCCGCGAAACGCGAAGCCGCACAGCGGGCACTGTCCCGCTTCCCCCGGGTGCACCGCGACAAGCGCACCAAGAACCACCAGCGGGCCGTTCAGAAGGTCGCCGACCTGCACCGCAAGGTCCGGCGCCAACGCCTCGACCACGCACAAAGACCGCCCTCGATCTCGTGCGCGAACACGGCTTCATCGCGCACGAAGACCTCAAGATCCGCAACATGGTCAAGGCTCCCGCCCCGAAGCCGGACCCCACGACCCCTGGCGGCTTCCTGCCCAACGGGGCCGCCTCCAAGGCCGGACTCAACCACTCGATCCCGGATGCCGGATGGGGGGTGTTCCTGACGATCCTGCACGCCAAGGCTGAAAGCGCCGGACGGGAAGTGATCGCCGTGGACCTCCGCAACACCTCCCGCACCTGCCCCGAATGCGGGCACGTCGCAGCGGAGAACCGGCCCACACAGGAGAAGTTCCACTGTCAGAACTGCGACCACCAGACGCACGCCGACACCGCGGGCGCGCTCAACGTTCTACGGGCCGGGCTGGTCCGTCGCGAAGCCCAACCGGCATAGCGAGAAGCCCCCTCGTTCACGAGGGGGAGGAGTCACCCAGTACCTGGAGGTCCGCCACCGCGCACACGCCCGCGTCGAGGACCGCATCCGCTGCGGCAAAACCACCGGCTTCGACCGCTTTCCCTCACGGCTCTTCCAAGTCAACGCGGCCTGGCTGGAGCTGTTCCTGACCGCGATCGACCTGCTCGCCATGACCCGCACCCTGCTGCTGGACGGCGAACTGGCCACCGCCGAGCCGAAGAAGCTCCGCCACCGACTGCTGCCCGTCGCCGCCCACATCACCGGTGGAGGTCGCCGCCTCCACCTGCGGATCGCCGCCACCTGGTCCTGGCGACATGAACTGGTGAACACCTTCGCCTACCTCGCGGCCCTGCCGAGGCCAGCCACCTGACCGACGGTGCTGCCGCTGCCCACCCGCAACCCGAGGAACCCGGAGCACCTGACCCGAGCGCCGGGCCCCAGACATGCCCCCCGCCCACAGCCACGGCCTGTCACACTCACCCCAGCTCAGCCGACCCAACTGGAAACGGGGAGGCTAGAGGTCGATGACGACCTTGCCCTTCACGCGCCGGCCGGCCTGGAGCTCGACCGCGCGGCGGATCTCCTCGATCGCGAAACTCGCCTCGATGGGCACGCGGAGTCGACCCGCCGCAACCAGGCGCGCGATCTCTTCCAGGGTGCCGGGAGCCGCGTTCGCGCCGTTGGCCGCCGTCACGCCGTCGATCTGTGCTGCGATGGTGCAGATCCGCTTGTCCGGGATGCCGAGTTCCCGTGCGACGTGCACGGTCTCCTCTCCGTGCAGGTCCATGGCGGCGGTGACGCCGTCGGGAGCGAGGGCACGGACCCGGTCGGCCAGGCCGTCGCCGTAGACGACCGGTTCGGCTCCGAGTTCGCGCAGGTAGTCGGCCGAGGACGGCGATCCCGTCCCGATCACGCGCGCTCCGGCGATCCGGGCGAGCTGGACGGCGAACACCCCGACCCCGCCTCCGGCGCCGCCGATCAGCACGGTGTCGTCCGGACCGGGGTTGATCGCGGCGAGGGCGGCGGATGCTGTCCGGCCCGCGATCGTGAGGGTGGCGGCGATGCGGTCGTCCACGCCGTCGGGCGTGTGGTGGGCCTCGTTCGCCGCGGTGTCCCCGGATGAGTCGACCACCACGAAGTCGGCGACCGCGCGGGACAGGGCGCCCCCGAACGCCCGGTCGCCGGACGTGAAGCCGCTCACCCCGTCGCCGACCTGGTCGACCACTCCCGCGTAGTCGGTCCCGAAGCCGACCGGCAGGGTCAGGCCGAACCGGGCGGCGGTGTCCGCGTCGGCGGTCATGAACCAGTCCATCGGATTCAGACCGGCCGCGGTGACCCGCACACGGACCTGTCCCGGGCCGGCCTGCGGTGCGGGAACCTCGCGGACGTCCAAGACGTCGGGGCCGCCGAATGCATCGAGCCGGACCGCCCTGCTGCGACTCGGCGGCGTCTGATTGCTCTGTTCCCGCATGTTCCTCTGCCTCCTTGGACCTGCGTACGCAGTGGGCGCGCGGACGCACTGAAACGGACTATGCTCCGTTTATATGGATGACCGTAGCGCAAACGGAGCGTGTTCCGTTTCGGCTGACGCGGAGATGCGCGCGCCACGGGCGGACGCGGCCCGCAATCGTGACCAGCTGCTCGCGGTGGCGACTCGCGTGTTCGCCTCTGCGGACGCCGAGCCGTCGATGCGTGCGATCGCCCGCGAGGCCGGGGTCGGCATCGCCACGCTCTACCGGCACTTCCCGACCCGCGAATCACTGGTCGACGAGGTCTACCGGGACCAGGTCGTGCGCCTGACCACCGGCGCCCACGAGCTGCTCGGTCGGCTGGCCCCGGCTGCGGCAATGCGGCGCTGGATGGACTTGTTCGGGGACTGGACCGCGACCAAGAACGGCATGCTCGACACGCTGCTCGCGATGATCGAGTCGGGTGCGATCGCCCATGCGCAGACTCGGGCCGAGCTCCTGACGGCCATCACCAGGATGCTCGACGCCGGCCGCGCGGCGGGCGACCTCCGCTCCGACATCACCGCCGAAGACATCGCCGCCGCCCTCATCGGCATCTTCACCGTGGCCCCCCGACCCGAGCGCGAAGCTCAGGCCGGCCGCCTGCTGAACCTCCTGATGGACGGCCTCCGGGCCACGGACCGGCCAGCCTGAGCCCGGGATCGAGGCCGGTGCGCCTGGGCTCTGACCGACTGGCGCCAGGCGGCTGCTGACCGCCGATCACCGCTGGTCGTCGGTGAGGGGCTCGGTCAGCTGGGCGTCCACCAGTCGTACCTGCTCGGTGAACGGCTGCAAGGTGGCGGCGACGTCCGTGATTGCTCGTCCTCGTCGACGTCGGCGTCGGGACGACCAGCTCGAGGTTCTGGTCGATGATGCGCATGTGCAGCCCTTGGAGCACACCGCGCAGCTGGGCGACGGCCCGGTTGCCGCCGCGGGTGCCGTAACTGGCGACGGTGGCGGGCTTGTCGCACCAATCCGCGCAGAGGAAGTCGAGGGCGCTCTTCTGTCTTGAGTACCCCGGTTCTGTCTTGAGTACCCCGGTGAGGCGGCGGGCCATGAGGTCGGTCATGGCTAGGCGAATCATGGCTTCGGAGCGGTGTGGGTGGGTTTCGTAGTCGCGGGCCAGGCGGCGGTGGAGCATGAGCCAGCCGTAGGTCCGCTCGACCGCCCAGAGTTTCGGGATGGGGGTGAACCCTTTCGGGCCGGGCGTGTGTTGGACGATTTCGAGGTTGATGCCGAGGCTGGCGGCGTGCTCGACGAAGTGTTCGCGGTAGCCGCCGTCCACCCAGACCTTGCGCAGGCCGGGATGGTCAGCGGCGGTCTGGTCCAGGAGGGTTTGCCCGGCGGTGGAGTCCTGGACGCCGGCTGCGGTGACCGGGACCGCCAGCAGTAGTCCGAGGGTGTCGGTGATGATGCTGCGCTTGCGGCCCACGATCTTCCTGCCCGCATCGATGCCCTGGCTCTCGGCAGGGACGGAGGTGGAGGTTTTGACGCTCTGCGTGTCGATCACGCAGGCCGAGGGCTCGGGGCTCTTGCCTTCTTGCTGGCGCACCAACTCTCGCAGGGGTCCGTTGAGCTGGGCGAAGACACCGTCCTTTTGGCCGTGGAGGCCTGTCGAAATCCAGGGCCCGACCGCGGCGTTCGAAGCGTCAGGCGGACAGCACCGGCTCGATCAATTCCCAGCGTGCATCGGACGGATCACTTGGATACGCACGACGTTCCGTCATGACCTCGGGATACCGCCGTGCGGGCGCGTGCGCCCAGGCGTGCAACCTGCCGCGTCGAAGCACGGAACAGACTCGGGCGTCCTGGAATGAGACAGGCGCGAGCAGACCTCCGCCCCATGCGTCATACCGTCAGACTCACCACACTCATCCGCCACCACGGCCTCACCGGTAGCACCTCGACAGGCAGAACAAAACGCCCCAGACAATCGCACTTAAGATGAAAACGACCTCTTAGCTCATGGGCCTCAGAGCTGGCTGTGGCCGCCGTCGACGTAGATCTCTGATCCGGTCATGAAGCTGCTGTTGTCCGAGGCGAGGAAGACCACGACGTTGGCGGTCTCCTCGGGTGTGGCGATGCGGTTCATGGGGGTGGCCGTGGTCAGGCTCTCCATCAGTGCTGCGGGGTCGCCGGTGAGTTCGGCGAGAGCGGCCGTGTCGGTGGCTCCAGGAGCGAGGACGTTCACGCGGATGCCCAGGTTGACGAGTTCCGCGGCCCAGGTGCGGCCCAGGGATCGGACGGCGGCCTTGGTTGCGGCATAGACGCCCATGCCGGGGGCGGCCTTCACATCGATGGAGGAGCCGCAAAGGATCACCGAGGAACCCTTCGTGAGCAGCGGCAGCGTCTTTTGGACGGTGAACACCATGCCGCCGACGTTGGTGTTGAACGTGGACATGAACTCCTCCCAGGTGATCTCGCCCAGGGAGCCGACGCTGCCGACGCCCGCGTTGGCGTAGAGGATGTCGAGGCCGCGACCGCTCTCCTTGATGATGGTCATGACGCGGTCAAGGTCGGAGAGGACGGTGACGTCGGCGGCGATGCCCGTCGCCCTGTCCGCGCCTATCTCCGCCACGGCCTCCTCCAGCCGTTCCTCGCGTCGGCCGGTCAAGAAGACGTATGCCCCTTCGGCGGCGAGCGCGCGAGCTGCCGCGAGTCCGATGCCGGAGGTGGCACCGGCGATGAGGGCGGTCTTGTGGTCGAGCTGTCCCACTGGGGTCTCCATCTTCTTCTTTGTGCGATTTCTTCTTTGTACGATGCGATTGCATCGACGGGCTCTGTCGCACCAACGCGGTTGCGCTCCGCGGCGGTTGGGGTCCAGGAGGAACGGGCGTCCCGCCCGCGGTGCGTGGCGTGTCCTGTTGCTGTCTCGGCCGAGGCCTTCAAGCAGGCGCATGGCGCTGTGCGGGGACATCTTGTTTGGCCCGGCTCAAGGAGGAGCTGGCCGTGAGTGGTGGGCCGGGTCGCCTGTTGTGCGACCCGGCGCCGTTTCGTCTGTCAGACGTGGGTGGTGGTTCGTTGCCCCGTGGCGGCGGAGCGCTGAATCGCGTCCAGGAGCCGGTGGCGCCTGACGGCGTGGGCGAAGTCCGGAGCCAGGGCCGTGCCGTGGATGAGGTCGTGGCGGATGGCGGCGTAGGCGTGGGCCAGCGTGTGGCTCACGGTTCCGGCCAGGTCGGGATAGCGGTCGTGGCCGCTGGGCGGCGTGAGCCGGGCCGGCCGGCTGTCGTTGCGTGTACCGTGCACCGTGACCGGCCCGATGTGCGGGAACTCGGCGCCGGTGACTTCGAGTCGTCCTTGCGTGCCGTCGATGACCAGCGAGAATCCCGCACCCGACGCCGCGCCCCCACGGTGGTGGACGGACAGGATTGCCCCGCCCTTCACCGTGCCGGAGACCGCGATCTGGTCCTCGGCGGTCATCGGGACCACTTGCCCGGTGGTGCCCAGAGGGACCTGGGGGTGCCGGGTCGCGGTCGTGGCGACCACGTCCTGAAGCTCCCCGACGACCATCGACACCAGGTCGATCGCATGCCCGAAGGCGATGGTCAGCATCGTGGCCCCGAGCTGACGGTCGAGTGTGTAGACCTGCCGCTGCGACACCGGGGTGCCCCATTCGGTCGAGGAGGCCACCACGGTGGCGGAGAGCACCTCTCCCACAAACCCCTGGAAGACCAGGTCGGTCAGCCAGCGGAAGGTGGGCGAGGAGCGCCCCTGCAGGCCGACGAAGGTACGTGTCCTTCCGGCGGCATGCTGCATCTCTTCGGCCTCGGCCAGGTCGACCGCGAGCGGCCATTCGGTGAGCACCGGCACGCCCGCTTCGAGCGCGGGCAGCACGATCTCGCGATGCCGGGGCACTTTGACGGCGACCACGACGAGGTCGACGTTGTCGTCGCCGGCGAGCTCCTCGACCGAGGTGTACGCAGGCACGTTGTACATCGCTCCAGCGGCATGTGCCGAAGCCGGTGAACTCACCGCCAGCGCGCGCAGCTCCATTCCGTTGACGGCCGCCAGCGCGGGCAGGTGGGCGCCGGCCGCCCAGCCTCCCCGCGCGCTCAGGCCGACGACGCCGACTCCGATCGGCCGGCGGAGGTCAGGCACGCAGTTGCTGCTTGAGCGTCTCGGCGTCGTGCAGGTTGGTCATGTGCACGAACCGTCCGTCGCGGACCCGGTAGATGGCGTACTCCACGATTTCGAACGAGGCGCCGGTGGGAGCCACGCCGAGATACTCCTTCACGGGCGTGCCCGTGTTGGTCAGCCGGGCGGCGATGGTGTCTCTGTCGACCTTGAGGTCCTCAAGCTCCCAGTGGAAGTCCGGCACCGCCTCGATCTCGGCGGTCAGTGCGGCGTGGGCCTGGGCACGAGTCGCCGGATCGCCGTAGTAGGTGATTTCATCGCTGATGAACTCGTCCACGCGGTGCAGTTCGTGGGCGTTGAGCATGTCGATGTAGCGCTGGTAGAACGTGCGCAGGTCGTTCGCAGACATCATGACCCTTCTTTCGGCCCCCTGGAACGGAAGCCCAATGCCTTTTATTCGTTCTGCGCGGGTACGCTCGAACGAAATCCTTTGGTAACGGGCCAGATGACGTGAAATCCGCTTGCCCGCTGCATCAATAATGCGAGAGCGGATTGCTACAATCCATAATGTGGAGTCCAAACTTCCTTACGCATCGTCCACGACCGGTGCTCCGTTCGGGTCCAGCGACCCGATCGCCGGCGCCATCGGCCTGCTGCGGCCCCGCACCGTGGTCGACCCGGCCCTGCGCGCCGCACAACCGTGGGCGTTGCGGTTCGATGCCTTCCCTCACGTCAAAATCGGCGGCGTCGTCCGCGGGGAATGCTGGCTGGCCCTGGACGGGCGCGAGCCCGTGCACCTGCGCGAGGGCGACTTCTACCTCCTGGGCAACCCGCCGTCCTACCGGATGGCCAGCACCCTCACCACGCAACCGCAGCCGGCGGAAACGTTGTGGAAGACCGCCACGAACGGGGTGGCGCGCATCGGCTCCGAGGCCGAGGAGGACACCTACCTGTGCGGCGGGTACTTCTACTTCGACGAGCCCAACGCCTCGATACTGATCGATATCCTGCCGCGGCTCGTCCACATCCGGGCCACCGACCCGCGCAGCGTGCTGCTCGCGCATGTGACCGAGCTGCTCAACAGCGAGGTGGAGAGCAACGCCGTCGGCCGTTCTCTGGTCATGGACCATCTCGCGCAGATCCTGTTCGTTCAGGTGCTGCGCGCCCACGCCGAGCAGACCGACCGGCCCACCGGCTGGCTGGGAGCACTCAATGACAACGGCATCGGCGCCGCACTACGCGCCATGCACGCCGATCTGGGACACAAATGGACCCTGCAAGAGCTCGCCGAAATCAGCCGGATGTCCCGTTCGGCATTCGCCGCCTCCTTCAAGAAACAGACCGGAACCGCACCACTGGAATACCTGATCCAGTGGCGAATGAGCCTGGCCCGCGACGCACTGCGCCGCAATACCCGGTCAATCTCCGAACTCGCCTTCGCCACCGGCTACGAATCCGAGAGCGCGTTCAGCACCGCGTTCCGTCGCGTGACCGGCACCTCACCCAAACAATTCCGTGACACCGTGCACCACGCCGCCGGCAGTGAGCCGGACCAGGACCTGCTCGCTCGCTCTGGCTCCGTTCGATAGCAGAGTCAGCCAGTTCCTTCACCGGGCCAGGACGAGGTGCCACGGGCGCGGGCCCGGGCCGTCGCGGCCGCGATGACAACAGCGGGCCGGGCGCCGCGCGGTGCTGACAGACCTGCCGATAAGCGGCGATGGAACGTGGGCGAGGGGCCGCCCGTGGGACCGACGGTGACAATCCTTGTGAGTGCGGCCCCCGATGCGGATGTCCGCGCTCGGCAGGTCCGGGTCGATCGGCGCCGGCGGCGGGGTGCCGGGCCGCCACGGGCGCCCGGGTCCGCGGTCGGCCGGGGTGGGAACCCGTAGTGCCTTCTTCAGCCGGGGCGCCTGGGTGAAGCGGCGGGTGTGGTGGACGGAGGCGACCGCGCCGCCGCGCGAGCGGCACGATGAGCCGGACTGGGCGTCACACTTCGGACAGGCGTACTGTTCGTCGTCGTCGGCGTCCGACGGGTCGATCGCGGAAGGCTGCTGAGGGTCCGTCATGGGCAGACACATCCGCCGGGTGGAGCGATGCGTAGGGTCCTGGAAGACGACCTGGACGTCCTTGCAGGAGTAGGCGGTCATGTTGTGTGGGGTGTTGCGCCGCGGAGTGCTTGGTCGACGAGGCGTTCGGCGAGGGTGTCGTCGAAGGGGACTTTGAGTACGAGGAGTCGGTGGTAGCAGGCGCCCCAGAGTTGGTCGACGATGATGTCGAGGTCGACGTCCTGGCGTAGCTGGCCTTGTTCCTGGGCGGCGCGCAGGCGTACGCGGGCGAGTTCGCGGCGGGGCAGGGCATAGCTGTTTGACCAGGCGTGTGCGAGGTCGGGGTCCGTCTGGGAGGCGCCGACGAGTTCGGAGACGGGTTTTGCTGCGCCTTCGTCGGTGAGCCAGCGGATGAAGGAACTGAGCTGGGTGATCAGGTCGGTGCGGAGGTCGCCGGTGTCGGGAAACTGCAGGGTGCGGTCGCTCTGGGTGAAGTAGGCCTCGGCGGCGAGGG
The DNA here is from genome assembly GCF_042752355.1 of Streptomyces sp. NPDC059255. Lineage (NCBI taxonomy): Bacteria > Bacillati > Actinomycetota > Actinomycetes > Kitasatosporales > Streptomycetaceae > Streptomyces > Streptomyces sp. NPDC059255. The sequence goes on from NZ_JBHYZP010000037.1 coordinate 59,884, forward strand.
CGCCCGGTGAGGGCCACCATTTGTAGAGGGTCATCTTGCTTGATCCGGCTTCGGTGGCGACGCGGTCGAAGGTGACGGCTCGCAGGCCCTCGGCGAGCAGGATGTGTCCCGCTGCCGCGAGTACGCCGGCGCGGACTTCCGCGGCCGGCCGGCGGCCTCGTCCCCGGCGGGCGGCAGTGTTCTGGGACATGGACAATCTCCTTTATGGACTTCTTGTACATTTCCGCGTATCGTGGCCAGTGGACAGCTTGTCCATATCCATCATACGGAGGTTTGAGCCATGGTGACCAACACTGGCCGCGTGGCGGTCGTCACCGGCGGATCCGGTGGCATCGGCAGGGCGTGCGTGGAGCGCCTGGCCGCCGACGGCTTCTCGGTCCTGATCCACTTCGCGGGCGCCAAGGACCGAGCTGAGGAGACCGCGAGCGCGCTGACCCGTGCCGGAGTCCCGGCCGTCGCCGTGGGCGGCGACGTAGCGGATGAAGCAGCCATGACCGCGGTCTTCGACATCGCGGACAGGGAACTCGGCGGCGTCGACGTCGTCGTCCACACGGCGGGCATCATGCCGCTCGCCCCCATCGCGCAGATGGACCTGGACACCTTCGACCGCATCCAGCGCACCAACGTGCGCGGCACCTTCGTCGTCGACCAGCTCGCCGCACAGCGCGTCCGCAAAGGCGGATCGATCATCAATTTCTCCACGTCGGTAACCCGGTTGCACATCCCCACCTACGGCGCCTACGCGGCCTCCAAGGGCGCAGTCGAGGCACTCACGCTCATCCTCGCCCGCGAACTGCGGGGCCGAGACATCACCGTCAACGCCGTCGCTCCCGGACCCACCGCCAGCCCTCTGTTCTTCAAGGGCAAGAGCCAGGAAGCCGTCGACCAGATCGCCAACGCCAACCCCATGCAGCGCCTGGGCACACCCGACGACATCGCCGAAACAGTGTCCTTCCTCGCCGGCCCCGCCCGCTGGGTCAACGGCCAGGTTCTCCACACCAACGGCGCCATGGCCTGAGGGGACGGGCATGTCAACCGTACTGATCACAGGATCATCCACCGGTATCGGACGCCGAACTGCGGAAACGCTGGCCGTCGCCGGCCACACCGTGTACGCGACGATGCGGGACCCCGGCAACCGCGACGCCGGCGCTGTGTCCGATCTCAAGGCTCGCGCGCGCTCCCGGGGTTGGAAGCTGCGGGTCGTCGAGCTCGACGTGACATCGCAGGCATCTACGGACGCCGCCGTCGGGCACGTTCTCGACGAGACCGACGGTCTCGATGCCGTCGTGCACAACGCGGGACACCTGTACATCGGGTACGTCGAGGCGTTCACCGACAACGACGTGAGCCACCTGCTGGACGTCAACACCATCGGCGCTCACCGGGTGAACCGCGCGGCACTGCCGCACATGCGCTCCCGCCGTTCCGGCACGCTGCTGTACGTCGGCAGCACCATCCAGGTGACCACTCCACCGTTCCTCGGCCCCTACGTGGCCTCCAAGGCCGCCTTCGACGCACTAGCTGTGGTCACCTCCTACGAGGTGTCGCAGTTCGGCATCGAGACGTCGATCGTGATGCCCGGCGCGATCACCCAGGGGACTGATCACTTCCCCGGGGCCAGCCACGCCAGCGACCTGAGAGTGGCGGTGCAATACGCCGAGTTGGACCCACTGGTCGAGCGCACGCACGAGGCGCACGAGCAGCTTTTCGCGCCGGGCACGACAGCCGACCCGCAGAGCGTCGCGGACGAGATCGAGCGCATCCTCGCCCTGCCGGTCGGGAGCAAGCCCTTCCGTTCGGTGGTAGACGCGGCTGAGGCCGGCGTCGACCACGTCATGGCGTTCAGCGACCTGACACGCGAGGCTTTCGTACGGCGGCTCGGGTTCGCCGAAACACTGAAGGTGAAGTCATGAATGGTGTGTCACGTGGGTGGAGCGGGAGTCTGCGTGGTTCTGCGCGGGCGACGGTTGTCGGACTGTCGACCGGGGCGCTGTGCCTGGGACTTGTACTGAGCGGCTGTTCCGGCAGGTCCGAGGAGTCGGAGCGGCCGAGGGCGTCGCTGCCGACGACGTCTGCGAAGTCCGGCGGCGGGGACGCCGCGACGCTGGGCGAACCCACAGAACTGACCACCGGACTTGACGCGCCGTGGGGGCTGACCTTCTTGCCCGACGGCTCGGCGCTGGTCTCCGAACGGATCACCGGTGAGATCCTGCGCGTACCTGCCGACGGCGGTGACGCCCGCACGGTGGGGGTCGTCCCTGATGTGAACGCCACATCAGAGGGAGGACTCCTCGGCATCGTCGCCTCGCCTGACTTCACCGACGATCGCACGGTCTACGCCTCGGTCTCCGGCGCAAGCGAGAACCGTATCGTCGCGATCACGATCGCCGCGGACTACGACGCCCTCGCCCTCAAACGGGTTCTGCTCGAAGGCATCCAGACCGCCGACCGCCACCACGGTGGCCGGATTGTCATCGGTCCCGACGGCCACCTGTGGATCGGCACCGGCGACGCTTTCGAACCTGAAAACGCCGCGGACGACAACTCCCTCAACGGCAAGATCCTGCGCATCGCTACCGACGGCTCCGTACCGCGGGACAACCCTAAAGACTCACCGGTCTACTCCAGCGGGCACCGCAACGTCCAGGGCATCACCTTCGGGCCGGACGGCACTGCTTACGCCTCCGAACTCGGCCACCGCACCTGGGACGAGGTCAACGTGCTCCGCGCGGGCGCCGACTACGGATGGCCGGAGTCCGAGGGCACCCAGGGGTCGGCCGGCGAAGAACCCATCGCCGTCATCCACCCCGACGACGCCAGCCCCTCCGGCGTCGCCTACGCCGAAGGATCCCTGTGGATCGGCGCCCTCGGCGGCCAGCGGCTGTGGCAACTACCCGTCGACGGCCAGGCCGCCACCGCCGAGCCCATCGCCTACTACCAAGGCGAATACGGCCGCATCCGCACCGTCGAAGTCGCACCTGACGGATCCCTGTGGATCATCACCTCCAACACCGACGGTGCCACTTGGGGCGGTACCGATCCACGCTCCGGCGACGACCGTATCCTCCGCATCGAAGTGGAACAGCCCTGACCACAGCCCAGGCAACACCCACATGGCGCTGATGGGCATCTTCATCGCCGACGAGTGCGCGGTGATCCTTTCGCGTCGAGACGCCGAGAAGCTCCCCCAGACCGTCCAACGGGAGTGCGCACCTGGAAACCGGCAGGCGCCCCACTCGGGCGGAGACGATGGCGAGGACGGCACGTTCGAGGGAACTCCGGTAGGAGCTGTGGCTCCGGCAGGCGGAGACCGGTGCGGGCAGCCAGGACGAAGCCGTTGCGCGGCTGGGCTCCGCCATCGGTGTGCATGACCGATCCGGCGAAGCTGCCAGGCGGCTGTGGCCAGGAGCTTAGCGAGGCGCTCGACTGAGTCTCCCAGCCGCGCGTCCTTCGTGGTTGGCTGTTCGCGGCCACGGCGTCCAACTCCTCGCGGCTGTAACAGTCCAGGTCGGTGCCCTTGGAAAAGTTCACCAGATTGGTGCGGGCGGTGATGGACAGTTCCTCACCGACCACTCGGCACCACACCCTCACCCCGATATAACCGGACGGAGTCGAGTAGCGCACTGAGTTGCAACTGATCGTGCGATCCGAGCCGACCAGCCGTCCTTCGCCCAACGCGAGTGGCTCGATGGGCAAGATGTCCAGGCGGTCGGCGGGTATCTGTCCGGTCGCCCGGTGGCGGCGGGAGTTAACCTGCTCGCACCAGGTGCGGCAGGCTTCGGCGAGCCCGGCGAAGGTGTCGTAGGCGGGCAGCAGGTTCGCGTCGGTGGGCACCAGGCCGGCCATCGCGATGCGGACCGTGGCCTCCGCGCCGCCCTTCGACTCGGGGTCGTAGGGCACGCAACTGACCACCTGGCAGCCGTAGTGCCGCCCGGCGGCGATCATCTGCGGATGACGTACCGGGATCCCGGCGATGCGCTCGACGGTGACCGTCTTCGCGTTGCCAGTCAGTACATGGATTGGCGCCCCGCCGATCCGCCGCAACGTGGTGTCCAGGCAGGCCACCAGCGTGTCCAACGTGCAGTCCCAGACCGGGATCACCACCCGGAACCGCGACCACGACAGCCACGCGCAGAACAGCCAGGTCCGCCGCCTGCCGATGTGCGGGCCCTCGCCCCAGTCGAACTGCAGCCACCGGCCCGGCTTGGGCGTGTTGACTGAACTGCAAGACGTTCTCCCCTTGTTCTTCGGACAGGTGGGAAGCGGGGTCGTTACCGTCACCTGCCATGTCTGAAGGTGAGCATGTTCCACAGGACTTGAGCTCGTTGGCGGTTCCTCGGGCGGGGTCGCTCGTGGGGACCGACGATCCGTGGGAGCCGTATCGGCTGGTTGATCCAGTGGGGTTTCCGGTGAGTGCGGTGACCTCGTATCTGCACGAGTTGCAGGCGGTGGGGCGGCCCGCGACGACGCAACGCTCCTACGGAATGGATCTGCTGCGGTGGTTCCGATCTGTTAACTGCGCCACGTCTTGATCGTGAACCAAGCGGAATTGCCTGGTCCCTCCAGGAGCGTGGTGTGGTGGAAGACGTAAGACGTGCCCTGATGGAGGGGAAGTGCTCGGTTCCAGAGGCTGGCGCGGTGGCCACGGGGTCCTCGCCCCACCTTCCGTTCGTCGTGGTGGACGGTGACGGCAGGGAGCTTGAGCCAGTCAGTGAGCTTTTTCAACGCTGCCGCTCCAGAGTGAGGACGGCCGCGGAGATTGACGACATTCGATTCGGACTGCACCGGACCTGCGAAAGATCCGCCACGACTTCAGTCGGGCGACCCCGCGCTCGACCGGCGCCCGTGCTGTGGACAGCGCTCGGTTGACGGTCTGCTGGGTCGGCGTGAGGTCGCGGCCCGGCGGGCATCTGAGGGGTGTCGTCACCCAGGAGCCGGCTCCCATGTAGGCGCGGTCGGTGAGGATGGGGAACGCCCTGGCGTTCGCAGATCCGGATGATCCGGTGGGCGCGGGCCGCAGTGAGATCGTGCGCGCGGCCGGGCAGCGTCGGCGAGATCCACAGCAGCTGCCCGACGGGGTCGGTCACCACCTGCACGTTTACCCCGTGTCGGCGGTGCTTGTGGGAGAAGTCGGCCCGGCTGTCGCCGACCCGGTCGTACTCCGCGAGGGTGCCGTCGAGCAGGATGTAGTCCGGGTCGGCCTCGCGCAGGGCGCGCAGCAGGCCGGGCGCGCGGTCGGCGAGAGGGTGTCGTGCCGACGCAGGTACACCAGGCCGACCAGGGCATGCTGGTGCGGCGGGAGCTTGCAGCGGCGGTCACCCTCACAAGTGGCGATGAGCATGGTGACCCACTCGACCAGGGCATGGGGCAGGTCGAGTGCAGCATAATACGGAACCAACGCGGCGCTTTTGCCTGAGGGTTGAGACTTCGAACACCTCCCCCAACGGCACGGGAGCCTCGTGCGTTGCGGGCATCGATCCCGTCACCTGATCAGTGGCCAGGCTGAAAAAGCTCACTGATCGCCAGCAGGGAGGTTGCTCCGGTCAGGACGGCCTGGGCGCAGATCGCCAGCACACCGGCCAATGGATGGAGCCGGCCCAGTGGATCACGCGGATCAGACACACGGGCCAGGCAGGACAGCAGACCGGGACATTCTCCCTCCGTCAACGCTGCAGCGGGAGCGAGTTCGCCGAGGCCCTGGGGTGTGGGGTTTCGTGCTCTTGCCGCTGCTCGGCACCGGCCGCCTGCCGTTGATCATCTTCGCTCTGAGTGGGGTGTTGCTGACCATGGGCGTGATCTATGGGCCCATGGGCGCGTTCCTGCCGGAGTTGTTCCCCACCGAGGTGCGATACTCGGGCGCCAGTCTCGCCTACAGCTTCGGCGGCGTCCTCGGCGGCGCCATTCCCTCGCTGGTGTCGACTCAACTGCAATCAGCCTTCGGCGCGGCATCGATCGGCTGGTACGCGAGCGCGATGGCTGTCATCTCCTTCGGCTGCATTCTGGCGCTGCCGGAGACGACACAGCGCCAGTTACAGCTGATGCCGTGTCCTTTGTAGTCGGACAGATGCGCTGTCGGCCAGGTCTCCGGCCTGGTCGGCCGAGTCCTGGGTGGGACTGAACAGAGAAGATTCGAGCGCAGCCGCCGTGCGGGGCCGGTCATGCTGGCTGTCGCAGCGTACGGGTGGCCCTGCGCACCCACCCTCAGGCCGGATTCACGGACGCGGCTTCCTGCTGTGCGAGACCCGACGGGATATTTTGCGGGTTGGCGGGGCGAGGAACGTAGACGGGGGCGTCCGACTGGTAGAAGAGATCGATGTCGGCCTCTTCGCCGCCGACGATCAAGGTGTCCCATGCACCGCTTTCCTGGAGCGTGCGCAGCGTGGCGGGTTCCAACGCCGAGAGGTGGCTGCGCAGTTCCTCGTCGGTGGGCATGCCGGGGAGGCGCGGCGCGAGCCGCTCGCGTATCGCACTCATTCTCTCCAACAGGGCGTCGAGGTGGGTTTGCCGGGACTTGGAGCCATCGGCGGGAGCCGGTTCCAAACTGCGGGCGATGATGTCCTTGATGGCCCGGGTGGCGCCCTGTTCGTCGGTGGTGACCATGGCGTTCCAGGCCCGGCTCTTGTGCCGGTATTGAAGCATGGACATCGCCGCCTCGTGCCGGATGAAGTCGGCGTCACGCAGCGGCTTTCCCTGCCACACGCGGCTGAGGGAGCGGGCCAGCGAAGTGGCGGAGGCAAAACCGCTGTTGAGGCCGCGGCCCGGCCAGAAGTGGATGGCGTTGGCCGCGTCGCCCAGCAGGAAGCCGTACGTACCGGGGCTCGTCGAGGTCGGGCGGCTCAGCTGCGCCGTGAACCGCGGGCGCTGCACCATGTCCAGTCGGAACGACGTGACCGCGGTGAGATCGTCCTCGGTCATGCCGTACAGCTTCAGGCCCTCCCGGATCCGCTTCCACAGGGGCGAGCTGCGCAGCAGGGCGGGCAGGAAGAGGGTTCCGTGCGAAGGGCAGCGGAACTCGTTGTCCTCCTCACGGCTCATGACACAGGGACGAGCGGCGATGCACTCCTCGAAGACATGGCGGACCGGGTCGAGGCCGACGACGTTCTTGGCCTCCTCACGGGTGAGGCGCATGTTCAAGAAGCCTTCGCCGCGGAGCGAGTTGAGAAGGAACCTGTTCTGCGAAACGGTCAGCAGAACGCTCATCGGGTCGGGCAGCGGGGACTTCACCCGTAGTCCCAGCACCACGTCCTGCAGATGGTCTCCTTCGAGGGAGTAGATCGAGGCGTCGGCCGCGCCGAAGAAGTCGCTGTAGTGCTCCCGCGTACGGGACCGTCCGCCCTCGCAGACCACCAGGACGTGTTCCTGCGAGAGTCGGCCCTGGTGCTCCGACGGGTCGAAGCGTTCCGGTACCAGCCGGATCGCGGTGCTCTTGTTCGCCAGCTCCAGCAGGCGGTCCTCGATGTAAGCGATCCGGATGTTGCGGGGAGGCCGGCCCTCCACGGAGTCCGGTCCGACGGGCCACATCTCCGCGAAGTCCCCTGAGCCGAACAGAGCCGACTGCATCTCCTCGGGCAGAGCGAGGTACTGCCGGCTCTGGATGGTCACGACCTGTTGACGACGGGTGTTTCCGTGGGTCTCGTCCTTCCAGACCACAGAGGAGCCGTTCTTGATCCACCGGCCTTCGTAGATCTTGATGGCGACCCGCCCGCGCAGCATGTTCTCCAGCGTCAGCGCGAAGGCGAGGCCGACCGGCCCCCCGCCGGTGATCGTGACACGGAGCAGGCCGGGATCCGAGGATGCCTTGGCCCGGGGCATGTCGAGGAGGGAGAGGTCCATGACCGTCTCCACGGCGTCCTGCGACTCGAAGAGGAAGGTCTCCTCACCGATCCGGATGCGGTCGTTGGCACGCAGTACATGCCGTGTGACGCGCTGGTCGTTGACGAAGGTGCCGTTGCGGCTGCGGTCGTACAGGACGGAGCCGGCGTCCTCCTCCACGATCTCGGCGTGCAGACGGGAGGCACTGACGCTGACAATCACGATGCCGCTGTCGCTCTTGCGGCCGAACGTCAGAGGAGTGGCGCTCAGCACGACACTCTGACCAGTGAAGGGACCTGTTTGTCCCACGATGACCGATGGCACGGCTACTCCTAGCGGATGGTTCTCAACAGGGAAACAGAGGCCGCGTGATGCGGCTGACCCGGCATGAGGACGGAACTGTCACTCACGCGTGGGCGGGCCCGGTTCGGTTCAACTCTTCGAAGATCCAACCGGCCGGAGGGCAGCGTGCCTGGACTCGGTCACGCGTTCACGAGCCGTCACTGACCATGCGATGCGCCTCCGGTCGTTCCCGCCTCGCACGTCAACGAGAGAGGCACCATGTTGGACTTGCCCTTCAGAGGGGCATTGAGCTCCACGCCGATTTCACTCTCGAACGTTCCGGCCTTCGCCCACGTGGTCAGACTGACGCTGACCTGCTTGGTGAGGCTTCCGCCGTTCGGGAATGACAGCGTCCTCCACGCCTCATCGGTGACCGTGCCGTCCGTGGACACCCACCGGTAGGAGAACTGCGCCGGGAGCCGGTCCACCGTGAACGACGCCGTGAAGATGGGCGCCTCCCCGCTCGGGGGCGGGCACGGTCCCGAGTACGTTGTCTGCGAACCCGTCACCTGCATCTGCACCCCCTCGGAAGTGGAGGCGTCCTGCCCGCCGGCCCCTGTGCTGGGAGCGGCGGTTTCCTCGGCGTTCTGTGAGGCGTCCTTCGTATCCGGAGAGGCCGCACCGGCGCCTGCGGTGGCAGAGTTCTGCTGCTTTCCGTCGACGTCCCCGGCGTTCACGACGGCATAGCCCGTCCCGGCCAGCGCCAGAGCGCACAGGGCCACGCCCGCCGCCACGAGGGCAGTGCTGCGCCGGTTGCGGCGTGAGGGAGCCGGGGGAATGGGGAACGCGGGCGTTCCCACAGCGGTGGTATCCGGCGAGGGATGCACGGCCGTCGGCTGTGCCGCGGGCTCCGTGGCGGTTGGCTGCGACGCGGGCTGCGTGGCGGTTGGCTGCGCCGGGGAACTCGCGGCGGTGAGCTGTGCCGAGGGATGCGTGGCCGCAGACTCGGTCTCGGCCTGGGCGGGGGATGCCTGTGTGGTGTGCTGGGTCTCGGCCTGGGCGGGGGATGCCTGTGTGGTGTGCTGGGTCTCCGCCTGGGCCGGGGATGCCTGCGTTGTGAACTCGGTCTCGGGCTCTGCCAGCATGGTCGGTGAGTGAGGAGCCTGCCGCGCGGTTCCCGTGTCGGGCGTGCCGTTCTCACTGACCAACCGCAGTTCCCGCGCCGCCGGTTCGGCGCCGAGGCGTTCGTCCGGATCCTTGAGTAGCAGTCCTTCGATGACCGGGGTGAGGGCGCCGGCCCGTCGAGGGGGCGGCAACTCCGTGTCCACGATGGCCCGCAGGGTGCTGAGAGCTGTGTTCTGGCGGAAGGGCGAGATCCCCTCGACCGACGCGTACAGCAGCACGCCGAGCGACCACAGGTCCGAGGCGAACCCGGGCCGCTTGCCCAACGCACGCTCCGGGGCCAGGAATTCGGGCGATCCGACGACTTCACCGGTCATGGTGAGCGCTGTGTTGCCCTCGATCTCGGCGATACCGAAATCGGTGAGTACCACTCGGCCGTCCTTGGCCATCAGCACGTTGGCCGGCTTGACGTCGCGGTGCAGTACGCCGGCCTCGTGGGCAGCGCGGAGCGCGGCGAGCACCTCACCACCGATGGACGCGGCGCGCTGTGGGGTGAGCGGGCCCTCGGCCTTGAGCAGGTCGGCCAACGACTGACCTTGTACCAGCTCCATGACGATCCACGGGCGGCCCTCTTCCACGGCCACGTCATAGACGGTCACCACGTTCCGGTGCGACACCCGGGCCGCAGCCCACGCCTCACGCTCCAGCCGTGTGTACATCCGCTCGATGGCGGCCGTGGCCAGCCCGGCAGGCGCCCGGACCTCCTTGATGGCGACCTTGCGGTGTAACACCTTGTCGTGGGCGCGCCACACGGTGCCCATGCCGCCCTCACCGAGGGGCGACAGCAGGGTGTAGCGGTCGGCGATCACACGCGTGCGGCCCGACTTTTCGGACCCGGTGTCCTCACTGGTCATCGGGGCGATTCTTCCTTTCGTCATGCAAGCAGCTCGTCGGAGCGCGGATGTCGCCCTTGGAGCATCGATTCCTGTGCACGACCACCGTCGGCGGAACCGCTGTTCATCCGCCGGATCGCAACACTGTATCTCTGCTCCAAGGGGGTGTGCGGGAGGACGAGCACGCACGGGTTTGTCCGGAGAGCGGGTCACGGACGAGTGTGCCCCCGGTGGACAGATCCGACGCGCACCCATGGGCACATCCCGTGGTGATCGTACTGCCGTACGAGGGCGGCGGGCGCCGAAGTCTGCGGGCACTGCGGAGATTACCGCGCTGATCCACGCGGGTCCGGCAGCTGGCCCACCCCCTTCGCACAACGCCAACCCGGCGAGGAGCCCACGAGGGCATAAGCGGCAATTCGCCTATGCTAAATGCCCTCTCGGTTCAGGGCTTTGGCTGTGTTGAGCAGGGGAGTTGAGTGCGGCAGCCGACTGGCGCCCCCGCATCCCACCCTCTTGTGGACTGCCTGTACATTTCTGTGTATCGTAATAAGTAGACGGGGCGTCCATATCGCGCGGAGGTTCAAGCCATGGCGACACCTTAGAGGGCGGCGTCGTGGGCCTGATGCAGGCATCATCGGCTTGTCCCGCGTCACCTGTGGATAGACGACGGGGCCCCAACTGCTCTCGCAGAGTCCCCTCAGTAAAAGCTGCGGTGGTCCTCGGATGGCAAGGGTCTCGGGCTCCCGTCGGCGCGCCTCGTGTCCGCCGGACTCCGGAGGGTCCTGATGGCTGCTCGGGCAACCGGAAGGAAGCAGGGCGAGCCGCCGTCCGCTGTAATCGAAGAAGGCGGCAGCCGCCTCCTGGCCTCCCCGCATCGAGGAGTGTTGCGCCCCCCGGGATTGTCCTGAAACCGGTCCGGTGGAAGCTGGCCGCCCCTGAACCAGTCCATCCGGTGATTCCCCGCCCCGGATCGTCACGCACTCGTGCGCCGGCTTCCGCACCGGCATAGGTCGCCGAGCCCTACCTCTCGGCCATCACACAAGGGCCAGCCGTGTCAGCCCCCACACTGCATCGCTGCTGCCTTCCCGTGCGGAGGAAGGCGGATCTCCCCATCACCTACCCGCGAGGAGACACACCGTGGCCGATTCTGACGCACTGTCAACTGGCCTGCACAGTCGCCGTAACGTGCTCAAGGCCGGTGCCGGCGGCGCCGCTGTGGCCGTGTCGGGAGGCGTGGCGCCGCTCGCGCTTGCTCATCCGGCCGTCGCGGCGGAGTCGGCGCTGCCGTCCCCGGCCTCGACTGCCGAGGTGATACTTCGTGTCAACGGAGTCCAGCGTAATGTAACGGTCGAATCCCGCGTCACTCTGCTGGACGCGCTCCGTGAGCGTCTGGGCGTGACTGGGCCGAAGAAGGGCTGTGACCGCGGTGAATGCGGCGCCTGCACCGTCCTCGTCGAGGGCCGGCGTGTCAAGTCCTGTATGACGCTCGCTGTCATGGAAGACAACCGTGACATCACCACAATCGAAGGTCTGGCCCGCGGGGACGAACTGCACCCGGTACAGGCGGCGTTCATCCAACGGGATGCCTTCCAGTGCGGGTTCTGCACATCCGGGCAGATCATGTCGGCCGTCGCCTGCATCAAAGAGGGCCACACCGGGTCCGATGCCGAGATCCGTGACTGGATGAGCGGCAACCTGTGCCGGTGTGGCTGTTATCCGAACATCGTCGAAGCAGTACGAGACGCCGCGAAGGGAGGCAAGCTGTGAAGCTCTTCGACTACGCGCGTACGTCGCGTGTATCTGACGCTGTCGGCCTGGTTGCGGGCCACCCCGGTGGCGCGTTCATCGGGGGCGGGACCGAACTGACGAATCTGATGAAGGACGGTGTCCTCGCCCCGGACCTCGTCGTGGACGTGGGCGCGCTGGCCCTGGCAGACATCGGCGTGAGAAAAGGCCAGCTGCATATTGGCGCCACGGCCCGGATGGGGGATGTGGCCGAACACCCGGTGGTCCGTGAGCGGTTTCCCGTCATTTCCGAAGCCCTGCTGGCTTCTGCGTCCCCACAGGTGCGCAACAGAGCCACCATCGGCGGAAATCTCATGCAACGGACCCGGTGCTGGTACTACCGGGACGTCGGCAGCGCCTGCAACAAGCGTGAACCCGGCAGCGGCTGCCCCGCCATCGGCGGACAGAACCGCTGGCACGCGATCCACGGCGGCAGCGATCACTGCATCGCCGTCCACCCGTCCGATCTGGCCGTCTCGCTGACCGCTCTGGACGCGACGGTGCTCACACTTGGACCTGATGGCCGCCGGTCCATCCCCATCGGGGACTTCTACCGTCTGCCCGGTTCCACTCCGGACCAGGAGACCGCGCTGCGGCACGGCGAGCTCATCACTGCTGTCGAGATTCCCGAGAGCGGACCAGCAGCTGGCTCCCGCTACCTCAAGCTGCGTGACCGGGCCGCGTTCGAGTTCGCCGTGGTCTCCGTGGCCGCCGCGCTGACCCAGGCGGGAGGAGTGGTCACCGATGTGCGGCTCGCCTTCGGTGGCATTGCCACCAGGCCGTGGCGCTCAGCCGGTGCCGAGGAGGCCCTGCGCGGCCACCCGCTGACCCAGGCCACCATTGCGGCAGCCGGCCGAGCGCTGGTTGACGGCGCTCAGCCGCGGGAGCACAACGCGTTCAAGGTCGAGCTGGTTCAGCGCGCCCTGGCCGACATCCTCGAGGACCTCGGAGGCCGCAAATGAGCCCGATTGTAGGGAGCCCCGTAGTCCGGATCGACGGGCGCGCCAAGGTCACGGGAGCGGCCACCTACACCGCGGACACTCAGGTCAGCGGAGCCCTGTACGGCTACCTGGTGCTCAGCACCATCGCCAACGGACGCATCACCGGCATCACCGCCCAGGACGCCGAACGTTCGCCCGGTGTGGTCGGCATCTTCACCCACCAGAACATGCCCCGCCTGGCCGTTCCCACCTCGCAGCTCGCGGCCTACTGGAAGCGTGTCATTCCCCTGCAGAACGCGGACATCCACCACAGCGGCCAGCCCGTGGCCTACGTGGTGGCGCAGACTCTGGAGCAGGCTCAGCACGCGGCGTCGCTCGTCAGCGTTACTTACGACGCTCGCACACCCCGGACCAGCCTTTCCGGAGCCATGGACGAGGCATATGTGCCCGATCCGGGTCTGGAGGGTCCCAACGAGGTCACCCGCGGCGACACCGAGACGGGGCTGGCACAGGCCGATGTCCGCATCGATGTCAGCTACACGACACCGATGCACCATCACAATGCCCTGGAGCCGTCCGCGACGACGGCCGTCTGGGACGGCGACCGGCTGACTGTGCACGAAACCGCACAGGGCATCAACGCCACCCGGCTCAGCCTCTCCGAGGCGCTCAATGTGCCCCTTGCCAACATCCGTGTACTGTCCCCGTTCCTGGGCGGAGGGTTCGGAGCGAAGGGCCCGGTGTGGCCACACACCATGTTCACCGCCGCCCTCGCCCGCCATTTGAGGCGTCCGGTCAAACTGGTGCTCTCCCGTGCCCAGGCATATACCTCCAATGGCCACCGCCCCGAAGCCCACCAACGGTTCAGGATCGGAGCCAAGCGGGACGGCACGCTCACCGCGATCGACCACATCACGACCTCCCAGGTCAGTCGGACCGAGGATTTACTGTTCAACACCAGCGAACCCACGCGCATGCTGTACGCCTGCCCCAACGTGCATGTAGCCCAGAAGGCTGTGAAACTTCATCTGCCCGCGCCGAGCAACATGAGGTCACCGGAAGTCGTCGCCTCCCACGGCCTGGAGACCGCACTCGACGAGCTGAGTTACGAGCTGGACATGGACCCCATCGAGCTCCGGCTGCGCAATTACACCTCGGTCAATCCCGACAACGGCGCCGCCTTCGGCAGCAAGCACCTACAGGAGTGCTACCGCCGGGGCGCGGACGCATTCGGCTGGAGCAAGCGCGATCCGCGCCCGCGATCGATGCGCGACGGCGACACCCTGATCGGCTTGGGCATGGCGTCCGCGGCGCACACAACTGGCGGAAGGCCGGGAGCCGGCGCCCGTGTAGTGATCTCCGCCAATGGAAAAGCAGTGGTCCAGGTCGCCACCCACGACATCGGAACCGGAACCTACACGGTGATGTCGCAAGTCGCCGCGGACAGCCTGGGACTGGATCTTGACGACGTGGATTTCGAACTCGGTGACACCGACTACCCGTTCGCGTTCGTCTCTGCCGCGTCGGCCACGGTCCCCGGTGTGAGCGCCGGCGTCAACCGAGCGTGCACCACAGCCCGCCGATCCGTGATCGACATCGCAGTAGCGGACCCACGGTCCCCCCTTCACGGCATCCCGGCCGACCAGGTCACCGTCGAAGGCGGGATCCTGTACGACACCGACCGGCCAAAACTCCGCGACACCATCCGAGCCATCGTCACCCGGCACGGCAAGCCCGTGGAGGCGACCACCAACCCAGTTCCCATTCCCCCCGGTTACTCCACCGGTGCGGTCTTCGCGGAAGTACGCGTCAACCCCAGGCTCGGACAGGTCCGCGTCACCCGTATGCACGGGATCTTCGACGCCGGCCGGGTCCTCAACCGCAGGACGCTGCGCAGCCAGGCGATCGGCGGAGCGGTCTGGGCCGTCGGCTTCACCCTGTCCGAGCACACCATGGTCGACCACCACCTGGGGCGGATCGTCAACCCCAATCTGTCGGGCTATCTGGTGCCTGTCAACGCCGATATACCCGAGATCCACATCGGCTTCGTGGACAAACCTGACCCGGCGAACCACGAGGCGTTCGGCGCACGCGGGTTCGGAGAAACCCCGATGACCGGCATGACGGCCGCCATCGGAAACGCCGTCTACCACGCTACCGGGCGCCGCATCCGGGACCTGCCCATCACCCTGGACAAGATCATCGGAGATGAGGAAGCAGGATGAACGACATGTGGGAGCGGCTCCACCGTCTCTGGGAAGCCGGCACACCGTGCGCGCTCGCCACGGTTGTCTCCGCGTACGGCTCGGCTCCCCGCCGACCCGGAGCCATCATGATCTGCGCCCCGGACGGGACAGTCACCGGCAGCGTGTCCGGCGGCTGCGTGGAGGGCGCCGTTTACGACCTGGCACAGCAGGTCGTGCGGGACGGCACTCCCGTGCTCGAACGCTACGCG
Source organism: Streptomyces sp. NPDC059255 (assembly GCF_042752355.1). Lineage (NCBI taxonomy): Bacteria > Bacillati > Actinomycetota > Actinomycetes > Kitasatosporales > Streptomycetaceae > Streptomyces > Streptomyces sp. NPDC059255. The sequence continues at coordinate 75,180 of NZ_JBHYZP010000037.1, forward strand.
GTGAGCGACGACGACGCGGGAGCGGTCGGCCTGACATGCGGTGGCACCATCGAAGTCCTCGTCGAGCGCGTCGACCAGCAGTCCTTCCCCGAATTGGGCACCCTTCTCCACCACATGCGGAACGGGGTCGCCGTTGCTCTGGCCACGGTCGTCGGGGCTGACGGGCCGGTACGAGCCGGCACGCACCTGGTGTGCTGGGACAGTGGCACGAGCGGAAGCACGGGCGACTCCGTCCTCGACGGTGACACCGCCGGAGCGGCCAGGAGACTGCTCGGGCAGGGGCGCTCCGGCACGTTCCGCACCGGGTCCGCCGACGGGGACTCCGGCACTGGCCCGCGGGTGTTCGTCAACTGCTTGGCACCGCCGCCCCGCATGCTGGTCTACGGATCCAATGAGTTCGCCTCGGTCCTCGCCCGCCAGGGTGCACTGCTCGGTTTCCGGGTCACGGTGTGCGACGCACGGCCGGTGTTCACCACCCCCGAGCGCTTTCCGGACGCGGACGAGGTCGTCGTGGACTGGCCCCACCGCCACCTCGCCGCCGAGGCGGCGGCAGGCCGGATCGACGGCAGAACGGTGGTCGTCTCGCTCACCCACGATCCCAAGTTCGACGTGCCCTTGCTTCAGGCCGCGTTGGGGATGGACCTGGCCTACGTCGGAGCCTTGGGCTCCCGGCGAACCGCAGAGCAACGCAGGGCATCCCTGCGAGCCACGGGAGTGCGCCACGACCGACTGAGGCGGCTCTGTTCCCCCGCTGGGCTCGACCTGGGCGGTGCCGGCCCGGCGGAAACCGCACTGTCCATCGCCGCCGAGATACTCCTCCTACGCCACGGCAGCCGTGGTGCCCGGCTGTCGGGAACCACGGGCGCGATCCACCAGGAGGCCCCGACAGCCGTTCTCTCCTTGTTGGGGGCGGGGCGCATGTGATCCGAGGATGGCCCACCGTGACCACGCCCGCTCCTTCCAGCCAGTGCGCCATTTTGAGGCTGCCGACATCCAGCGGGCGCAGCCCGCGTCCCAGCAGCTGCTCCGCGAGCAGGGCATCAACCACGGGCATTGAGTTCACTGGTCGTGCTCCTCCTGTCCACACCGAGACAGCGCGGCATGCGAAGAACTGGCAGCGAGGGTGGACGGCAGTGAACCGGAGCCCCGGCAGGAACGTTGCGCCTGCCGACCGGAGGGATACCACCCCACCGGCCAGCTCGCCGTCACCTGGATCGCCATGGGTGACCCGCTGTTTGCCCTGGCTCTGGTGATCGTCATCCGGGCCGTCCGCCGGGCCCCCGCCTCGCCGTCGCCATCCGTGCACCCGGAGCCAACCACGGCCGCCCGCCCGAAGATCACATGTCCATCCCGGTCGGAGGCTTCGATGACCGTCGACCACTCGGCTCCCTCGCCGTTTACCGAGACCACCGGGAGAGCCCGGTATGCCGCCAGCGCAGCGCTCACGGAGTCTGGTCCGGTGCAGCGAGTCACGCTGTTCACCGGCGGGTCCGTGTGGCTGGTCACCGGTTGCAACGAGGCCAGGGAACTCTTGGCGCATCCCACGATGGCCAAGGACCCCCCCCGGGTCGTACCGCATCCGGGCGTCCTGCCCCCTGAGCTGCACGCCGCCATGTGGAGCCACTTGCTCACGGCCGACCCGCCCGACCACACCGGCTGCGCAAACTGGTGACGGCGGCTTTCACCGTCCGCCGCGTCGAGACGCTCCGCCCCCGGATCCAGGAGATCGCCGACGGGCTGCTCGACGAACTGGGACGCGTCGGCGCGGACGGTTCGCCGGTCGATCTCGTCGCCGCCTTCGGCTGCCCACTGCCGATCACCGTGATCGCCGAGCTGGTGGGTGTCCCGGTGGCCGACCGCGACGCGTTCTGCGGCTGGTGGGCGATCATCATCCACGCGTCGGTGCACCCCGCCGACGCCTACCTGCGCGCGGCCGAGGACATGGTCGCCTACGTGCGGCGTCTGATCTCCGACAAGCGCCGCGCTCCCGCCGGTGACCTGCTGTCGGCGCTGATAGAAGTGCGCGACGGTGGCGACCGGTTGTCCGAGGAGGAGCTCGGCTCGATGGTGTTCCTGCTGCTCGTGGCGGGGCACGAGACGTCGGTCAACCTGATCAGCGGCGCCGCGCACTCCCTGCTGTCCAACCCTGAACAGTTGCGGCTGGTGCGTGATGAACCGGACCGGCTCCCCGCGGTCATGGAGGAGCAACTGCGTTACGACAGGCCGAAGCAGGTGCCCGTTCCGTCGGCGGGTGACCATTCCCGCCGGTGAGGTGGTGCAACCGGTGCTGTTGGCCGCCAACCGCGACCCGGCGCGGTTGGTCGAGCCGGACCGGTTCGGTGTTACTCGGTCTTCCGCGCCGCATCTGGCGTTCGGTCACGGCCTGCATCACTGCCTGGGTGCGCCGTTGGCCAGGCTGGAGGGTGTCATCGCCATCGGTTGCCTGCTGCGGCGGTTCCTCGAGTTACGGTTGGCCGACCGGGCGAGGAGTCGGAGCGGCTCCCCAGCCTGCTGATGAACGGCATCATCGGCCTCCCCGTCACAGCCGGCTGAGCGCATTCCGGCGAGCCGGGAGACCGTGATGAGGTCGGGCCTTCCTCCAAGGCCGGGCAGTTACTGAGGTCGAACTCGTGATGTCGCCGGGGTTGCTCAGGTGGGTCTGATGGTCAGGGCCGGTCTCGGCGAGGCAGCCGTCTATGAGGTCGCTGCGGTACTGGACGTGCCGTAAACCGCGGCGGATGCGCTGGACGAGGTGTTCGGGAGTGGTGAAGGCGACGTTGGAGAGCCATCCGCGTCGCAGGAGGGACCAGATGCCTTCGACGGGGTTGAGGTCGGGTGCGCAGTGCGGCAGGTAGTAGATGGTCAGCCAGTCCCGGGTGGCGGCGAACTCCCTCAGGTCGGCGGCCTTGTGGACGTTCAGATTGTCCCAGATGAGCATGATCGGGCCGCCGAGTTGCTGGTAGCAGCTCGGGGGTGAAGACCCGGTCGTCGCGCAGGAGGGCCCACAGGACGTTGGCCCGTCGGCGGGCCGGGGCGATGACTGCCTGGACGTGTTTGCAGCCCTCGTCGCGCTTCTTGAGGTAGAAGTCCCGGTTGCGGTCTTTCGCGGATGATGCTGGTCTGGGCGGACATGTAGAACACCCTGCGCAGGCGCCGGCTGTAACGCCTGGGCCGGTGCAGGGTGCCGGTGCGCCGTCCGGAGTCCCGTGGGACCGGCACGAGCCCGGCCGCGACGACAAACTCGGCCCCAAGTATCGGGCCCATGCCGGGCAGGGACTCGACGATCTCCGCCTGCGGGTGACCGCGGAACGTCTCGCGGATCTGCTTGTCGATCCGCTTCAGCCGGTCGTCCAGAGCCAGGATCTGCGCCGCGAGGTCGGCGACGATCTGCGCGGTCTGCTGGGCCTGGGCGGCCTCCAGGGCGGTCACGGCGACCGCGTCGGCGCTTCGGACACTGCGGTTGGCCAGCCAGACCTCAAGCCGGGACCGGCCGCGGCGGGCGGATCGCGGCCGACGCATGATACGCGGTCAGCAGCACCAGTGCGCCCTTCTGCGCGCTGTAGTCGAAGGCTCGTTCCAGCGTGGGGAAGATGCCGGTCAGCACGTCCCGCAGGCGGTTGATGATCCGTACCCGGTCGGCCACGAGGTCGGTTCGGTGGGCGGTCAGCAGGGCGAGGTCGGCGGCCAGTTGGGCGGGCACGTCGATGGCGGCGAAGTCCCGCCGGTGGCGTGCGGTTTCGGCGATGACATAGGCATCGCGAGCATCGGTTTTCGCCTCGCCCCGGTAGGCGCCCGACATACGGTTGACCGTGCGACCGGGGACGTAGACGCCCTGCTGGCCATGGGCCGCCAGCAGGGCCAACAGCAGCGCGGACGGCGTCCCGGAGATGTCCACCGCCCAGTGGACCACGTCCGTGAGTCCAGGATCTCACCGAGCGCGGCCAGAATTGCCGACTCGTCATTGTCGATCTTCTTCGACCACAGCGTGGCATCAGCCTCATCGACCACCGCAGCCCAGTGATGCCCCTTGCCCGCGTCGATCCCGGCCCAGACCCGGGCCTGTCGCTTGCTCGCTCACCCCTCCTCGTTCCGCACAGCATGCCGTCGGCCCGAGGAACACCCCGCTGTCATCTCCGTAATCAGCGACCGCACACGGCGCGCACATCTCAATCAGCAGCCGGGGCGCCACGGAGAGCCGGACGGCCACTCCTGGCGAGCCACTGAAGGCAGAAGCTCTTGAGCCACAGCCGGCCCTCTCGGGCCGCCCAACAACTTACGGAGAAGTTCTTGCGGCCGTCGTGTCGGCTGTCGTCCCTGCGCGGCCGGTAGGTCAGCCGGGATCTGTGGCCGGGCTTGTAGCAGGTCAGTGCCGCGATGGAGATCCGTCTGCGGGAACGGCCCGCACACGCACCACCGGAGTCCGGCCGCGCTGTGACCAGGTCCTGGCCTGCGGCGGCGTCATGGAGGGGCCGGCTTCGTCCTCGAAGACCAGCCAGGCTCCACGGGCCGCCGCGAGTCTTCCGCGCAGGGCCACACATCCTTGACCCACCCGGCCACCGCGTCGTCGTCCTGCTCGATGGCGCGTCGGGCCGGGACCTGGCAGGACCAGCCGTTGCGCACCAGGAGCTTGCGCACGCCCTGGATGGTGTAGGTCAGGTGGAAGCGCCGGCCGATCACCGTCTTCACACGGCTCAGGATCCACCGCTGGTCCTCCCAGCCCTGCGCGGCCGGCCCCTTGGCGAGCTCCGCCTCCAGCTGGGCGAACTGCTTCTTGCTCAGCCTCGGCAGCGACCCCGGGCCCGGTGACCGCAGAGCCCGCAGACCGCCCTCGTCCCACATCTGCCGCCATCGCTGCACCGAGCGGACGCTGACCCGCAGGTCCCTGGCGATCACCGAACTCGCCTCGCCCCGGGCGAATCTCTCGGCCACCTGGAGCTGTAACTCCTCGCGGAAGTGCTGACGTTCGGCGGTCAGGCCGCCCCCTTGTGGACACCGCATGCGCCGGTGATACCGCACGGGCAACGAGCCGTCAGCCCCTACGACTCCACTCATTCAGTAACGGGGAAGTGGCGCACCCCGAGGGGACGCGCCCAGATCCCGCGCTTGAGCCTCCGCTATCAAGCTATTCAGTTGGGACCGGGCCTTCATTAGCTTATCAATGCAGCCATCCATAACGTCACTCTGCTCAAGGAGCATAGCTGTTGTCCGAGATTCACTCTGATGCGGTTCCTCGTGGCGATGTCGCTTGATCTCGCCAATGTCTCGAGTCGAAAAACCCACTGCCAGTAGCGCCTGAATGAAGCGCACTTGAGCGACATCTGCCGGATCGTATATGCGGTGCCCGCCGGAGCCTCGACGAACGGAGAGTAGCCCCGTCTCGCCGTAGTAGCGCAACGAGCGCACGCTGACGCCCGTAAGTTCCGAGAGCTTCCCGATCCGCATCCCCGACCTCCGTGTGCAATGCGTCACATTTCTTCCACTTGAATCGCACACCGTGTCAAGTTATACGGTACTTCACATGACAACCAGCGATCCTATTGGTGCCGGGTTCCACTCCAGAATTGTCGAGACGCGCTTCGGGCGGGTAGCCCTCTTTGGCACCGATCCGAAAGGTGATGCACCAGGGGTTCCTCTTGTTCGTCCACGGGAACTCCACCTCACGGAACATTTTCCGAGCGCAGCTCTCGGGTGACTTTGCGCAGCGGCGTGTGTTGGCGGCGGACCTGCTCGGTCACGGGAACTCAGATGATGCATCCGAACCCTCGATCGCGTATACGCATCAGGGATATGCGGACACACTCATCGAGATGCTGGGGTCCCTAGGGGTCGAACGCGTTGCTGTCGTTGGCTGGTCTCTCGGTGGATACATTGGGTATGAGCTTGTAAGCAAATTCCCTGGAGTAGCGGCGCTTGTCACGACGGGAACGCCTCCGGTGAACAATAAGACACTCTTTGAGGGATTCCTGGACAACCCCACGTTCAAATACATTGGCCAGGAGGTGCTTAGCCCAAAGCAGGCGACAGAAATGGCCGAACAGTCTACATTTGCTCCTGCGTCTCCCGCGGTTCGCGCAGATGTGGTCAGGGCAGACGGGCGTGCACGCAAACGAATGTTTGATTCCGTGTTGGCTGGCGAAGGCGTAGACAAGCGGCAACTGGCGCTCACGCCTCCAGTCCCGCTCGCAATCATTGACGGTGCCGACGATCCGTTCGTCAACCGGGAGTACGTGGATGCCCTGCCGTTCTCCACGCTCTGGCGCTCGGCTGTGGTGCGCATAGCCGGTGCCCATCACGCCGCCTTCTTTGAAAAGCCGAGTCGCTTCAATGAGCTTGTGAGACTGTTTTTGGCGGACCATGACCTCTGAGCCATAACTTCACATCCAGGGCCGGAGTCATCTCACACAGATGATGCTGCAGGCGAGGTGGAGGTCCGGCGGGGATCCCGTAGCGGATCCGGAGTCGCCATGGTGGAGCTATGCGGTTGGGTCGGCCGCACGGTGAGGTGTCTGTCTCGGCCGACCCTGTTCCGCGCGGCGTCCCGCCGAACTGGACTGAACCGCCCCGGGTGAGATGGAGACCCGATTCCGTGAGTATTTCCCACCTGACGGTGGGGTGTGACGGGAAGGGCATGGAACTCGGAAGGTGGAACTGTGATGCCCAGGTCATATCGGCCGGTGTCGAGTTCGGCTCCGACTCTGAGCCCAGTGTGAGTGGTCGTGGCGGCGATGGTCTCGATGACGACCTGGTAGCTGGTCAGGGGTCTGCCGCGCCAGTTCGCGGTGATGTGGCAGAACATCCGGTGTTCGATCTTGTTCCAGTATGTCATGAAGGCAGAGGGGAATTCGATGTAGGAGAGTTTCTTGAAGCAGTGCTGCGTGACCGATGAAGGATTGGCCCTTCGAAGTCGCCCTGCCGGGGGGGGGGCTTCAAACCGCCTCATGCCGCGTTAGCCGAAGACTGTCGTGGTGAGCGATGAGGAAAAGGCGCCCGAGAGGCGTCAGGTGGGGATCAGGGAGACGAACGCAGGTGAATCGTTGCTGCCGTGTCGAAAAGATTCAGACGACATCAAAACCGGGAAGCTTGGAGCCGTCCCGGGATAAGCCTGGCGGGAGCCCGCCGACTGGCCAGACGGTGTCCGGCATGGAGACGACGTGAACCTGATCTGCCGCGGTCATGTGGAACAGGAGAAGGCGCGTTCCGATACAGCCCGTCCTGGTAGGGGCGGCGAGAGGGGGCACCCCGAGCGGTTGTGCCGTGAAGGGGCCGAGTACCGACGCGGGACGTGCCGGCGGACCGGCTCGTAGTAGTGGTCGGTGTTCGGGAGGAGTTCGGTGAGCCAGTTGAAGTCACAGGCCAAGCCGTTTGAGATTTTTAAGACCGTGTCCTACATGGTCAGTTTGAGGAGCCGTTTGTAGCAGCAGAGAGCGGATGCCAGGCCGAGAAAGGCCAGGTAGTTGCCTGGTTTCCGTTCGTAGCGGTGGTTGAGGCGTCGGTACCCGGTCAGCCAGGGCATGGTGCGCTCGATCACCCACCCGCGCCGGCCGAGCCGTTCGCCGGAGTCGATGCCCTTGCGGGCGATCCGGACGCCGATGTGCTTGCCCCATAACCATCGCCGCAGGTGAGGCACGTCGTACGCCTTGTCGGCGTGGAGGCGTTGGGGTTTGGAATCGGCCGCATGGGATTCGTGTCCCATGTGGAAATTGGGACAGCATCGGCTTCAGGGCCTGGCTGTCGTGGGTGTTGGCCGCGGAGACTCCGACGCGTAACCGCAGTCCGTTCGCGTCGGACAGGACGTGCATCTTGGAACCTGGCTTACCCCGGTCCACGGGACTCGGACCTGTGAGTTCGCCCCCTTTTTTTGACCCTTACGTGCGCGGAGTCGAGGACCGCGCGGGACAGGGCGACCAAGTTCCGCTCGTCCAGGAGCTGCAGGACTCTCTGGTGCAGCCGTCCCCAGACTCCCGCACGAGACCAGATGGCGAAGCGACGGTGCACGGTCGACTTCGACGCTCCGACGCACGGCGGCAGCGCACGCCAGGCGCAACCGCTGACCAACACGTACTGGAAGTGGGCGAACATGTCGCGGCGGATGCGGGCCGTGACGTCCTCGGCGAGTTCGAGGTCACCGCCGGAGTCTGCCGTCTGCACTGAGGAAATGAGCAACCTCGTGAGACGGATCTTCCATGCATCACGGTGAGACAGGTCGCAGAGCCCGGTGCGACCCTAGCCTGGGGATATGACATCGCAGAGGGACCAACAACGCCGTGCGCTGGCCGACTTACGGGATCTGACCCAGCAGCCGCTGACCGCTCCACAGATCTTTCGCGGTGCCGACGAGGTGCTGCGTGAAGCTCTCGGCTACGACGGGGTGTGCTGGCACGGGACCGACCCGGCCAGTGGCCTGGTGACCTCGGTGCTCACCGACGACCTGCGGTTGGAGGACTTCCGTCAGGCGATGGAGCTGGAGATCTGGACCGACGATGTCGCCCAGTTCACCGACATCCGCCGCAGCGGTCACAGAGCCGACACCCTGAGCCGTGCCACCAACGGCAGACCGGGCCTGAGCCGCCGGTTCCGGGAGCAGATAGCGCCCGCGGGCTTCGGTGACGAGCTGCGGGTCCTTTTCGACACGGCGGGCGGTTACTGGGGGTGCGCCGCCTTCATGCGCGCGCCCGATCGGGGCGCGTACCGGCCCGGGCAGCTTGCGCTGGCCCAGCGCGCAGCCCGGATCCTCGGCACCGCGCTGCGGCGCAGTCAACTGCCGCTTGCTGACGTGCCGTTCGCTCCGCAGCCGCCAGCCGTGCTGCTGCTGGGGGCCGACAACCGGGTGACGCACGCGGACGAACAGGCCGAGCGCCTGCTCGGCGAGTTCGCCGACGATGCGAACGGCGTCTTCACCGTACCCACCGCCTTCGTCATGGCCGCCGAGGCGGCGCGCGGGGCGAAGGCGGGCGGGAGGGTGCCGCCGCCGCTGCGGGTCCGTACCGGCAGCGGGGCGTGGTTCGTCCTCAACACCTCGGTCCTGGGCGGCCCCGGAGACCCCTCCGTGGCTGTGGTGATCACCGCCGCGTCCACCGCCGATGTGATGCCCGTGGTGTTCGCGTCGTACGGGCTGACCGCGCGCGAACGTGAGGTCGCCTTGAAGGTCCTGCGGGGGCACGACACCCGGGAGATCGCCCGCGCGCTGTGCATGACGACGCTCACCGTGCAGGACCACCTCAAGTCCGTCTTCACCAAGGCGGGGGTGCGCAGCCGCCGGGACTTCGTCGCTCAGCTCGTCGCCTCACAGAACCCGGAGGTGTGGGACTGACCCGGCACGGTGTGCCTGCGGCCTCCCAGACATCTGGGATATCACCGCGCCGTCTCCGTGTCCGATGATTTACCCGGCCGGCCGCGTACGTCCCCATCGAGCACCGATTCCCGTTCCTGGAGACTTCATGACGTATGTGCGAAGAGCGCTGGCGACCTGTGTCGCCCTGTCGTTCCTGCTGCTGTGGCCGGCCGGCGCTGCCTCGGCGGACACCTACCCGCAGACCTGGATCCACAACCAGAAGCAGCAGCGGTGCATGGTCCCGATGGGCGGCAACGCCCCCGAGCCGAAGCTCTGCGGCGTCGGCTATACCCCCACGTGGTGGTTCGAGCCGGTGCCCGGCGGAACCAGTGACATGGAGACCATCCACGAGGACACTCTGCTGAACTCCTGTCTGGACACGAACGGTTCCCGGCTCTACACCACGACGTGCAACGGCGGCCCGTACCAGCAGTGGTATGTGACCCGCTTCGAGGCGGCGGACGGGACGCCCCCCTTCGGTTATGTGGGGGTCCGGCTCAAGAATGTCGCCACCGGCATCTGCATCGACAACCCGCCGAAGAACTTCGGCGGTTCGAAGATCGCCGTCAACACGACCTGTAACAACGGCTCGTACCAGCAGTGGAACATCACCTGGGAGGCGTTCAACAGATTGTCGGACTCCGCGCCGGGCGAGGGCCATTGGGGCATGACGTGGCGGACCCTGGAGCAGCGTGCCGGCGACGTGGTGCATGTCGGTTCGGACGTGGGCACCAACCCCTACCAGGGTGACACCCGGCCCTCGGTGGTCCTGCCCCTGCTCTGCGTCTTCCGCGATGGCCGGGCCCCCGCGCCCGGAGTGCCGCTGGGGACGTACGACTCCTGGTTCCACGGCATGGTCAAGGTGACCGCGCCCGTCGCCGGCTCGGCGCTGACCAGCCTTGAGCGGGCCAACCAACTGTGTGCGGCGAGTTTCGGCTCCGGATGGCGGATGGCGGAGTTCCACGACGGTGGCGGCTGGTCGTTTTGGGCGAGCGGCAACCTGCCGGGGGGCGTGCGGTTCTGGGCGTACATCGACGACTCGCCGGCGAACCCCTGGAACTGATGTACAAGCCACCTCCTCCTACCGCAGCCGCGACCGGACCGCCCGAACCGCCTTTGAAACGCTGCTCATTGCCGTGTACGAAGCTCGTCCCGCGACTCGCAGCGCGCCTTGGTAGGGCGGGCACCGTGTCCCCATAGCTGCATGCGCGCATCCCACGTGGTCGTCCTGCTGGGCACAGCAGACATGGCGGCGCCCAGGAGATATGAGACACACGCGCCGGTGCCCCAGCCAAGGGGACACCGGCGCGTGTGTCTTTCCCCGGACGGACTCAGGCCACAGGCTGGGACTCACGTCCGGGTGTAGGCAGTTCCACGTTCTCGGGCCGACGATGCCATCCTTACTGCCCCAGCGGGCAGCCTGCGAGCCAGGTGTCAATTCCGTCGGCGAACTGCCTCACCACTTTTCGTCGTTCGGCAACGAGTTGATCGCTACACCGCCACGCGGATTCAGACGCGGTCCGGGGGTACGTGGCGGCCGGCTTCCAGCTCGTACAGCTTGGCGTCGATCGACGACTTCGGCAGGTCCTCCGCCTTCGTCGGGACTTCGTCCGACGCCTCCGCGACATACAGCTCCGCAGCTGTCGTCGGCAGCTGCTCCGCGAACGCGGCGGCCTCCTCCACCTGCCTGTCGTACTTTGTCTGTGTTGTAGCCATCTGACATCGGCGGTGCCCTTCGATGGGTGATTTGAGACTCGCCCGGCTCGTGATGGAGGCCCGAGGCCTCAACTCGGATCCCACGCCCGGGCAGGAGGACCAGCGTCGCCTCCCAGACGCCGACGAATGACGACGGGCCAGGGGCATGCCGGGCGGCCGGTCCGGTCGCTGCCGCAGTGGGGAACCGGGCAGGTCGGCGAGCCGACGGTCGGTATTTGGCTGCGCCCATCCGATCGTGGCGCGCGGCGTCGACGCGCTCCCCGGTTCTCGTGGTTGCGGAGGTGGTGGGCCTTCAGGCCCAGTCCGCGGATGCGTCTGTGACTGACCGCTTCAGGTGGCCAGTTGAGCACTGTCTCTGATGGGTGGTGACGCCTCCTGATCGTCCGAGGTGGGACGGGGCCCGCGCTCGCCGGTCGCGGCTGCACCACGCAGGAGATGTCGATCAAACGCCATCTGTGATGTGCTGGCACAGAATGTCACTGACGGATATGGGGAGCGGACGTGGACGACGAGGAGAAGATCGCGCGAGGAGTGGCCCGGGGCATTGCTCGGCACGAAGCCGCGCGGGCCGACGCGCAGGCCCGGCAGTTGCTCGGCTGCCTACTGATGTTCGCGGTCGTCGCCGTCGGCTTCATCCTGCTCGTTACGTACGGCTGAGCGGGACACACCAGGGAGGCGCTCGACCGGCCGATGTCTTGATAGGGCGGGCGAGTTTGGCGATCTTGTCGTCGTCGCCGAGTTGTTCGAGCACGTCCGTTCCCCACAGCACGCTCCGGATTCCCTCGTGCTTGACCATCCCGGGCGACACGCCGAGGCGGAAGCTGCCGGGGACGGTCCTGCCGTCGGCCCCGTACGGCAGGACATCGAGCGGGCTGGGACCGTCGGCGGCATACACGGCGCAGTCGGAGAGGACCGCGACCGGGTAGCGGCCGGTGGCCGCCGCGAGGTGGAGCATATTGCGGTGCATGTTGGTGCGGGCCCGGGAGATGACGGCGGCGCGGATGTCGGGGCGCCACGTCGGACGGGCGAGAGCGGGCCAGGGCTGTCCCGGCTTCCAGCCGCCTCCGCGTGCTTTCTCCTGCAGCTTGCCGAGGCCGCCCTTGACGGTCATCTTGACCGCGTCCAGGACGATCGCCAGTTCCGGATCACGGGCCTTGTGGCCTTCCATCGCCACCAGGAACTCCCGCGGGGGCAGTTTCTCCGCGACGCCGAGGTCCGCCATGGTGGCGACGTAGGCGTCGCGCAGCCGCTTGTACCAGCCGTCCAGGAACCGGCCGCCCTCCGGGCGAACCCAGGCCTCGACCGGATCGACGTCGTAGCCCAGTTCTACGGCGTACGCCACGGTGGGGGTGGCGTACCAGGCCGGGCCCCCGGGGCGCCGGCCGGTCGGTGTGAACGGGCTGGGCAGCAACGTGCCGTCGAGGTCGCGCCACTGCTTGGCGACCTTCACCCTGGACAGGTCGACGTGGGAGAGGTCGACCAGCCAGGAACCCGGCAGCCCCGCATCGAAGACCGGGCCGGTGACGTGCACGGGCGGCGATGCCAGACCGACGACCGCGCCGTTGGCCGCCGCGCCGAACGCCAGGTTCACGTCGATGCCGACCAAGTGGCGCTGCATGCACTCGGCGTCGGTCATCTCCCGTGCCCAGTCGTAGGCCTCCTCGAACAGTTTTTCGCCGGGGCCGCGCACATGGAACCTCGGCAGGCCGGCCAGGACGGGGTGTCCGTCGGTCGCCTCGCACGGCGCCGGGTCCACCGGCTCCGTGCCCAGAGAGCCGGGCCGGTGCGCGGAATGCCGCCTGCCGTCGGTGTCCGGCTCGCTCGCGCGGGTCGGCGGGTTCAGCGCGGTCATCAGCTCCAGCCCCGTCACGGCGGTGGAGCCGACCGGCGTCATCACCCGCCGCGCGTACACGCCCAGAGTCCGGGCGAGTTCCGCCGGATCCAGGCGGGCGGCATGGCCCCAGGCACGGTCGTCGAGGGCACGCCAGGAAGGGATGCACAACTGCACGCACTGCCGGCGGCCGCCCTGAGCGGGACGGTAGATACGCGCCCACGGCCCCAACCCGCGCCTGGTGAGCTGCCAGTCGGCGCGCTGGAGCTGCTTGATGACCTTGTGCCCCTCCGGGAGCCGCCCCGCGAGCCGCTCGGCCTCGGACAGCGCGACGGGCAGGCCGTACCGCTCGCACGCCGCCGCCGTGAGCACCAGCAGCGGATCGGCGTCCCTGCCCGAACCATGCAGCCTCTCCGCCCCCAGCTGCGCCTCGGCCAGTGTCCACTCCACCAGCGCGGGCAGTGACTTGGCGGGCACGTCCAGGATCAGCCCGCCGACGCCGTAGCCGGTCACACGCCGGCCGGTGTCGGCGTCGAGGACGAGCAGCGGACCATGCGCGTAGGGGCCGCCGGGCGAGGGCGTGCTGTCCCTGCCGTCCGTAGTCGTCTTCGGCGCGCCCGGGCGGTGTGTTCCCCGCGGTGGCTGGACCCGCGCCGGACGCGATGCGACAGCGGCAGCGGGCGAAGGGAGCGGGGCGGTGCTTGGCATGGTCACCGCCGCGGCCTCGACAGCCCCGCCCGCAGGCCGGTCCTGCGCCGAGGGCGCCGGGCCGCTGGATGCCTTCGGCGCAGGCGGAGCCTGCCGAGGGGCGGCAGTGCTCCCGGTGGCGGGGTAGAGCTGCGCGAGCTGTTCAAGCAGGTGCGCGTACGGCTCCCGCTGCGGAGGCCGCGGTTCCGTTCTGCCCGACTCCCAGGCACTGACCGTCGATCGCCGCACCTCCAGGGGCCGCGGCCACTTCGTCCAGGTGAGCGCGTGGGCCTGATGCAGGCGTCTGCGCTCCGCCGGGGGCGGCAGCGGGGACCGGGACGCGACCAGCGCGTCGACCGCATTGAACAACTCGGAGATGGAACACCTCGGCCCCCGCCCTACCTCGCGGATCGAACATATCGCGTACAAATAGCGCATGTTGAGCGTATATGCAGCGTTCGTGATGGCGGTTCCGGGTTGCTGGAATTTCAGTGATTTGGTTCCGGGTGTATGGATGGCAGTGGCGTCTCAGGTGATCTGGTTCGGCCCGGCAGTTTCCAGCGAAGGCGCCCGGATGTCTGTTGTTGACCATGGGGCGGTCGCTTCCCGGCAAGGGGGCACCTGCTGTCGTGACGTCACGAGCGTCTGGGACCATGGCGCCAAGGGGGATGGCTCGTGCGTCTCGTTGTGATCATGTCTAGGGTCGTGCTCGCCGTGGCGGGCACTTGGTTGTTTCTGTGCGTGATGATCGCCTTTCCCGCGTTGTTGCCGGCGTGGTGGGAGCACTACCTGATCTCTCCGGCTTCGGTGAGCCTGTGGCTGATCGCCATGCTCGTGAGTCCATTTGCCGTCTGCTGGAGGCTGCGGCGTTGGATCGCCAGATGATTGCCGTGCTCGGCGGGAAACGCAGGTTGAGGGGTGCTTCTTTCCCGACCCGAGGGCACAGTGGTGGGCCCGTTGGCCGGAGGCCTGGGTGGGTGAAGTCGGCCCGGGGCTGGCTTCACCGAGAATGTCCCGTCTCATTAGATCTTGCAGAGACAGAGCCGCTGACCTGCGGGGTGACAGGTCGGAGCGCGGATCGGAGCAAGCAAGGTGGGGCGCCCCGGAGGGGCTGAGGTCGACGCCGAGCGCTCGTCTCATCGCTCATGGTGAGAGCGGCGCCTTCTGAGCTGGCCTTCGTCAGGATGGTGAAACGCAGCTGCTCGGCACCGGCTACGACGACCACGCCGCGGCGGTCACCTCGACGGCTGCCGAACTCCAACGCGCCGGGATCGGCCACCGGCTCGGCTTCCGGACCGAGATCGGGCTCCGGCTCGGCAACAGCTACGTGCAGCGGGCGGACCTGGTGGTGCGGGCACCGGCGGCCGGGGTGCCGGTGCTGCTGCTGGAGATCGACCGCCGCACCGAGGACGCGCACGACCTGGTCGCCAAGCTACGCCGGTACTGGGAGTGGGGCCGGCTGCTGCCGAAGGGCGCGGACCAGCGCACCGTGGACCTGGCCCGCCCGCGGCCGGGCGCGTCGACCAGCTCGTCGACCACGAGAAGCGGCTGTGCGCCGGGTCTACCCGCCGGCCGGCCGGGAGGGCCTGGTCCCGGTGGCGTTCGTGTTCGCGGACACCACCGAGGCGAAGGTCGCGGGCACGGTCGCTGTGCTGGAAGAGGCCGGCCGTCGTTGCTGGGCGCCACGCCGGTACGACACCCTCTACCCGAAGGCGGTCACCGCGCGGGATTACGGCCAGGCGGTGCCCGTCATCGTCACCGCCCTGGAGCAGCTGACGGAGCACGGCGCCGACGCGGCGGTGTGGCGGCGGCTGGGACGCACGGGCGAGCAGACGCTGACGGCCGCGCTCGACAACCCCGACGGCGACGCCCTCTACCGCGACCAGGAGGCCCGCGCCGACGCGGAGGACAAGCGGCGCCATGCCGCTGAGCGGGAGGCACAGCGGCCGGTGTGTAAGCGGTGCGGGAGCAAGTTCACCGACCAGCGCTGGGAGGAGACCACCGCGCGCGGCGGGGCCTGGACGGCCGGGGACCGGTCCGTGTGCGGCACCTGCCGTGCCGACGACTTCGCCCGCGAGGAAGCCGTCGCCGAAGCCGCCCGCCTCCGGGCCGCCGTGTAGTCGGAGCCGGAGGACGACCAGGATCCGGGCAGGGGCCGCGGCTGGTTCCGCCGACGGTTGTTCGGTCTCAACGAAGTTGGTTGACCGCATGCCACTGACCTGCATGGGCTGGGTTAGGTGAGACGGGTGGGCCCGGTTTGGAGTCGGCGTCGGTAGAGTGCCGCCGTGCCGTATTTGCCGATGCCGCTCCAACTTGAGACTGTTCGGCTGAGCTTGCGTCCGTGGACCGAGTCCGACGTTGACGCCCATCGCCTGCTCGCCGCTGAACGGGGTGGTGGTGTGCCGTCGATCGAGCACAACCGGCAGGTGATCGAGGATCAGCGCGCTGCGGCGACAGCCACAGGGGTTGCTCTGCTCGCAGTCGTCCGCCGCGACGCGGGCGACTTCATTGGATACTGCGGACTCACTGCCGGCCGGGCTTCTGTTGGCGAGCCAGAGATCGCCTATGAGCTGTTCCGGCGCGTGCACGGACACGGCTACGCCACAGAGGCGGCGTCCGCAGTGCTCGACGCGGCGGTCGCCACCGGACGGGAACGGCTCTGGTCAACGGTGCGTCCCTGGAATGCACCATCGTTTCGCGTCCTTGAAAAGCTTGGGTTCAAGCGCGACCACGTCTCGACAGATGACCGTGGCGAGCTGGTATGGCTCACCCGTCAACTGCGGTAAGAGACGTGTTGCAGCCGGTTCGAACGGACAAGCAGCCCGGCGGGCTGACAGACGCGGGGCAGATGCCGGAGAGCAGCGAGCCCGGGCGCTCGCCGACGTCGTCCTGCGCGAGGCGGAAGGCCGGCTGTCCGCGATGCTGGAGGGCACCGTGCACTGCGTCCAGAACCGCGCCGGGCTGGTCCGCGCTCTCTACGAAAACCTGGACCGTCTGGAAGCTGCGCTCGCGACCCGGGCCGTCTGACCTCCCGGTAGCGAAGCCCCCGTCCGTCAGGAGGCGGCCGGGCCGGCCTGAACCGGCTGGGCAAGCCCAAAGGGAGCCTGGGCAAGCCGTCCTGAACGATGGTTTGCCCACCTCGCCTCGACGCGTTGAGGTGGTGCCCGCCCTGCCGGACGTCCCGGCCGGGCTCGCGAGGGAGGTACCCGGTGGAGACCTTCAAGACAGGGGAGACGGTGGTGCGGCGCGACGTGCACCGCTCCGGGCGGGTGTGGAGCGCGCAGGCGCTGCGGGTGAGCGCCGCCGTTCGTGCCGCCCCGCCGTTCTTCCCGCCGATGCCGAGACCGGCGCTTTTGCCGCTGGCGCCGCCCTGGCCGCCCGCGGCGGTGGCTCCGAAGGCCACGGCCTCGCCGCCTCCGCCGCCCCCGCTTTCGCTGGCGCTCGCCTCCGCCGCCTGCGCCCCAGGCGTAGACCTTGAGCCTGGTGGCGCCCGCCGGAACCGTCCAGGTGGTGCTGCCCGACAGCCAACGAGGGCCTGTACGGGGTGCGTACCGGTTGGTGGGTTACGGGCGGGGTGGTGCTCCTGGGAGGAGGACGGGGATGACCGCGTCGACGGAGGCGGTGGTGTAGAGGGCGACGTCGACGGCTCCGGCCCGGCTGGTACCGAAGCGGACCTCGATGGACTGCGGGGAGCGGACCCAGCCGAGCGGGACCATGTGGTCGAAGTTCGCTTTACCGAGTCTCGGAGTGTCTGGATCGGTGCTGACCTGGACTGATGCGTTACGTAGGTGTCCGTGACGTGAGAGTTTCCCGTGTCGGCTGCCTCAACCTCACGATCAGGACGGTCAGTGGCCAGGCGCAAGGCGAACAGGTCACGCGAGCGATTGGTCCGCCAGGACACGTTCCAAGGATCGTTGACCCATCCGACTCATGGCCGGGTTGCTTTCGACGTAGTACCAGACCAACCCCATCGCTTGAACGAAAGCCCACGCCTTGCCTCGCTCCCATTCAAGGTCGTCGCAACCCAGGTGATCGCGGAGCGCCTGTCGCGGCCCGGCCTCAAGCAAATGCCACGCGCTCACGAGATCCAGAGAAGGGTCAGCAGGCCCGAAGCCGCCAACGTCAAGAATCCCTGTAATCCGACCAGCGGACACGAGCACGTTGCCTGGAATCAGATCACCGTGGGCCATGACGTCCTCAGCTGCACCTCGCGGCAGATCGCGCAATGTTGCCCAGACGCGACGAAGCCGAGGGACATCCAGGAGTTGCTCACTGTGCCTGAAACAGGTCTCCACCCATGCGTCATGGGATTGAAGCTCGCCCCCTCGACCTGTGCCGGCAAACGTGCGGCTACGCGTGTCGATCGCGCGTAGGTCGCTGATGAAATCGGCCAGTTCACGGGCAAACATGTACGATTCGCCTGGGTCCTCGTCGACGGCCACGATTCCGGGCAGCCACGTCTGCACCGACCACGGAAGCGGGTAGCCTGCCCCGGGTTCACCAAGCCCGACCGGCTCGGGCGTGGGGCAACGCGTTCGGCCTACCAGCTCGCGAGCCGCTTCCACTTCGGCCTTCAGCCGGCGCCGCGTCGACTCGACGTCTGCGGACTCAAGGGGGAATCGAGCTGCGAGCCGATCGCCAATGCGGAAGATGGCGTTGGCCGTGCCCTGCGCAGTGATGCTCCTGACGGGCAGGCTCCGCCACTCAGGAAACTGCTGATCTACCAACGTGCGCACTGTCTCAGGTGACACTGTCAGCTCGTTAGGGTGCATCTTCATGGTGGAAGCATCCGCGTCACGACCTTCACCTGCAACCCGCTTCTTCTGTCCCGACCCGATCCTCCAACGGGAAGAGCCGCGCCCGGAGATCGTGCATGCGACGCGCATCTGCTGGACCCGCTTACAGCCGCTTACAGCCTGAAACTCTGATCACCTGGCCGGGCCTCCGTGTCAACGGACAGCGGGCCGGGTGAGCGGACATCTCAGATCCTTGTGTGCGGGCAGTTGATCTCCCTGGCCGGTACGACTATTCGTCCCTCGGACGGGGGATATAGCGTCGCCATCATGAGACCCCTGACTGACACCGCCACCGACCAGGCGCCGGCTGATCCGGCTGCCACCGACGACATGCTGGCCGCTCAGCCCATCGGATACTGGAGTGGACTCACGCAGGCGGCCGTCACTCGGCAGCTGCATGACGCGATGGCCAGGATCGACGTCACGCAGCCGTAGTACTGGGTGCTCAACCGGGTGAATGGTGGGTCCGCGGCGCCGAGCCGCGAGGAGGTCGTCATCCAGCTGACACCCCTCGCGGACGGGCCGCACGAGATCGCGCGTGTCATCGCCCACGGTGTGCCTGCCGGTCAGCGGTGCTTCATGCCGGTCCCGGAGGTGACATCCTCGGACGGGCTCTCGTACGGCAGGCCGGTCTTCTCCACGGTCCCCACGGGGACCTCGTGCCTGGCGTAGTGGGTGGCGTCGGTCAGCCCGGCTTCCAGGCGGGCAAGGCGTCGTAGGAAGCGCTCCATGTCGACGGCCCCGCCCTCGCGCATCGCCTTCCCTGTGCGCGCGTATGTGTCCGCCCAGTCCTGCAAGGTGGCGCGGTCGCCGTCGAACTGGCCGTCGGTGTCCAGGTGACCGCGCTGCCGGATGCTCATCGGCCTGTGCCGGTGGTGGCGGAGGGCCGCCGGCAGGTCCAGGTCTCCGCGCTGCTGCCGCCGGAGTCGACCGCGACCGGTCCGGCCGGCAGGTCGAAGGAGTCCTCGATGGCGGCCGCGGCCTTGTCTGTGTCGCCCGCAGGTCGCCCGGTGACGGGCTGGACGTGTCCGACCCGGCCGTCCTCGTGCTCCAGCACGTCGAGCACCGCCCCCGGGAGTGGCCCGCCGGGGAGACGATCTCGCGGTTCCAGATCTCCTGCACGTTCGTGCCTCGCTGGTTCAACTGCTCACGCCTGCACTGCTGTTCGTGATCGGTCATCGGCGGTCCTGTACCTTCTGTTGTACCGACCGCGCCCCACAGCCGGGGCGCCTGCGGATTTTTGGTCTGCGAAGCCGTCCATGTGACGACGCGGCACAGTTGGCAGAAGTAACGCAGGTCAGTTGGCAAGCCGGACCATCATCGTGGCCGCCCACCACGGTTGGCGCATTCCGTCGGCCGAGCGTGCAGAGTTGGCCCGGGCAGCAACCAGCGCGAGGTCCTGACGTCGGCTGCACGGTGCACGTACGCGAGTCCAGGCGACACTGGTTGCGTGATTGTCGAACGCGCGTATGCCCATCTCTCCTCTTACGACGAGCAAACCTGGCCTTGGTCGGTGCCCTGTGTCCGACAGCTGCTCAACGAAGGGCTGCAATTCACCGCACCGGTGACCTTTCTGGTCGGTGAGAACGGCTCGGGGAAGTCGACCCTGGTCGAGGCGTTGGCGGAGGGGTTCGGCCTGGACTCCTACGGCGGCTCCCACGACTGGCGCTACGCTTCCCCGCGCGGCAGGTCGGCCCTCGGCGAGCGTATGAAATTCGACGCCGCCTCGGGGCTCGGGCGCCGTATGGTCACCAGCTGGTCAGCCCGCAAGGGCTTCTTCCTGCGTGCCGAGACCGCGCTGGACGCCCTGGACAGGGAGGGGTTCTCGCCGGACCATGTCAGCCATGGTGAGGGCTTTCTAGCGGCGTTCCGCGGGAAGTTCCTTCACGCCGGGCTCTATGTTCTCGATGAGCCGGAGGCAGCACTCTCCTTCTCCTCGTGCCTTGAGCTGATCGGGCACATCGACCGGTTGGCCAAGGAGGGCGGCCAGGTCATCTGTGCCACGCACTCCCCGTTGCTGACCGCACTGCCGGGCGCGGACATCATCGAGGTCGGTGAGCACGGAATGCGGCGGGTCGCCTGGCGGGAGCTCGGCGTCGTGGATCACTGGCGCCGCTATCTCGCCGACCCGCACACCTATCTGCGGCACATCGTCGAACCGTAGGCGGGTCCCCTCGCAGCCCTCATCACATGGGCGATGCAGAAGACCCGGCTCTCGGCGTTTGCCGACGGCGTGCTGACTTGCCTACGGTGTTCCCTCCCCGGCCCTGCTGGCTCGCGCGGACCGCGGCTTCGCCCGGGTCCACGCCCAGCGGACCGAGGACCAGGGCGACGGGGCCGATGGCGGCGAGGTCACCCAGGGGTGACCGACGACGCCGCGACAGCAAGGCCTACCGTGCACATCAGCAGCTACACGGTTCTGTACGACCCCGACGGGTTGATCGAGGCGGAGCTTCTGCTCGACCGCGAGCCGTACGAGTGCCTCGCCAAGGCCGTCCTCGCCTGGACCGGCGAGGACACGCTCGCGATCCGCGACTACGAGCAGATCGGCCTCCAGCTCACCGGCCACGCCCGCGCGGTCGCCTCCGACGTCCGGCGCTGCGCAAACCAGATGCCGGAGAGCAGCGGGCCCCGGGCGCTCGCCGACATCGTCCTGCGCGAGGCGGAAGGCCGGCTGTCCGCGGGGATCGAGGGCACCGTGCACTGCGTCCAGAACCTCGCCCGTCTCATCCGCGCCCTCTACGAACGCCTGGAAGCTGCGCTCGCGACCAGGGCCGTCTGACCTCCCGGCGCGAAGCCTCCGTTTATCAGGAGGCGGCCGGGCTGGCCTGAACCGGCTGGGCAAGCCCAAGGGGAGCCTGGGCAGGTGGTGCCCGCCCTGCCGGACGTCCCGGCCGGGCTCGCGAGGGAGGCATCCGGTGGAGACCTTCAAGACGGGGGGAGAGACGGCGACGCCACTCGCGCAGAGTCTGGAAGACCACTCTGGAGAGCGACGCCGGGTAGCCGCGTAGCCCGAGGAGCATCCTTCAGCACAGCTTTGCAACACGAGAGTGCAACAGGAACCGCGTTGCGCACTGACCTGCTGTAACGCCCGTAAAAGGCAGGGCGGGTGTGTGTTGCGCTCTGTGTTGCAGGGGCATGCCGATGTCCGGCCGGCGACAGAAACGACCGTGTGCGCTGACCTGTCTCACCGGAGTTGGGTCGTGTCTCACTATCGAAGGTGGACAGCAGGCGCGCGACCAGCTCGAAAGTGGAGCCGGAGTCGGAACTCACCGTCGATGGTGCGCCGACCTCCGACACCGGAGACGCGCCTGCCGGTGAGACGACCGTAGCCTCGCGCTGACGCCGAGGCCCTGGCCAAGTACTCGACAGACCGGGAGTGACCAGCGCTACCGCGCATCGGTACACCTTCGGTGAGACGGGCGGCTGCGCACCCATGCCGAGAGGATCAACTGCGGACCGGGCATCAATCCTGGGCGGAGGCGGTCAACTCCATCATCGCCTGGGCGTAGGTTGCGCCGTCAATCTCCTCGTCGTCGTACTGGCGCATCAGCTCGTCGATCTTGGCCTGTAGCTCTGTCCGGTCCATCGTTATCTCCCAACATGTCAGTGCCGCACGGCGGGGACAGTAGCGCGACACGTACCGCACGGACGGCGCTTTCGCCAGATCGAGGGCACTTTGCCCTTCCACTTTGAGTTGGTTGCGCGCCTGCTGTCCACCTTCGATGAGACGGACCAGCATCTGTCCATCTTCAGTGAGACACGGCCCGATGTCCGTTGCCATTCAACTCAGTCGCCGTGTCATCGAACCCAGCCGAGGACCTTCTTGACCTTGGCGTGCCAGGATGCCGGGGACACGACCTTCGGCACGTCGATGGACAGGGACTAGCCATGATCAGCGGTGCACACGTCATCCTCTACAGCCAGGACGCTGAGGCGGACCGTGCCTTCATCCGTGACGTCCTCGGCTTCCCCGGTGTCGACGCGGGCGGCGGCTGGCTCATCTTCAAGTTGCCCCCGGCCGAAGTCGCTGTGCACCCTGCCGATGGCCCACCCCGGCACGAGTTCTACCTGATGTGCGACGACCTTGCGCTCCTGCTCGGCGAGTTCCGCGCCAAGGGTGTCGAGATCACCCGCCCGGTGAGCGAACAGCGCTGGGGCAAACTGACTGCGATCCGGCTTCCCAGCGGCGCCGAACTTCCGCTGTACGAACCGCTGCACCCCATCGCCCACTGCCTGTGACCCCGCAGCACTCAGCTCAGAGTGACGAATCTCAGGGTGGCCGCAGAGCGTCGGTGGCGTCGCCACCACAGTGAGGCTGCACGCATCGGAATCTCGTTCGTAGCGGTTTGTAACACTAGCGGCCCAGTGCGCGACGCTGGGACGTTGTGTCATCGAACTTAGTCGCCGCAGGTCAAGACGCCGCAACCGACTAACTTCGATGACACCAGACCCCCAACTCCGGCGAGACAGGTCATGCGCCCAACTGCTCCCCGCAGCGGCTGTCCCGTCTCCGCGGAACTGGTCCTGGTCTCAAACGATCGGGTCCGATTCGCTCGGCGTCTCAGGCGATCTGGTCCGTCGGTGCTCTTGTCCGTGCTGGATGGCAGGCTGCGCCCATGAGTTATGACCTTGCTGTCTGGGAAGGCGAGCGGCCTGCAGGTGACGTTGTTGCAGGCCAATGCTTCACCGATCTGTATGACAAGTACATCGACGCGGATGGGCCCGACGTTGCTCCGTCCAAGCGAATTGCGGCCTATGTCGCCGCACTCTTGGAGCGATGGCCCGATCTCACCGAAGACGAGGACGACATCTCGCCGTGGTCAACGAATACCGCCGTGCGGCATCCGCGGCGATCGCGGCCGGCTTCGACGGCTTCGAGATTCAGGCGGCCAACGGCTACCTGGTGCACCAGTTCCTCTCCAACAACGCCAACGAGCGCACCGACCAGTACGGCGGCGCAGTCACCAACCGCATCCGCTTCGCCGTCGAGGTCGCCTCGGCGGTGGCCGACGAGATCGGCGCTGACAGTACGGGCCTGCGGGTCTCGCCGGGCAACTCGTACAACGACATCACCGAGCGCGACACGCACCAGGTATACCCGGCTTTGCTCGCATCCCTGGCCCCATTGAACCTGGCCTACCTGCACGTGATCCGCGCCGGAGACGAAGACCTCGTCGCGAGGCTGCGCCGCGAATGGCCTACGGCCCTGCTCCTCAACCGTGCCGGCGCTCCCCTTGAGGCACGGATCGCCGACCTCGACGCCGGGCTGGCCGACGTCGTCACCGTCGCCGCGGCCGCTCTGGCCAACCCGGACCTGCCGGCCCGCCTCCAGGCGAACGCCCCGCTGAACGCGGCCGACCCGGCCACCTTCTACGGCGGCGACCACACCGGATACACCGACTACCCCACCCTCGACGCGGCACAGAAGTGACATGGCACCGGCGCGCGACCCGGCGCGCGCCGGTAGAGGAGCCACCTGAGGGTGAAGGGACAGGGTAAGTCGATCAAAGTGGTTGGGGTAGGAGTGCCAGGCCGGTCTCGCAGAGGTGTGCGTCTCCTGGTGAGTGGCGTGGCCTGCCGGCCCGCGACGAGTAGGCTGATCGTTCGCCATCGGACGGGGGAGGCCGGCGTGGACTACGGCGACAAGCTCTTCTGGCTCTCGGTTGTG
>NZ_JBHYZP010000038.1:0-96884 GCF_042752355.1 Streptomyces sp. NPDC059255
GGAATCCACTGCCGGGCCGCCCTCCGTACGCGTTGATCCAGCCGTTCCGGCCTTGGCTCAGCCGCCGAACTCCTGGAGGCCCTTGAGCGCCTGGTCCAGCAGCGCCTGCCGGCCCTCCAGCTCCCGGGCCAGCTTGTCGGCCTTCGCGTTGTTGCCCGCCGCGCGCGCCGTGTCGATCTGCGCGCGCAGCTTGTCCACGGCCCCCTGGAGCTGGCCCGTCAGACCCGCGGCCCGCGCACGGGCCTCCGGGTTCGTCCGGCGCCACTCGTTCTCCTCGGACTCCTGGAGCGCCCGCTCCACCGCGTGCATCCGGGCCTCGACCTTGGGCCTGGCGTCACGCGGTACGTGGCCGACGGCCTCCCAGCGCTCGTTCAGCGCGCGGAAGGCGGCCCGGGCCGCCTTGAGGTCCGTGACCGGCACCAGCCGCTCGGCCTCGACCGCCAGCTCCTCCTTGAGCTTCAGATTCTCCGACTGCTCGGCGTCGCGCTCCGCGAAGACCTCGCCGCGCGCCGCGAAGAAGACGTCCTGAGCGCCGCGGAAGCGGTTCCACAGGTCGTCCTCGGCGTCGCGCTGCGCGCGGCCCGCCGCCTTCCAGTCGGTCATCAGCTCGCGGTAGCGCGCCGCCGTACCGCCCCAGTCGGTGGAGCCGGAGAGCGACTCCGCCTCGGCAACCAGCTTCTCCTTGGCCTTACGGGCCTCCTCGCGCTGCGCGTCGAGCGCCGCGAAGTGCGCCTTGCGCCGCTTGGAGAACGCCGAGCGCGCGTGCGAGAAGCGGTGCCACAGCTCGTCGTCGGACTTCCGGTCCAGCCGGGGCAGGCCCTTCCAGGTGTCCACGAGCGCCCGCAGCCGCTCACCGGCCGACCGCCACTGGTCGCTCTGCGCGAGCTCCTCCGCCTCGGCGACCAGTGCCTCCTTGGCGTGGCGCGCCTCGTCGGTCTGCTTGGCCCGCTGCACCTTGCGCTCCTCGCGGCGCGCCTCGACCGTGGCGACCAGCGCGTCGAGCCGCGTCCGCAGCGCGGCGAGATCGCCGACGGCGTGGTGCTCGTCCACCTGACCGCGCAGATGGTCGATGGCCGTCGTCGCGTCCTTCGCGGACAGGTCGGTGGTCTTCACGCGCTTTTCCAGGAGGCCGATCTCGACCACCAGGCCCTCGTACTTGCGCTCGAAATAGGCCAGAGCCTCCTCCGGAGAGCCGGCCTGCCACGATCCGACCACCTGCTCGCCCTCGGCCGTACGCACGTACACGGTGCCCGTCTCGTCGACACGGCCCCACGGGTCGCTGCTCACAGCGCCTCCTCCACCTGATGCCCGCGAGGGGATTGGCCCCCGGGCATCATCCACAGTTCCTGGGGCGGGCCGCGCCCGCCCTGCACAACGCCAATCTAGGCGACCGGCCGCCCGGCTGTCCGCACTCAGCGCGGCCGAAATTCACAGGGTCACGCCGTGTCGACCGTGACCTTCTCCACGGTGACGGCCTTCTTGGGCGCGCCGTCGCTCGCCCCGCCGTCGACCCCGGCCTTCCCCACGGCCTCCACGGCCTTCAGTCCGGCGTCGTCCATGGTGCCGAACGGGGTGTAGCTGGGCGGCAGTTTGGTGTCCTTGTAGACCAGGAAGAACTGGCTGCCGCCGGTGCCCGGCTGGCCGGTGTTGGCCATGGCCACCGTGCCCGCCGGGTACGTCACGCTGCCGTCCGCGCCGGCCTTGCCGAGAGCCGTCAGGTTCTCGTCCTCGATCGTGTAGCCGGGGCCGCCGGTCCCGTCACCCTTCGGGTCGCCGCACTGGAGCACGAAGATCCCCTCGGTGGTCAGCCGGTGGCACTTCGTCTTGTCGAAGTACCCCTTGTCGGCGAGCGCCTTGAAGGAGTTCACCGTGTGCGGGGTCTTCTTCGCGTCCATGGCGATCGCGATGTCGCCCTGGCTCGTCCTGAGGTCCAGCGTGTACTTCGCGTTCTGGTCGATGGCCATCTTCGGCTCGGGCTCGGCGCTCTCCGAGGGCTCCGCCGACGGGCTCGCCTCGGCCGCGGCGTCGTCCTTCGCCGTCTTGTCGCCGTCGCTCAGGCCGACGGAGAAGTACGCCGCGCCTCCCGCGAGCACCACCACGGCCAGCACGGAGGCGATGATCGCGTTACGCCGCTTCGCCTTCTGCCGGGCCTCAACCCGCCGCTGCTGCTGCCGCTCGAACTTCTCCCTGGCGAGCTGCCGCCGCCGCTGATCGCTCTTGACCACCGGGTCCACTCCTCGTGTCTGTGTGTGATCCTGTTCGGTCCCATCCGGCCTGACCAGTGCCACGACCGGGCAAACCTTTCCGGGAGGGGCACCAGATGCGTACGGTATATGGGTTGGCTGTGGAATGAGGAGCGCCGGTATCCTCTCCGAACTGCCGCATACTCCGCCGGACCACGCGCCCGGACGACATATAAGGACGATCGTGCTCATTGCCGGGTTCCCCGCCGGAGCCTGGGGGACCAATTGCTACCTGGTCGCCCCCGCCGCGGGTGAGGAGTGCGTGATCATCGACCCGGGCCACCAGGCCGCCCAAGGGGTCGAGGAAACGGTCAGGAAGCACCGCCTCAAGCCCGTCGCCGTCATCCTCACCCACGGACACATCGACCATGTCGCCTCCGTCGTCCCGGTGTGCGGCGCCCATGACGTACCGGCGTGGATCCACCCCGCCGACCGCTTCATGATGAGCGACCCGGAGAAGGCCCTCGGCCGGTCGATCGGGATGCCGCTCATGGGCGAGCTGACGGTCGGCGAGCCGGACGACCTGCGGGAGCTGACCGACGGCGCCGGGCTCGCGCTGGCGGGCCTGGAGTTCACCGTCGCGCACGCCCCCGGCCATACGAAGGGGTCGGTGACCTTCGCGATGCCCGAGGCCGCGGACATCCCGCCGGTCCTCTTCTCGGGCGATCTGCTCTTCGCCGGCTCCATCGGACGCACCGACCTGCCCGGCGGTGACCACGCCGAGATCCTGGCCTCGCTGGGCCGCGTGTGCCTGCCGCTCGACGACTCGACCGTGGTGCTGTCCGGCCACGGCCCCCAGACGACCATCGGCCGGGAGCGCGCCACCAACCCGTATCTCCGGGACGCGGCCACCGGCCAGGGAGACGGCACGCACGCCGCTCCGCGACGAGGAATGTGAAACACCGATCTCCATGAGCACTTTCCAGGCACCCAAGGGCACCTACGACCTGATCCCGCCCGTCTCGGCGACCTTCCTCGCCGTACGCGAGGCGATCGCCGCGCCGCTGAGGAACTCCGGCTACGGCTATGTCGAGACGCCCGGATTCGAGAACGTCGAGCTGTTCGCCCGCGGTGTCGGCGAGTCCACCGACATCGTCTCCAAGGAGATGTACGCCTTCGAGACCAAGGGCGGCGACAAGCTCGCACTGCGCCCCGAGGGCACCGCCTCCGTGCTGCGCGCCGCGCTGGAGGCCAACCTCCACAAGGCCGGCAATCTGCCCGTCAAGCTCTGGTACTCCGGCTCGTACTACCGCTACGAGCGCCCGCAGAAGGGCCGCTACCGCCACTTCTCGCAGGTCGGCGCCGAGGCGATCGGCGTCGAGGACCCGGCGCTCGACGCCGAGCTGATCGTCCTGGCCGACCAGGCGTACCGCTCGCTGGGCCTGCGGAACTTCCGCATCCTCCTCAACTCGCTGGGCGACAAGGAGTGCCGTCCCGTCTACCGCGAGGCGCTTCAGGGCTTCCTGCGCGGCCTCGACCTGGACGAGGAGACCCGCCGCCGCATCGAGATCAACCCGCTGCGCGTCCTCGACGACAAGCGCGCCGACGTCCAGGAGCAGCTGGCCGGGGCGCCGATGCTGCGCGACTACCTGTGCGACGCCTGCAAGGCGTACCACGAAGAGGTACGGGAGCTGCTGACCGTCCAGGGCGTCGCCTTCGAGGACGACGAGAAGCTCGTCCGCGGCCTGGACTACTACACCCGCACCACCTTCGAGTTCGTCCACGACGGCCTCGGCGCGCAGTCCGCGGTGGGCGGCGGCGGCCGCTACGACGGGCTCTCCGAGATGCTCGGCGGCCCCGCGCTCCCCTCGGTCGGCTGGGCGCTGGGCGTGGACCGTACGGTCCTGGCCCTGGAGGCCGAGTCCATCGAACTGGACATCCCGCCGGCCACCAGCGTGTACGCGATCCCGCTCGGCGAGGAGGCGCGGCGGCGGCTGTTCGGCGTCGTCACGGAGTTGCGCGCGGCGGGGATCGCGACGGACTTCGCGTTCGGCGGCCGTGGTCTCAAGGGCGCGATGAAGTCGGCCAACCGCTCCGGCGCGCGCTACACGCTCGTCGCGGGGGAGCGGGACCTCGCGGAGGGCGTGGTCCAGCTCAAGGACATGGAGAGCGGCGAGCAGACGGCGGTCGCGCTCGACACCCTGGTGGCCGAGGTGGCCCGGCGGCTCGGCTGAGGTCTGGCCGCTGAAGCCGAGCCCCGGCCCCGGGAAGCCGAGCCCCGGCCCCTCCTGAAGCGCCTTTATCCCCCGCGGACGCCGGTCGTAGGAGCCTGTACGGCAGAATGAGCCTGCGCGTACAGGCCCCAGGCCCCTGACCGATGGAACGGCGATATGACGAGTGCTGCGGTTGACGACGTCTCCTCCGACCGGGAGGACGGGAAGATCTCCGGCGCGGTCGGCGGCGGCCGTGTGTTCGCGCTGCTTCTGGTCGTCACGGGCGCGGCGGGGCTGCTGGCCGCGTGGGTGATCACGATCGACAAGTTCAAGCTGCTGGAGGACCCCAATTTCACGCCGGGGTGCAGCCTGAACCCGGTGGTGTCCTGCGGCAACATCATGAAGAGCGCCCAGGCGTCGGTCTTCGGCTTCCCCAACCCGATGCTCGGGCTCGCCGCGTACTCCGTGGTCATCGCCATCGGCATGGGCCTGCTCGCAGGGGCCCGCTACCGCGGCTGGTTCTGGCTGGGGCTGAACGCGGGGACGCTCTTCGGCGTCGGATTCTGCACGTGGCTGCAGTACCAGTCGCTGTACAACATCAACTCGCTCTGCCTGTGGTGCTGTCTCGCCTGGGTCGCCACGATCCTGATGTTCTGGTACGTCACCGCCCACAACATCCGCCACCGGGTGCTGCCGGCGCCCGGCTGGCTGCGCGGCTTCCTCGACGAGTTCACCTGGGTGCCGCCGGCGCTGCACATCGGGATCATCGGGATGCTGATCCTGACCCGCTGGTGGGACTTCTGGACGAGCTGACAGCGCTGACGGCTGTGTCAGTGGGCTGGCATAGGCTTCACCCGTGGAGCCCGATCTCTTTACCGCAGCCGCCGAAGACCGCCAGGAGAAGGACCCGTCCGCCAGCCCCCTGGCGGTCCGGATGCGCCCCCGTGTCGTCGACGAGGTCGTCGGCCAGAGGCATCTGCTGAAGCCGGGATCCCCGCTGCGCCGGCTGGTGGGCGAGGGCGGCGGCGGCCCCGCGGGCCCCTCGTCGGTGATCCTCTGGGGCCCGCCCGGCACCGGGAAGACGACCCTCGCCTACGTCGTCTCCAAGGCGACCAACAAGCGCTTCGTCGAGCTGTCCGCCATCACCGCGGGCGTCAAGGAGGTCCGCGCCGTCATCGACGGGGCGCGGCGCGCCTCCGGCGGCTTCGGCAAGGAAACGGTCCTCTTCCTCGACGAGATCCACCGCTTCAGCAAGGCCCAGCAGGACTCCCTGCTGCCCGCCGTGGAGAACCGCTGGGTGACGCTGATCGCCGCCACCACGGAGAACCCGTACTTCTCGGTGATCTCCCCCCTGCTCTCCCGCTCCCTGCTGCTCACGCTGGAGCCGCTCACGGACGAGGACCTGCGCGCCCTGCTGCGGCGGGCGCTCACCGAGGAGCGTGGTCTCGGGGGCGCCGTCACCCTGCCCGAGGACGCGGAGGCGCATCTGCTGCGGGTGGCGGGCGGCGACGCCCGGCGGGCGCTGACCGCGCTGGAGGCGGCGGCCGGCGCGGCGCTCGCCAAGAGCGAGAAGGAGATCACCCTCCAGACCGTGGAGGAGACCGTCGACCGCGCGGCGGTGATGTACGACCGGGACGGCGACCAGCACTATGACGTGGCGAGCGCGCTCATCAAGTCGATCCGCGGCTCCGACGTGGACGCCGCGCTGCACTATCTGGCCCGGATGATCGACGCGGGGGAGGATCCCCGGTTCATCGCCAGACGGCTGATGATCTCGGCGAGCGAGGACATCGGTCTCGCCGATCCGACGGCGCTGCCCATCGCGGTCGCCGCCGCCCAGGCCGTGGCCATGATCGGCTTCCCGGAGGCCGCCCTCACCCTCAGCCACGCCACCATCGCGCTGGCGCTCGCGCCCAAGTCCAATGCCGCCACGACCGCGATCTCGGCGGCCCTGGAGGACGTGAAGAAGGGGCTGACGGGCCAGGTCCCGGCGCATCTGCGCGACGGCCACTACAAGGGCGCGGCCAAGCTCGGCCATGCCCAGGGTTACATCTATCCGCACGACGTCCCGGGCGGTATCGCGGCCCAGCAGTACGCGCCGGAGCCGGTGCGCGGCAGGCGCTACTACGAGCCCACGCGGTACGGCGCGGAAGCGCGCTACGCGGACGTGGTCGACAAGGTGCGCGAGCGGCTGCGCGGCGACGGCGGCTGAGTCCCCCGGCGTACGGCGACAGCGGTGCCGGACCGCGTACGGCCGCGGTGCCCGGTCGCACGGGGCGGCGGGTCAGCGGGCGGCCGCGTCGAAGAGTGTGTGCATCGCGTAGCGCAGCTCGTTGACGTTCCGCACCGGCTCGGGGAAGTCGAAGCGGGCGTCGAAGCACCGGACGCCGGTGAAGCGCACGCGCAGCCCGAAGCGGTCGAGCCCCACCGGTACGGCCGCGGTCCCGGCGGCCGAGGCGGACGCGGTCCGCTCGCCGAGCAGCGCGCGCAGCGACCGTACCTCGGCGCCGTGCGCGGAGTGGAGGTGCTGCAGCAGCTCCGCCTCGTGCTCCACCAGCGGATCGGGGGTGGCCGCCACGAAGTCCTCGGGCTCCACGGACTCGGCGCCCCACAGGTCGTCCACGCACGCCTCGCCGATCTCCAGGCGCAGCGTCATCCGGCCGGCGTCCGCCAGGCCGGGTTCGCGGGTGAGCCAGCCGGAGAGCCAGGCCCGGCCGCGGATACGGTGGGGCACGGAGACGGGCGCGACGTCGGTGAGCTCCAGCACCGCGTGGAGTTCGTCGTCCTGCGCGTGGGTGGCGGCCCGTACCGCGGGGGAGTCCGACGGGAAGACGAGGAACACCTCGCCGTCCGGGCCCACGGACCGTACGTCGGGCATGAGCTGGTAGGAGGGCCTGGCCCCGTGCAGACCGGGGATGAACAGCACCGCCGAGCATGTACCCTGTACGAGAGTTCGTGTGCGTTCGGCTGCTGACGGCATCCGATCGATTTCAAGCCCGCTGGGACGCGGCTGACCATGAGCTGATCGGACCTCCGTCGATTCGTCGCTCTGCGCGCCGAGCTTGTCTGTGATGTCCGTGATGCGCGTGGTGTTCCCAGGGCGAGACATGCGATCTCCTTTAGTAAGGTGAGCCTAACCTAACCTACAACGGAGGTCTGGAGAACGTGCCTAACCAGTCGCGTCCCAAGGTCAAGAAGTCGCGTGCGCTCGGTATCGCCCTGACGCCCAAGGCCGTCAAGTACTTCGAGGCCCGTCCTTACCCGCCGGGTGAGCACGGTCGTGGACGCAAGCAGAACAGTGACTACAAGGTCCGTCTGCTGGAGAAGCAGCGCCTGCGCGCCCAGTACGACATCAGCGAGCGCCAGATGGCCCGCGCCTACGACCGCGCCAAGAAGGCCGGCGGCAAGACGGGCGAGGCCCTGGTCGTCGAGCTGGAGCGCCGTCTCGACGCGCTCGTCCTGCGGTCGGGCATCGCCCGCACCATCTACCAGGCCCGTCAGATGGTCGTGCACGGTCACATCGAGGTCAACGGCGGCAAGGTCGACAAGCCGTCGTTCCGCGTCCGTCCCGACGACGTCGTGATGGTCCGCGAGCGCAGCCGCGACAAGGTCCCCTTCCAGGTCGCCCGCGAGGGTGGCTACGACACGGACGGCGAGACCCCGCGCTACCTCCAGGTCAACCTGAAGGCGCTGGCGTTCCGCCTGGACCGCGACCCGAACCGCAAGGAGATCCCGGTCATCTGCGACGAGCAGCTCGTCGTCGAGTACTACGCCCGCTGACCCGGACGCGGTAGCTCCACCACGCTTCGGCCCGCCGTCTCCCCGCCCTCGCGGACGGGAGAGCCGGCGGGCTTTCGCGTGGATCCTCCCACCATCCGACGAGGCTCTAATCCGGTACGGGGCGGGGGCGTCGGCGCGATAAGGTCGGAGGACGACTTTCCAGTCGCCTGTCAGGTGTCAGTGACCTTCTGTCGTGTCAGTGACCCGCTGCCAGGGGCCTTCGACGATCAGGGAGCGGTGCGGCGTGACCGGTGGAGAGGTTGCCGGAATCCTGGTGGCCGTGTTCTGGGCCATTCTGGTCTCCTTCCTCGCCGTGGTGCTGGTGAGGCTGGCCCAGACGCTCAAGGCGACCACCCGGCTGGTGGCGGACATCACCGAACAGGCAGTCCCTCTGCTCGCGGACGCCTCCGAGACGGTCCGTTCCGCGCAGACCCAGCTCGACCGGGTCGACGCGATCGCGTCGGACGTCCAGGAAGTCACCTCGAACGCCTCGGCACTCTCCACCACGGTCGCCTCGACGTTCGGCGGCCCCCTCGTCAAGGTCGCGGCGTTCGGCTACGGCGTACGCCAGGCCATGGGACGCCGGGGCGCGCCCGCCGCCGGGAGCGAGCCCACGGAGCGGGCCACCCGCCGTACGGTCGTCGTCGGCCGTACGCTCCCCGCCGCCCGGCTCAGGAAGAAGAAGGGCTGACCGCAGCGATGTTCCGCCGTACGTTCTGGTTCACCGCGGGCGCCGCAGCCGGCGTCTGGGCCACCGCCAAGGTCAACCGCAAGCTCAAGCAGCTCACCCCGGAGAGCCTCGCCGCCCAGGCTGCGAACAAGGCGATCGACGCCGGGCACAAGGTCAGGGAGTTCGCCGTCGACGTACGCTCCGGAATGGTGCGGCGCGAGGCCGAGCTCGGTGAGGCACTGGGCCTGGACGCACCGGCGGACCACGCGTTGCCCGCCCCACGCAGGCTCGCCGCGATCGACCGCCCCCTCGGAACCACGACCACGCACTCCTACAACCCGCACAACCGGAATGAGGACCACTGATGGAGTCGGCTGAAATTCGTCGCCGCTGGCTGAGCTTCTTCGAGGAGCGCGGTCACACCGTCGTCCCTTCGGCGTCGCTCATCGCGGACGACCCGACTCTGCTGCTGGTCCCGGCGGGCATGGTGCCCTTCAAGCCGTACTTCCTCGGCGAGGTCAAGCCTCCGTACGACCGGGCCACCAGCGTGCAGAAGTGCGTCCGTACCCCGGACATCGAAGAGGTCGGCAAGACCACCCGGCACGGCACGTTCTTCCAGATGTGCGGCAACTTCTCCTTCGGCGACTACTTCAAGGAAGGCGCCATCAAGTACGCCTGGGAGCTGCTGACCAGCTCCCTGGCGGACGGCGGCTACGGGCTGGAGCCGGAGAAGCTCTGGATCACGGTGTACGAACAGGACGACGAGGCCGAGCGCATCTGGCGCGATGTCGTCGGCGTCCCCACCGAGCGCATCCAGCGACTGGGTATGGGCCCCAACTACTGGTCCATGGGCGTGCCGGGCCCCTGCGGCCCCTGCTCGGAGATCAACTACGACCGGGGCCCCGAGTTCGGCGTCGAGGGCGGCCCCGCCGTCAACGACGAGCGGTACGTGGAGATCTGGAACCTGGTCTTCATGCAGTACGAGCGCGGCGCCGGCGAGGGCAAGGAGGACTTCCCGATCCTCGGTGAGCTGCCCTCCAAGAACATCGACACCGGTCTCGGCCTCGAACGTCTCGCCATGATCCTCCAGGGCGTACAGAACATGTACGAGACGGACACGCTCCGGGTCGTCATGGACAAGGCCACCGAGCTGACCGGCGTGCGCTACGGCGCCGAGCACGGCTCGGACGTCTCGCTGCGCGTGGTCGCCGACCACATCCGTACGTCCACGATGCTCATCGGCGACGGCGTCACCCCGGGCAACGAGGGGCGCGGCTACGTCCTGCGCCGCATCATGCGCCGCGCCATCCGCAACATGCGCCTTCTCGGCGCCACGGAGCCGGTCGTCGCCGCCCTGGTCGACGTGGTCATCAGGACCATGGGCGAGCAGTACCCGGAGCTGGAGACCGACCGCAAGCGCATCGAGACCGTCGCCCTCGCCGAGGAGGCCGCCTTCCTCAAGGCCCTCAAGGGCGGCACGAACATCCTCGACACGGCCGTCACCGAGACCAAGGCCGCCGGTGGCCAGGTGCTCTCCGGCGACAAGGCGTTCCTGCTCCACGACACCTGGGGCTTCCCCATCGACCTCACCTTGGAGATGGCCTCGGAACAGGGCCTCTCCGTGGACGAGGAGGGCTTCCGGCGGCTCATGAAGGAGCAGCGGGAGCGGGCCAAGGCCGACGCCAAGGCCAAGAAGTCCGGCCACGCCGACCTCTCCGCCTACCGCTCGGTCGCGGACGCCGGCGGCGCCACCGAGTTCACCGGCTACACCGCCACCGAGGGCGAGTCGACCGTGGTCGGCCTGCTCGTCGACGGGGTGCCCTCGCCCGCCGCCACCGAGGGCGACGACGTCGAGATCGTCCTCGACCGCACGCCCTTCTACGCCGAGGGCGGCGGCCAGCTCGCCGACCAGGGCCGGATCCGGCTCGACAGCGGCGCCGTCGTCCAGATCCGCGACGTCCAGCAGCCGGTCCCCGGTGTCTCCGTGCACAAGGGAACGGTGCAGGTCGGCGAGGTGACGGTGGGCGCCTCCGCGTACGCCGCCATCGATCTGAACCGCCGCCGGGCCATCGCCAGGGCCCACAGCGCCACCCACCTCACCCACCAGGCGCTGCGCGACGCCCTCGGCCCGACGGCCGCCCAGGCCGGTTCGGAGAACTCCCCGGGCCGCTTCCGCTTCGACTTCGGCTCGCCCGCCGCCGTACCGGGCACGGTGCTCCTCGACGTCGAGCAGAAGATCAACGAGGTGCTCGCCCGGGAGCTGGACGTCCAGGCCGAGGTCATGTCGATCGACGAGGCCAAGAAGCAGGGCGCCATCGCCGAGTTCGGCGAGAAGTACGGCGAGCGGGTCCGGGTCGTCACCATCGGGGACTTCTCCAAGGAGCTGTGCGGCGGCACGCACGTCCACAACACCGCCCAGCTCGGCCTGGTGAAGCTGCTCGGCGAGTCGTCGATCGGCTCCGGGGTGCGGCGTATCGAGGCCCTGGTCGGGGTGGACGCGTACAACTTCCTGGCCAGGGAGCACAGCGTCGTCGCCCAGCTCCAGGAGCTGGTCAAGGGCCGCTCCGAGGAACTCCCCGAGAAGATCGCCGGGATGCTCGGCAAGCTCAAGGACGCCGAGAAGGAGATCGAGAAGTTCCGCGCGGAGAAGGTGCTCGCCGCCGCCGCCGGACTGGCCGACTCCGCCAAGGACGTACGGGGCACGGCGCTGGTCACCGGGCAGGTCCCGGACGGCACCTCGGCCGACGACCTGCGGAAGCTCGTCCTCGACGTGCGCGGTCGCATCCGTGGCGACCGGCCGGTGGTCGTGGCGCTGTTCACCACGGCCGGCGGCCGACCGCTGACGGTCATCGCCACCAACGAGGCCGCCCGCGAGCGCGGACTCAAGGCCGGTGACCTGGTGCGTACCGCCGCCAAGACCCTCGGCGGCGGAGGCGGCGGCAAGCCGGACGTCGCCCAGGGCGGTGGCCAGAACCCGGCGGCCATCGGGGACGCGGTCGCCGCCGTCGAGCGCCTCGTCGCCGAGACCGCCTGAGGGGCGGGCACCGCATGAGCGGTATGCGCAGAGGACGCCGGCTCGCGATCGACGTCGGGGACGCCCGGATCGGGGTCGCCTCGTGCGACCCCGACGGGATCCTCGCCACACCGGTGGAGACCGTGCCGGGACGCGATGTCCCGGCCGCCCACCGGCGGCTGCGGCAGATCGTCGAGGAATACGAACCCGTCGAAGTGCTGGTCGGGCTGCCCCGCTCCCTCAACGGGGGAGAGGGGCCGGCCGCCGCGAAGGTGCGGGTGTTCGCCCAGGAGCTGGCGCGGGGTGTCACACCCGTGCCGGTACGACTGGTCGATGAGCGGATGAGTACAGTGACGGCCAGTCAAGGGCTGCGCGCTTCGGGCGTTAAGTCCAAGAAAGGTCGGTCCGTTATCGACCAAGTGGCGGCAGTTGTCATCCTCCAGAGCGCGCTGGAGGCCGAACGGGTATCAGGTAATCCTCCCGGCGAGAGCGTCGAAGTGGTCATCTGATCGCGGTACGGTAACGTTCCGCGCGATGCGGCGGTGTTCGAACAGCCACCGCACAGCAAAGAGGCGAAACGGACGCCGTGCCACTGCGGTCAGCGGTCACGCCTCGCGGCTCAAGGGGATCGATGACTGACTATGGCCGGGGCCCCGGCTCCGCACCGTGGCACCCCGGGGACCCCCTGTACGGGGACTCGGGGTGGGCGGCACAGCAGGCCACCGACGGCAGCGGTTCCTCCTACGGAGGGCAGCAGCAGTACCCGCAGCAGTCGCAGGCGCAGGCCCAGTACGGGGAGGCGCAGGACCCGTACCAGCAGCAGTACCAGCAGCAGCCGCAGCACCCTCAGTACCAGGGCGGGCAGCCCGAGTACGGTGCTCAGCAGTACGGCGGCCAGCAGTACGGCACGCAGCAGCAGCCGCAGTACCAGGAGCAGCCCCAGCAGCCGCAGCAGGGGCCGTACGGAGGCCAGCAGCACCCGCAGCACCACCCCCAGCAGCAGTACGCCGATCCGCAGTACAACGACCCGCAGTACAACGGCGGTTGGGACAACGGCCAGCAGGCCGCGATGCCGTACGGGGCCAACGCCCCGGCCCCCTACGCGGGCGAGCACGGAAACTACGCCGAGAACCACGACTACTACGGCACCCCCGACGCCTACCCGCCCCCGCAGCCCCCCGGCCGGCGGCAGCCCGACCCGGAGCCCGAGGCCGAACCCGGTCCGGCCGAGGCCGACGCGGACACGCCGGAGAAGGAGACGCACCCCTTCTTCACCGGTGGGGGCGGCGACGGGGACGACGACGGCGGCGAGGGCCGCGGTGGCGAGGGCCGCGAGCGCCGCGGCAAGACGAAGAAGAAAAAGAAGAGCCGCAACGGCACGGCCTGCCTGGTCGTCGCCGTGGTCTTCATCGGCGGCGCCGGCGGTATCGGCTATGTCGGCTACCAGTTCTGGGAGAGCAAATTCGGCCCGCCGCCGGACTTCGTGGGCGCGGGCTCCGGCGATATCCAGGTGGAAATTCCGCCGGGGGCCGGCGGGTATGAGATCGGCGCCATTCTGGTGAAGAACGGCGTGGTGAAGAGTCAGCGCGCCTTCGTCGCCGCACAGAAGCAGAACCCGAAGGGCAATACGATCCAGGCGGGCGTCTACACGCTCAGCAAGGAGATGTCCGCGCGCAACGCCGTCACGAAGATGCTCAGCCCGAGCAGCCGGAATGCTTTGATCGTGCCGCCCGGTACTCGTAATGTTGTGGTCTACAAGGCGATCGACAAGAAGATCGGTGCCAAGGCAGGCACCACCGAGGCGATTGCGAAGAAGGACTTCGCCAAACTCGGTCTGCCGAAATGGGCCAAGAGCGGTACGCCGATAAAGGATCCGCTGGAGGGCTTCCTCTACCCCGCCAGCTATCCGGTGGCGAAGGGGGCGAAGCCTGAGGACGTCCTCAAGAAGATGGTGGCCAGGGCGAACGTCGAGTACGAGAAGCTCGATCTGGAGACGAACGCCAAGAAATTCGACTTCGAAAGCCCCTGGGAGCTCGTCACTGTCGCCAGCCTGGTCCAGGCGGAGGGAAAGACGCACGACGACTTCAGGAAGATGGCCGAAGTCGTCTACAACCGGCTCAAGCCCACGAATACCGAGACGAATCAGCTCCTCCAGTTCGACTCGGCCTTCAATTACCTCAAGGGTCAGAGCAACATCAACATCAGCGAGTCCGAGATCAACAGCAACAAGGACCCGTACAACACCTATACACAGAAGGGCCTGACGCCCGGCCCCATCGGAAACCCGGGCGAGGAAGCGTTGGCTGCCACGCTCAATCCGACGGAGGACGGCTGGATCTACTTCGTGGCAACCGACGGAAAGCATAAGACCGAGTTTGCCAAAACCTACGAAGAATTCCAGGAGCTCAAGAATAAATTCAACGATCAGACGAGCAATGGCTCCGCCGGGAATTAGACGTGCTCTCCCTCGGCGCGCGCGTTCCTCGGTAGGGCAGGCGGTCGGTGATCGGCTGGCGTTGTGATCTGGAGTCGGGCGGCGTGGCCGGCGCCAAGGGCATGTTTCAAGAGCTGTATGCCGGTCGGGTGGCGCGAGAGCGGTCGGGTCTCCGCCCGATGCGCCTCCTCGATGTCATTCAAGATCGTTGCTGGATGTTTTGGAGGGGTATGGGTCTGTTCGCCCTCCCGAATGAAGCCCAATGAATTGCGGCGCTCGGTACGTTCTTCATGTGGTGTCCCGCCCTGTCGCCCTGCGGCAGGCAGGGCGACAGGGCAACGCATCTCTGCGGACAGGCGTACGGCGCCCGGACTCGAGATCTACACCCAGCAAGTTTTTGAATTCAGTAGAGTGTCGCCTTCGAATCTTGCTACTTGAATTCCAATCGCGTACATGCCGGCGGAGTCTGTTGCGGTGGTGTACCATGCTTGGCCTGCTCCAGCTCCTCCGGTCCACGACCTCCATCCCCAGTAGTAAACTTCCCCCACATAGTTCTGAGATACGAGTCGAATTCTTACGTGGTGCCCGTCAGAATTGGTGTCGACGACACCCAGGCCGATCCAGACGGTGGATTTCGTTCCGACTGACCAGTTGTCGTACTCCAGATCCCCTGAGGCGCCGGTCGTGCTGCATGTTATTGACCCCTTGCTCGCCGTTGTGGCTGCTTGGGCGGAGCCTGCTGTGATCCCGCTCAGTGTGAGCGCCATGCCTATTCCAAGTGATATGAGGGACTTTCGCATGAATTGATTCTCCTTCGAGGTCTGATGCGGTCTTTTTGTGATGCGGATCTACTTCTTGTGTGCGGTTCGGTGGCTCGATCCGACTGCCGAATTCCCTTCCTGTCGGAGAGTGCTGACCGCTGGATGTTCACGGAGGGTACTCGTTCAATTTCATGGAGTGACTATCGCAAATGATTCTGACGCCTGTCAAGGGT
Source organism: Streptomyces sp. NPDC059255 (assembly GCF_042752355.1). NCBI lineage: Bacteria > Bacillati > Actinomycetota > Actinomycetes > Kitasatosporales > Streptomycetaceae > Streptomyces > Streptomyces sp. NPDC059255. The sequence goes on from NZ_JBHYZP010000038.1 coordinate 15,288, forward strand.
TTTGAATTTCGGCATATATTGACAGGATCCACGTGATCCACTAAAAGTGGATTTTTCTGCTCCTGGAGTCTCTGTGTTGCGCCATGCGATCAGGAAGGCGGCGGTCCTCGGATCGCCCATCGCTCATTCCCTTTCCCCGGCGCTGCACCGCGCCGCGTACGCGGAACTCGGCCTCGGCCAGTGGTCGTACGGCCGGTTCGAGGTGGACGAGGCCGGGCTCTCCGGATTCCTCGAAGAGGTGCGGGGCGACCCCTCCTGGGCGGGGCTGTCGCTGACCATGCCGCTCAAGCGGGCCGTCATCCCGCTGCTGGACGAGATCACCGGCACCGCGGCCTCGGTGGAGGCGGTCAACACGGTCGTCTTCGGTGAGGATGGCCGGCGCACCGGCGACAACACGGACATCCCCGGCATGATCGCCGCGCTCCGCGAGCGCGGTGTGGAGAAGGTGGAGTCTGCGGCGGTCCTCGGGGCGGGCGCGACCGCCTCGTCCGCGCTCGCGGCCCTCGCCGTGCTCTGCGCCGGCCCCGTCACCGCGTATGTGCGCAGCGAGGCCCGCGCCACCGAGATGCGCGGCTGGGGCGAGCGCCTCGGGGTCGATGTCCGGATCGCCGACTGGGCGGAGGCCGACGGCGCGCTGAGCGCGCCGCTGGTGATCGCCACCACCCCGGCGGGCACCGCCGACGTGCTCGCCGACGCGGTCCCGGAGGCGCCGGGCACCCTCTTCGACGTGCTGTACGAGCCGTGGCCGACGCCGCTCGCGGCGGCCTGGTCCGGGCGCGGCGGAGCCCTCGTGAGCGGGCTCGACCTGCTGGTCCACCAGGCGGCGCTCCAGGTGGAACTGATGACGGGCCGCTCGCCCGCGCCGCTCGACGTGATGCGCGAGGCCGGCATCGCGGCGCTCGGCTGACCCGTACCCGGTCCGGTCCGTCGGACGTGGTGGTCCGGTCTGCGGACCGCTGCCCGCCGCCGGTCCCCGCCGTGGGAGAATCGGACAAGGCGGGCCAGGGCCGCGCACCCGGTCGCGCCGTTGTCGTTTCGGGCGCGCGCGAGTATGAGGAGCACCGTTGAGCAGGTTGCGCTGGCTGACCGCGGGGGAGTCCCACGGACCCGCACTCGTGGCGACGCTGGAGGGTCTTCCCGCCGGTGTGCCCATCACCACGGAGATGGTGGCGGACCACCTGGCCCGGCGCCGTCTCGGCTACGGCCGCGGTGCTCGGATGAAGTTCGAGCAGGACGAGGTCACCTTCCTCGGCGGGGTACGGCACGGCCTGACCATGGGCTCGCCCGTCGCGGTCATGGTGGGCAACACCGAGTGGCCCAAGTGGGAGCAGGTCATGTCGGCCGATCCGGTCGACCCCGCGGAGCTGGCCCAGCTCGCGCGCAACGCCCCGCTGACCCGGCCCAGGCCCGGTCACGCGGATCTCGCGGGCATGCAGAAGTACGGCTTCGACGAGGCCCGTCCCGTACTGGAGCGCGCCAGCGCCCGGGAGACGGCCGCGCGGGTGGCGCTCGGCGCCGTGGCGCGCTCGTACCTGAAGGAGACGGCCGGGATCGAGATCGTCTCCCATGTCGTCGAGCTGGCCGCGGCGAAGGCCCCGTACGGGGTCTACCCGGAGCCGTCCGACGTGGCGAAGCTCGACGCCGACCCGGTGCGCTGTCTGGACGCCGACGCGAGCAAGGCTATGGTCGCGGAGATCGACCAGGCCCACAAGGACGGCGACACCCTCGGCGGGGTCGTCGAGGTGCTGGCGTACGGCGTGCCGGTCGGACTCGGCTCGCACGTCCACTGGGACCGCAGGCTCGACGCCCGGCTCGCCGCCGCGCTCATGGGCATCCAGGCCATCAAGGGCGTCGAGGTCGGCGACGGCTTCGGGCTGGCCCGGGTGCCGGGCTCGAAGGCGCACGACGAGATCGTCCCGACCGCCGACGGCATCCGGCGAGCCTCCGGCCGTTCCGGCGGCACCGAGGGCGGGCTGACCACCGGTGAGCTGCTGCGCGTACGGGCCGCGATGAAGCCCATCGCGACCGTGCCGCGCGCGCTGGCCACCGTCGACGTGGCCACCGGCGAGGTGACCAGCGCCCACCACCAGCGCTCCGACGTGTGCGCCGTGCCGGCCGCCGGCATCGTCGCCGAGGCCATGGTCGCGCTGACCCTCGCCGACGCGGTCGCGGAGAAGTTCGGCGGCGACAGCGTCACGGAGACGCGCCGCAACGTCGACTCGTACCTCGACAACCTCCGGATCCGATGAGCGCCCCGGATCCGGCGAACGGGCCGGTGGTGGTCCTCGTCGGCCCCATGGGCGTCGGCAAGTCGACCGTCGGCGAACTGCTCGCCGCGCGGCTCGGCACCGCCTTCCGCGACAGCGACGCCGACATCGTCGCCGCCCAGGGACGGTCCATCGCGGAGATCTTCGTGGACGACGGCGAGACGCACTTCCGGGAGCTGGAGCGCGCGGCGGTACGGCGCGCGCTCGCCGAGCACCCCGGCGTCCTCGCGCTCGGCGGCGGCGCGGTCCTCGACGCCGCCACTCGCGCGGAGCTGACCGGGCTGCCGGTCGTCTATCTCTCGATGGAGGTCGCCGAGGCGGCCCGGCGGACCGGGCTGAACACGGCGCGCCCGCTGCTGGCCGTCAACCCCCGCCAGCAGTGGAAGAAGCTGATGGAGGGGCGCCGCCACCTGTACACGGAGGTGGCCCGGGTCTGCGTCGCCACCGACGACCGCGCACCCGAAGAGGTCGTGGACGCCGTCCTCGACGCGCTGGAGCTCACCCCTCCTCCGGCGGAAGAGCTCAGGACCCCCGGCAAGGAGAACCCCGTATGACGGACCAGGCAGTCACCCGTATCCAGGTCGGCGGCACCGCGGGGCACGACCCGTACGAGGTGCTGGTCGGCCGGCAGCTCCTGGGCGAGCTGCCCGGGCTGATCGGGCCGCGGGTCCGGCGGATCGCCGTCATCCACCCCGAGGCGCTGGCGGGCACCGGCGAGGCGCTCCGGGCGGACCTCGCCGAGCAGGGGTACGAGGCCGTCGCGATCCAGGTGCCGAACGCCGAGGAGGCGAAGACCGCAGAGGTCGCCGCGTACTGCTGGAAGGCGCTCGGGCAGACCGGTTTCACCCGCAGTGATGTGATCATCGGCGTGGGCGGCGGTGCCACCACCGACCTGGCCGGGTTCGTCGCCGCGACCTGGCTGCGCGGGGTGCGCTGGATCGCCGTACCGACGACCGTGCTCGCGATGGTCGACGCGGCCGTGGGCGGCAAGACCGGCATCAACACCGCCGAGGGCAAGAACCTCGTCGGCGCCTTCCACCCGCCCGCCGGGGTGCTCTGCGACCTCGCAGCGCTGGACTCCCTCGGGGTGAACGACTACGTCAGCGGCATGGCGGAGATCATCAAGGCGGGGTTCATCGCGGACCCGGCCATCCTGGAGCTGGTCGAGGCCGACCCGGAGGGCGCCCGTACGCCGTCGGGGCCGCACACCGCCGAGCTGATCGAGCGGTCGATCCGGGTCAAGGCCGAGGTCGTCTCCAACGACCTCAAGGAGTCCGGTCTCCGGGAGATCCTCAACTACGGCCACACCCTGGCGCACGCCATCGAGAAGAACGAGCGCTACAAGTGGCGGCACGGCGCGGCCGTCTCCGTCGGCATGGTCTTCGCCGCCGAACTGGGCCGGCTGGCCGGCCGGCTCGACGACGCGACCGCCGACCGGCACCGCGCCGTCCTGGAGTCCGTCGGCCTTCCGCTGACCTACCGCGGTGACCAGTGGCCCAAGCTGCTGGAGACGATGAAGGTCGACAAGAAGTCCCGGGGCGACCTGCTGCGCTTCATCGTGCTCGACGGCCTCGGCAAGCCGACCGTGCTGGAGGGCCCGGACCCGGCGGTGCTGCTCGCGGCGTACGGGGAGGTGTCCGCGTGACCCGGCGGGTCCTCGTCCTCAACGGGCCCAACCTGGGCCGCCTCGGCTCGCGCGAGCCCGACGTGTACGGGGCGACGTCGTACGCCGGGCTGGTGGACGCCTGCCGCGACCTCGGCAAGGAGCTGGGGCTCGACGTCGACGTACGGGAGACGAACGACGAGGGGGAGCTGATCCGCTGGCTCCACGAGGCCGCGGACGGCGCCCTGCCGGTCGTCCTCAACCCCGGCGCGTTCACCCACTACTCGTACGCGATGCGGGACGCGGCGGCGCAGCGCACGGCGCCGCTGATCGAGGTGCACATCTCGAACCCGTACGCGCGCGAGGAGTTCCGCCACACCTCGGTCGTCGCGGCCGTCGCCAGCGGTACGGTCGCGGGCTTCGGCATCGGCTCGTACCGGCTCGCACTGCGCGCTCTCGCCGAAGAGCTGACGAGCTGACCGCCTGACGGGACGGGCCGGGGTGCGCGGGCGCCGCCGCCCGCGCACCCCGGCCGTTCCCACCGCGGCGGCCGGGGGCGGTACCGTTCGGTGGCGCGGCCCCGCCGGGCCCCGCAGACCAGCGTCAGTCGTACGAGACGGAGTGGCACCGGATGCAGCACTCAGTGGGGGTTCCGCTGCCGCCTCCCCAGGGACCAGGGCGGGGCACCGGGGGATGGCCACCGCAGGCACCCGCCGCGCACCAGGCCCACGGCACGTACCCGGCACAGGGCCCGCAGGGCCCGCACCAGGCACAGGGTCCCCACGGGCCGCAGGGGCCCCATGGACCGCACCAGGCCCATGGACCACAGCAGGCGCCGGGGCCTCATCCGGTGCAGGGGCCGCAGCAGCCTCCCGGGCGCCCTCAGTCCTCGGGGCCGCAAGGGCCTCCGGTGCCCCCCGGCGCGCAGGGACGGCCCCCGCAGCCCCCTCAGCCTCAGATCCCGGGCCAGCACCCGGGACCGCCTCCCGGGCCCGCGCAGGGGCACGGACACGGCCCCGTGCCGCCGCCCGGCCCGGGGAGCGGGCCGCCGCCCCCGGACGTCACCGGGCATGTCCAACTGCCGCCCGGCGGACCCGTGCCGATCCCCGCCGTCCCGCCGGCCGACAGCGGCACGGGCACCGCGACCCTCGCGGTCCTGCTGATCGGGCCCGCGGGCGCGGGCAAGACGACCGTCGCCCGGCACTGGGCGAGCAGCCGCCGGGTGCCCACCGCGCACATCAGCCTGGACGACGTACGCGAATGGGTCTGCGCGGGCTTCGCCGACCCGCAGTCCGGCTGGAACGACCACTCCGAGGCGCAGTACCGGCTGGCCCGCCGCACCTGCGGCTTCGCCGCGCGCAACTTCCTCGCCAACGGCATCTCCTGCATCCTCGACGACGCGGTCTTCCCGGACCGCCCGGTCGTCGGGCTCGGCGGCTGGAAGCGCCATGTCGGCCCCGGACTGCTCCCGGTGGTCCTGCTCCCCGGCCTGGAGATCGTGCTGGAGCGCAACGCCGAGCGCAGCGGCAACCGCCGGCTGGCGGACGAGGAGGTCGCGGGCATCCACGGCCGGATGGCCGGCTGGTACGGCTCGGGGCTGCCCATCATCGACAACTCCAAGTACGACGTGGAGACCACCGCCCGGGTCCTGGACGACGTCCTGGCCCGCGCGCTGGCCTCGCCGCCGAGCTGGTGAGCCGCTCCCCGGGGCCGTCGCGGGGGCTCCCGCGACGGCCCCGGGGGTTCCCCGGTCGGACGCGCTGAACCGGCCGGGTGAGGTGCACACTCGTACGATCGGGTCATGTCAGACGTGCATGCGGTCCGCCGCGCGCGGCTGCGTGACCGGTACGCCGCCGCGGGCAACGACGCGGCGCTGGTCTCCCGGCCCGCCAACGTCCGCTACCTCGCGGGCGGGGCGCCGCCCGGCGCCGTACTGCTGCTCGGCCCGTACGACGACGACACGCTGCTCTGCCCGCCCGCCCCCGGCCACGGGGGCGAGGACGGGCACGCACCGGTCGACGAACAACTGCGCCGCACCGCCGTACCGGGCAGCGGCGACCCCGCCGTGGCCGCCGCGGGCCTCCTCACCCCGTCCGCCGCGGTCAGGCTCGCCGTCGAGGAGCACCACCTCACCGTCGCCCGGCACCGGGCGATCGGCGCCGTCGCGCCCGCCCTGCGCCTGACGGACCTCGGCTGCGCCGTCGAGCAGCAGCGGATCGTGAAGGACGAGGAGGAGATCGCCTGTCTGCGGATCGCCGCCGAGATCGCCGACCACGCGCTGGGGGAGCTGCTGGAGTCGATCCTGGTGGGCCGCACGGAGCGGCATCTCGCGCTGGAGCTGGAGCGGCGGCTCGTCGACCACGGCGCCGACGGCCCCGCCTTCCCGACCGTCGTCGCCACCGGGCCGCACTCGGGCCGCCCCGGGCACCGTCCCTCGGACCGGCGGGTGGAGGAGGGGGATTTCCTCTCCGTCGGCCTCGGTGCCGACTACCGCGGATACCGGTGTCTCATCGGCCGTACGTTCGTCATCGGGACCTCCCCGGCCGACTGGCAGATCGAGCTGTACGAGCTGGTCTTCGCGGCACAACGGGCAGGTCGGGAGGGGCTCGTGCCCGGCGCGGGCTACCGCGACGTGGACCGCGCGACGCGGTATCCGCTGGAGGCCGCCGGGCACGGCGAGGGGCTCGCGCCCCGTACGGGACACGGTGTCGGACTCGAAATCGACGAGGACCCGCAGCTCGCTCCCGCGGCCATGGGTAAACTGGACGCTCGTGTGCCGGTCACCGTCGGACCGGGGGTCCACCTCCCGGGCCGGGGCGGTGTCCGGATCGATGACACGCTCGTCGTCCGCCCCGAGGCGGACGGCGGACCCGAGCTACTCACCATCACGACCAAGGAGCTGCTCGCGCTTTAGCGCCGCGACCTGCAATGTCTGCCCCGAAGGCAGAGCTTGCCGGGAGGGGCGCTGGTGCCGCTGGCCGGCGATGTCCGCCCGCCGGGGCGGCGCGCGGCCCCCGGTCGTCCACCTGCTTTCAGTCCAGGAGATTCCGCAACCGTGGCTTCCACGAACGACCTCAAGAACGGCCTGGTGCTCAAGCTCGACGGAGGCCAGCTCTGGTCCGTCGTCGAGTTCCAGCACGTCAAGCCCGGCAAGGGCCCGGCCTTTGTGCGCACCAAGCTGAAGAACGTGCTCTCCGGCAAGGTCGTCGACAAGACCTTCAACGCCGGCGTGAAGGTCGAGGTGGCCACTGTCGACCGCCGCGACATGCAGTTCTCGTACATGGACGGCGAGTACTTCGTCTTCATGGACATGAGCACGTACGACCAGCTCATGATCGACCGCAAGGCGGTCGGCAACGCGGCGAACTTCCTGATCGAGGGCTTCACCGCCACGGTCGCCACGCACGAGGGCGAGGTGCTCTACGTCGAGCTGCCCGCCGCGGTCGAGCTGGTCATCAAGCACACCGACCCGGGTGTCCAGGGCGACCGCTCCACCGGCGGCACCAAGCCGGCGACGCTGGAGACCGACTACGAGATCGGCGTCCCGCTCTTCATCACCACCGGCGAGAAGATCAAGGTCGACACCCGCACGGGCGACTACCTCGGCCGGGTGAACAGCTAACCGTGGCTGCCAGGAGCAATGCCCGTAAGCGCGCGTTCCAGATCCTCTTCGAGGCCGATCAGCGCGGTACGTCCGTACAGAACGTTCTCGCGGACTGGATCAGGCACTCCCGCTCCGACGACCGGCAGCCGCCCGTCAGCGAGTTCACCATGGAACTGGTCGAGGGATACGCGGAGCACGTGGCCCGTATCGACGAGCTCATCGGCACCTACGCGGTGGACTGGGACCTCGACCGGATGCCGGTCGCCGACCGCAACATCGTGCGGCTCGGCACGTACGAACTGATCTGGCTGGACGGCACCCCGGACGCGGTGGCGATCGACGAGGCGGTCCAGCTCGCCAAGGAGTTCTCCACCGACGAATCCCCGGCGTTCGTGAACGGCCTCCTCAGCCGCTTCAAGGACCTCAAGCCGAGTCTGCGCCGCGCCTGAGCGGCGGTCCGCCCTCACGCGCCGGACGGGATCAGCCAGCCCGCCCGGTACGTGAGGGCGCGCGTGTGTCCGGACCCGTGCGGGCCTGCCGGGCCCGCGGGATCCGCCGGGCCGCCGGGAACACCGGCTCAGGCCGGGAGCACCGGCCGGACGCCGGACGCGCCGATGGGCGGTCCCGTACGTGCGTACGGGACCGCCCATCGGACATATGGAGGGGACGTTTCTGCCGATCCGCGGGCCGGGCCCGCGGGGCGGTCAGCTCTCGTCGTGCGCGACCGCGCGCCGCGCGTCCGCGTCCAGCACACCCCAGCTGATGAGCTGCTCGGTCAGGACCGACGGCGACTGGTCGTAGATGACGGCGAGGGTGCGCAGGTCGTCCTGGCGGATCGACAGCACCTTGCCGTTGTAATCGCCCCGCTGGCTCTGGATCGTCGCCGCGTACCGCTGGAGCGGGCCGGCCTTCTCCTGCGGCACGTGGGCCAGGCGCTCCAGGTCGAGAACGAGCTTCGGCGGCGGCTCGGCGGCACCGCCGGGCGTCGTGCCGGGAAGAAGCTCCTGGACCGGGACACCGTAGAAGTCCGCCAGCTCGGCGAGGCGCTGCACCGTGACGGCACGGTCTCCCCGCTCGTACGAACCCACCACCACGGCCTTCCAGCGGCCCTGGGACTTCTCCTCCACGCCGTGGAGAGAGAGGCCCTGCTGGGTGCGGATGGCGCGGAGTTTGGCCCCGAGCTGCTTTGCGTATTCGCTGGACATATAGCTCCCCGGACGCTGGAACATTGTGCGGCTCCGCCGCGTGGCTGGTAACTCACTGTGAGGTTACGCAGCGTTACTTGGATGCGTCAAGCCGGGGGCCCCGGACCGGGGTCCGTACCGGCCTCCGTACCGCCGTCCGTACCGCGCTCCGTACCGCCCACGGGCGCCTTTCCGCAGGGGGTGGTGCCGAATGTGCCGTGGACCCCCTGCTAGCCTGAGTGGCGTAATTTCAGTGGTTTCGGTATTTCCGACGTCCTTTAAGGTCCGTCCAGTGAGGCGGAGAAGGAGGTCCGTTTCTCATGGACACCGGCAGCACCCCCAGCAGTGACACGCACGGCGACACGAGCCGTACGGAGAGCACGGCCCCGTCAGGTTCGGCGCGCCCCGTTCTGGAGGCCCCCGACATCGCGCGGGTCCTGACCCGTATCGCCCACGAGATCGTCGAACGCGCCAAGGGCGCCGACGACGTCGTGCTCCTCGGCATTCCGACCCGCGGGGTCTTCCTGGCCCGCCGCCTCGCCGGAAAACTCGCCGAGATCACCGGCCGCACCATCCCGGTCGGCTCCCTCGACATCACCATGTACCGCGACGACCTGCGGCTGCGGCCCGCCCGCGCGCTGGCCCGCACCGACATCCCCGGGGACGGCGTCGACGGACGGCTGGTCGTCCTCGTCGACGACGTGCTCTTCTCCGGCCGGACGATCCGCGCCGCCCTCGACGCGCTCGGCGACATCGGCCGGCCGCGCGCCGTCCAGCTCGCGGTCCTGGTCGACCGCGGCCACCGCGAGCTGCCGATCCGCGCCGACTACGTCGGCAAGAACCTCCCCACCTCGCTGCGGGAGACGGTCAAGGTCCAGCTCGCCGAGGAGGACGGCCGCGACACCGTGCTGCTCGGCCTCCAGCGGCCCGCCGAGTCCGGCGAGCGGTAGCGGGCGCGGCCCGCCCCCGTACACCACCCACCCCGTACGGCTGCCTCCGCGCGCCCGCACGCCCGCACACCCCATCACACCGGAGCGCTCTTCCGATGCTGCGTCTTCCCGGGGCGAACCCCCGCACACCCGGCCACCTGATCTCCGCCGCCGACCTCAGCCGCGACGACGCCGTGCTGATCCTCGACACCGCCGAGGAGATGGCCCGGGTCGCCGACCGGCCCATCAAGAAACTGCCGACCCTGCGCGGCCGTACCGTCGTCAACCTCTTCTTCGAGGACTCGACCCGTACCCGGATCTCCTTCGAGGCCGCCGCCAAGCGGCTCTCCGCCGATGTGATCAACTTCTCCGCCAAGGGGTCGTCGGTCTCCAAGGGCGAGTCGCTCAAGGACACCGCGCTCACCCTGGAGGCGATGGGCGCCGACGCCGTCGTCATCCGGCACGGCGCCTCCGGCGCCCCGTACCGCCTCGCCACGTCCGGCTGGATCGACGGCGCGGTCGTCAACGCGGGCGACGGCACCCACGAACACCCGACCCAGGCCCTGCTGGACGCCTTCACGCTCCGCCGCAGGCTGGTCGGCGCGGACGCCGGGATCGGCCGCGACCTGGCCGGGCTGCGGGTCACCATCGTCGGCGACGTGCTGCACAGCCGCGTCGCCCGCTCCAACGTCCTGCTGCTGCACACGCTCGGCGCCCATGTCACCGTCGTCGCGCCGCCCACCCTCGTGCCCATCGGCGTCGAGCACTGGCCCTGCGAGGTCAGCTACGACCTGGACCGGGTGCTGCCCGCGTCCGACGCCGTGATGATGCTGCGGGTCCAGCGTGAACGGATGAACGCCGCCTTCTTCCCGACCGAGCGCGAGTACGCGCGGCGTTACGGTCTGGACGGGGAGCGGATGGGCCGGATGCCCGGAACGTCCGTCGTCATGCACCCCGGGCCGATGAACCGCGGCATGGAGATCACCGCGGAGGTCGCCGACTCCGACCGCTGCACGGCGGTCGAGCAGGTCACCAACGGCGTCTCCATCCGCATGGCCGTGCTCTACCTGCTGCTGGGCGGCAACGAGCCCGCCGTCACCACGTCCCGCCCGTCGTCCGAGCCGTCCCGCCCGTCACCCGAGGAGAACAAGTAATTATGAGCAAGATCCTTATCCGGGGCGCGCAGGTGCTCGGCGGCGACATCCAGGACGTACTGATCGACGGTGAGGTCATCGAGGCGGTGGGCACCGGCCTGGACGCCGGTGACGCCACCGTCGTGGAGGCCGCGGGGCAGATCCTGCTGCCCGGCCTGGTCGACCTCCACACCCATCTGCGCGAGCCCGGCCGCGAGGACTCCGAGACCGTCCTGACCGGCACGAAGGCCGCCGCCGTCGGCGGCTTCACCGCCGTCCACGCCATGGCCAACACCTTCCCCGTCGCCGACACCGCCGGCGTCGTCGAGCAGGTCTGGCGGCTCGGCAAGGAGTCCGGCTACTGCGACGTGCAGCCCGTCGGCGCCGTCACCGTCGGCCTGGAGGGCAAGCACCTCGCCGAACTGGGCGCCATGCACGACTCCGCCGCGGGCGTCCGGGTCTTCTCCGACGACGGCAAGTGCGTCGACGACGCGGTGATCATGCGCAGGGCGCTGGAGTACGTGAAGGCGTTCGACGGGGTCATCGCCCAGCACGCCCAGGAGCCGCGGCTCACCGAGGGCGCCCAGATGAACGAGGGCGTCGTCTCCGCGGAGCTGGGCCTCGGCGGCTGGCCCGCCGTCGCCGAGGAGTCGATCATCGCGCGCGACGTCCTGCTCGCCGCGCACGTCGGCTCCCGCGTGCACATCTGCCACCTCTCCACCGCGGGCTCCGTCGAGCTGGTCCGCTGGGCGAAGTCCAAGGGGTGGAACGTCACCGCCGAGGTCACCCCGCACCACCTCCTCCTCACCGACGAGCTCGTACGGTCGTACAACCCCGTCTACAAGGTGAACCCGCCGCTGCGCACCGAGGCCGACGTCCTCGCCCTGCGCGCGGCCCTCGCGGACGGCACGATCGACTGCGTCGCCACCGACCACGCGCCCCACCCGCACGAGGACAAGGACTGCGAGTGGGCCGCGGCGGCCATGGGCATGGTCGGTCTGGAGACCGCCCTGTCGGTGGTCCAGGAGACGATGGTCGAGACCGGGCTGCTGGACTGGGCGGGCGTCGCCGACCGGATGTCGTTCCGTCCGGCGCGCATCGGCCGCCTCGAAGGCCACGGCCGGCCTGTCTCGGCAGGCGAGCCCGCCAACCTGACCCTGGTGGATCCGGCATACCGTGGAGCCGTGGACCCCGCGGGCTTCGCCTCGCGCAGCCGTAACACCCCCTACGAGGGGCGTGAGCTGCCGGGACGTGTGACCCACACCTTCCTGCGGGGCCGGGCCACGGTCGTCGACGGGAATCTGGCGTGACAACTGCGAACCTTCTTCTCCCCCTGGCCGCCGAGCAGAAGTCGGCGGACGTGACCGACTGGGCCGCCCGGATCGGCTGGGTGGCCGGTCTGCTGCTCTTCGTCGCCTTCGTGTACTGGCTGATGCGCCAGGGCTGGAAGTGGCGCGGCAGCCTCCAGTCGGACCTGCCCGGGCTCCCCACGGCCCCGGACGACCCCGGTACGGCGCGGCTGACCATGGCGGGCCGCTACCACGGCTCCACGACCGCCGGGCAGTGGCTCGACCGGATCGTCGCCCACGGGCTCGGCGCCCGCAGCCGCGTGGAGCTGACGCTCACGGACGCGGGGCTCGACGTCGTACGACCCGGCGCCAACGACTTCTTCATCCCGGCGGAGCAGCTGCGCGGGGCCCGGCTCGACAAGGGCATCGCGGGCAAGGTCCTCGCCGAGGGCGGGCTGCTGATCGTCACCTGGGAGCACGGCGAGCGACTGATCGACTCCGGCTTCCGCTCCGACCGGTCCGCCGAACACGCGGCCTGGGTCGACGCCATGAACTCCATGGACGAGCTCATCACGGCGAACCCGTCCGGCACGGCGCGCGAGAGCGCCACCACGCACCACACCAGCACTACGGAAGGCCCCGCACGATGACCACCTCCATCCGGGGAACCGGCCGCGTTCCCGCCGTACTCGTCCTGGAGGACGGCCGCAGCTTCCGCGGCCGCGCCTACGGGGCCGTGGGGGAGACCTTCGGCGAGGCCGTCTTCTCCACCGGCATGACCGGCTACCAGGAGACCCTCACCGACCCGTCGTACCACCGCCAGGTCGTCGTGATGACGGCCCCACACATCGGCAACACCGGCGTCAACGACGAGGACCCCGAGTCCCGGCGGATCTGGGTCTCCGGCTACGTCGTACGCGACCCCGCGCGCACCCCGTCCAACTGGCGCTCGCGCCGCTCCCTCGACGACGAGCTGGTCGCCCAGGGCGTCGTCGGCATCAGCGGCGTCGACACCCGCGCCCTCACCCGCCACCTCCGCGAGCGCGGCGCCATGCGCGTCGGCATCTTCTCCGGGGAGTCCCTGGCGGACGAGGCGGCGCTGCTCGCCCGGGTCCGGCAGGCCCCGGAGATGACCGGCGCCGACCTCTCCGCCGAGGTCGCCACCGAGCAGCCGTACGTCGTCCCCGCCATCGGCGAGAAGCGCTTCACCGTCGCCGCGCTCGACCTCGGCATCAAGGGCATGACCCCGCACCGGATGGCCGAGCGCGGCATCGAGGTGCACGTCCTGCCCGCCACCGCCACGCTGGACGAGGTGTACGCGACCCGCCCCGACGGGGTTTTCCTCTCCAACGGGCCCGGCGACCCCGCCACCGCCGACCTCACCGTCGTCCGGGGCGTGCTGGAGCGCGGCACACCGCTCTTCGGGATCTGCTTCGGCAACCAGCTCCTCGGCCGCGCGCTCGGCTTCGGCACGTACAAGCTGAAGTACGGCCACCGGGGGATCAACCAGCCCGTACAGGACCGCACCACGGGCAAGGTCGAGGTCACCGCGCACAACCACGGCTTCGCCGTCGACGCCCCGCTCGACCGCGTCTCCGACACCCCCTACGGCCGCGCCGAGGTCTCGCACGTCTGCCTCAACGACAACGTCGTCGAAGGACTCAGGCTGCTCGACCGGCCGGTCTTCAGCGTCCAGTACCACCCCGAGGCGGCCGCGGGCCCGCACGACGCCGCGTACCTGTTCGACCGCTTCACACAGCTCATGGAGGGCCAGCGTGCCTAAGCGCACCGATATCCAGTCCGTCCTGGTCATCGGTTCAGGACCGATCGTCATCGGCCAGGCCGCTGAGTTCGACTACTCCGGAACCCAGGCCTGCCGCGTCCTCAGGGCCGAGGGGCTGCGGGTCATCCTGGTCAACTCCAACCCCGCCACGATCATGACGGACCCGGAGATCGCCGACGCCACGTACGTCGAGCCGATCACCCCCGAGTACGTCGAGAAGATCATCGCGAAGGAGCGCCCCGACGCGCTGCTGCCCACCCTCGGCGGCCAGACCGCGCTGAACACCGCGATCTCGCTGCACGGCGCGGGCACCCTCGACAAGTACGGCGTCGAACTGATCGGCGCCAATGTCGAGGCCATCAACAAGGGCGAGGACCGCGACCTCTTCAAGGACGTCGTCAGGGCCGTCCACGCCAAGATCGGCCACGGCGAGTCCGCCCGCTCGGTCATCTGCCACACCATGGACGACGTCCTCGCCGGCGTCGACACGCTCGGCGGCTACCCCGTCGTCGTCCGCCCCTCCTTCACCATGGGCGGCGCCGGTTCGGGCTTCGCCCACAACGAGGAGGACCTGCGCCGGATCGCCGGACAGGGCCTGATGCTCTCGCCGACCACCGAGGTGCTCCTGGAGGAGTCCATCCTCGGCTGGAAGGAGTACGAGCTGGAGCTGATGCGCGACAAGCACGACAACGTCGTGGTCGTCTGCTCCATCGAGAACTTCGACCCGATGGGCGTGCACACCGGCGACTCGATCACCGTCGCGCCCGCGATGACGCTCACCGACCGCGAGTACCAGATCCTGCGGGACGTCGGCATCGCCGTGATCCGCGAGGTCGGCGTCGACACCGGCGGCTGCAACATCCAGTTCGCGGTCAACCCCGAGGACGGCCGCGTCATCGTCATCGAGATGAACCCGCGCGTCTCCCGCTCCTCCGCGCTCGCCTCCAAGGCCACCGGTTTCCCGATCGCCAAGATCGCCGCCCGGCTCGCCGTCGGCTACACGCTGGACGAGATCCCCAACGACATCACCGAGAAGACCCCGGCGTCCTTCGAGCCCACGCTCGACTACGTCGTCGTCAAGGTGCCGCGGTTCGCCTTCGAGAAGTTCCCGGCCGCCGACGCCAGCCTCACCACCACCATGAAGTCCGTCGGCGAGGCCATGGCCATCGGCCGTAACTTCACCGAGGCCCTCCAGAAGGCGCTGCGCTCCCTGGAGAAGGCCGGCAGCCAGTTCTCCTTCACCGGGGAACCCGGCGATCGTACGGAGCTGCTGGAGACCGCCGGGATCCCCACCGACGGCCGGATCAACACCGTCATGCGGGCCATCAGGGCCGGGGCCACCCCCGAGGAGGTCTTCGACGCCACGAAGATCGACCCGTGGTTCGTCGACCAGCTCTTCCTCATCAAGGAGTACGCGGACGAGCTGGCCGCCGCCGAGCGGCTCGACGCCGGCCTGCTCGCCGAGGCCAAGCGGCACGGCTTCTCCGACGCCCAGATCGCCGAGATCCGCGGGCTGCGCGAGGACGTCGTCCGCGAGGTCAGGCACGCCCTCGGCGTACGCCCCGTCTACAAGACGGTCGACACCTGCGCCGCCGAGTTCGCCGCGAAGACCCCGTACTTCTACTCCTCGTACGACGAGGAGAGCGAGGTCGCGCCGCGCGAGAAGCCCGCCGTGATCATCCTCGGCTCCGGCCCCAACCGGATCGGCCAGGGCATCGAGTTCGACTACTCCTGCGTCCACGCCTCCTTCGCCCTGAGCGACGCGGGGTACGAGACCGTGATGGTCAACTGCAACCCGGAGACCGTCTCCACCGACTACGACACCTCCGACCGGCTCTACTTCGAGCCGCTCACCCTGGAGGACGTCCTGGAGATCGTCCACGCCGAGACCCTGGCGGGACCGGTCGCCGGCGTCGTCGTCCAGCTCGGCGGCCAGACCCCGCTCGGCCTCGCGCAGGCCCTCAAGGACAACGGCGTGCCCGTCGTCGGCACCTCCCCCGAGGCGATCCACGCCGCCGAGGACCGGGGCGCCTTCGGCCGGGTCCTCGCCGAGGCCGGCCTGCCCGCGCCCAAGCACGGCACCGCCACCACTTTCGCCGAGGCCAAGGCCATCGCGGACGAGATCGGCTACCCGGTCCTCGTCCGGCCCTCGTACGTCCTCGGCGGACGCGGCATGGAGATCGTGTACGACGAGACCAGGCTCTCCGCGTACATCGCCGAGTCCACCGAGATCAGTCCCACCCGCCCGGTCCTGGTGGACCGTTTCCTCGACGACGCCATCGAGATCGACGTCGACGCGCTCTACGACGGTACGGACCTGTACCTCGGCGGCGTCATGGAGCACATCGAGGAGGCCGGCATCCACTCCGGCGACTCGGCGTGCGCCCTGCCGCCCATCACCCTCGGCGGCTTCGACATCAAGCGGCTGCGCGCCTCCACGGAGGCCATCGCCCGCGGTGTCGGCGTGCGCGGACTGATCAACATCCAGTTCGCGATGGCCGGCGACATCCTCTACGTCCTGGAGGCCAACCCGCGCGCCTCCCGCACCGTCCCCTTCACCTCGAAGGCGACCGCCGTACCGCTCGCGAAGGCCGCCGCCCGGATCTCCCTCGGCGCCACCGTCGCGGAGCTGCGTACGGAGGGGCTGCTGCCCGCGCAGGGCGACGGCGGCACGCTGCCGCTCGACGCGCCGATCTCCGTCAAGGAGGCCGTCATGCCCTGGTCGCGCTTCCGCGACATCCACGGCCGCGGCGTCGACACCGTCCTCGGCCCGGAGATGCGCTCCACCGGCGAGGTCATGGGCATCGACTCCGCCTTCGGCACGGCGTACGCCAAGTCGCAGGCCGGGGCGTACGGCCCGCTGCCCGTCAAGGGCCGCGCCTTCATCTCCGTCGCCAACCGCGACAAGCGCTCGATGATCTTCCCGGCGCGCGAGCTGGTCGCCCACGGCTTCGAGCTGCTGGCCACCTCCGGCACCGCGGAGGTCCTCAAGCGCAACGGCATCAACGCCACCGTCGTACGCAAGCAGAGCGAGGGCGAGGGCCCGGCCGGCGAGAAGACCGTCGTCCAGCTCATCCACGACGGGGACGTCGACCTCATCGTCAACACCCCGTACGGCACCGGCGGCCGGCTGGACGGCTACGAGATCCGCACGGCGGCCGTGGCGCGCGGCATCCCGTGCCTCACGACGGTCCAGGCGCTGGCCGCCGCCGTCCAGGGCATCGACGCCCTCAAGCACGGCGACGTCGGCGTCCGCTCCCTCCAGGAGCACGCGGAGCACCTCACCGCGGCGCGCGAGGACTGAGCGGTATGGACATGATGTACCGGATGCTCTTCCGGCTGGTCTTCCGGCGGATGGACCCCGAACAGGCGCACCACCTGGCCTTCCGGTGGATCCGGCTCGCCGCCCGCGTCCCCGTGCTGCGCACCTTCGCCGCCGCCGCCCTCGCGCCCCGCTTCGAGGAGCTGCGCACCGAGGCGTTCGGGCTGCGCATGCACGGCCCGTTCGGGCTCGCCGCGGGATTCGACAAGAACGCCGTGGGCATCGACGGACTGGCGATGGCCGGCTTCGACCATGTCGAGATCGGCACCGTCACCGGCGAGCCGCAGCCCGGCAACCCGAAGCAGCGGCTCTTCCGGCTCGTCCCCGACCGCGCGCTGATCAACCGCATGGGCTTCAACAACGAGGGCTCCGCCGCGGTTGCGGAGCGCCTCGCGGCCCGTGCGGCCCGTGAGCCGGCCTTCAGGACGACCGTCGGCGTCAACATCGGCAAGACCAAGGTCGTCCCCGAGAGTGAGGCGGTCGCGGACTACGTGCTCTCCACGGAGCGCCTGGCCCGCCACGCCGACTACCTCGTGGTCAACGTCAGCTCGCCCAACACCCCCGGGCTGCGCAGCCTCCAGGCCGTCGACCAGCTCAGGCCGCTGCTCACCGCCGTGCGCGAGGCCGCCGACCGCACCGTCCCCGGGCGCCGGGTGCCGCTGCTGGTCAAGATCGCGCCGGACCTCGCGGACGAGGACGTCGACGCCGTCGCCGACCTCGCCGTGGAGCTGGGCCTGGACGGCGTCATCGCCACCAACACCACCATCGCCCGCGCGGAGCTCGGCCTCGTTTCCGGCCCCGACCTGACCGCCGAGACCGGCGGGCTCTCCGGCGCGCCGCTCAAGGAGCGCTCGCTGGAGGTGCTGAGCCGCCTGTACGCGCGTGTGGGCGACCGGATCACCCTGGTGGGCGTCGGGGGCGTGGAGGACGCCGAGGACGCCTGGCAGCGCATCCTGGCCGGTGCCACGCTCGTCCAGGGATACAGCGCGTTCATCTACCGGGGCCCGTTCTGGAGCCGCGAGATCCACAAGGGGCTCGCGGCGCGGCTCGCGCTCTCCCCGTACGCCACGCTCGCCGAGGCCGTCGGCGCGGCCACGAGGTCCACCAGGGACACCGCGAACCGGAAGCAGGCCGACGCATGAGCGCACCGATCCCTCCCCGCCCCGCGCACCCCGTGGTCCCCTTCGGGGCACGGCTGCGGCAGGCCATGGACCGCCGTGGCCCGCTCTGCGTCGGCATCGACCCGCACGGCTCGCTCCTCACCGACTGGGGGCTGAACGACGACGTCGCCGGCCTGGAGCGGTTCACCCGTACGACGGTGGAGGCGCTGGCCGACCGGGTCGCCGTGCTCAAGCCGCAGTCGGCGTTCTTCGAGCGCTTCGGCTCGCGGGGCATCGCCGTCCTGGAGAAGGCCGTCGCGGAGGCACGGGCGGCCGGGGCACTGGTCCTGATGGACGCCAAGCGCGGCGACATCGGCTCCACGATGGGCGCGTACGCGGCGGCCTACCTCGACCCGGCCTCACCGCTCTTCTCGGACGCGGTGACGCTTTCCCCGTACCTCGGCTTCGGCTCGCTGCGCCCGGCGCTGGACGCGGCCTCGGCGGCCGGCTGCGGGGTCTTCGTCCTCGGGCTGACCTCCAACCCGGAGGGCGCCGAGGTGCAGCGCGCCACCGCCGCCGACGGGCGCCCGCTCGCGGGGCTCATGCTCGGCCACATGGCCGCCGAGAACGCGGGTGCGACGCCGCTCGGCTCGGTCGGCGCCGTCGTGGGGGCCACCCTCGGTGATCTCGCGGACACGGGCGTGGACCTCGCGATCAACGGGCCGCTGCTGGCGCCCGGCATCGGAGCGCAGGGCGCGACGCCTGCGGATCTGCCCGCGGTCTTCGGCGCGGTGGTCGGCAACGTCGTACCGAGCGTCAGCCGGGGTGTTCTCCGTCACGGTCCGGATGCCGGAGCGCTGCGGAAGGCCGCGGACCGCTTCGCGGACGACGTGAGAACGGCCGTCGGCGGTGACGCGGCGGGCAGGTGACGGAGGCAATGCGCGGCTTCCTGTCCAAAAAGTTGGGCAAAATGACCAAAATGTCACCCCTGATCGATGCTGACCAGGACTTTTCGTCTGTTCTCGCTGACTCGGGCGGAGTTGGCCGCTAGTCTCCGTCGAGAGCCAACGCGCAGTTCGTTGCCCGTTGCTCGCCTGGTGTGGGGCGATTAGGTTCCGCACCGGTCCGTATCCGACAGTTCGACATCCGAGGTGACGTAGGCGTGGCTCTTCCGCCCCTTACCCCTGAACAGCGCGCAGCCGCGCTCGAAAAGGCCGCCGCGGCTCGCCGGGAGCGGGCCGAGGTCAAGAATCGACTCAAGCACTCCGGCGCTTCGCTCCATGACGTGATCAAGCAGGGTCAGGAGAACGACGTCATCGGGAAGATGAAGGTCTCCGCCCTCCTTGAGTCACTGCCCGGCGTGGGCAAGGTCCGTGCCAAGCAGATCATGGAGCGGCTCGGGATCTCCGAGAGCCGCCGCGTGCGGGGTCTCGGCTCCAATCAGATCGCGTCCCTGGAGCGCGAGTTCGGCGGTGGCGGCGCCTGACGTTTCCGGGTTCCCCCGGGAACCTGGATAATCACCGCATGGCAGCAGACGTACGACCGCGGCTGACCGTGCTCTCCGGCCCCTCCGGGGTCGGCAAGAGCACGGTCGTCGCGCATATGCGCAAGGTCCACCCCGAGGTATGGCTCTCGGTGTCGGCCACCACGAGAAAACCGCGCCCCGGCGAGCGCCACGGCGTCCAGTACTTCTTCGTCACCGACGACGAGTTCGACAAGTCGGTGGCCAACGGCGAACTGCTGGAATGGGCGGAGTTCGCGGGAAACCGTTACGGCACCCCGCGGCAGGCGGTCCTGGACCGGCTGGCCGCGGGGGAGCCCGTACTCCTGGAGATCGACCTCCAGGGCGCCCGGCAGGTCAAGGAGTCGATGCCGGAGTCCCGGCTGGTCTTCCTGGCCCCGCCGAGCTGGGACGAGCTGGTGCGCAGGCTCACCGGCCGGGGCACGGAGTCGCCCGCGGTGATCGAGCGCAGGCTGGCGGCCGCGAAGGTGGAACTGGCCGCCGAGTCGGAGTTCGACACGACGCTGGTCAACACCTCGGTCGAGGACGTCGCACGCGAGCTGCTAGCCTTGATGGCACTTGCATGATCTTTAGTGTGCCGTCCGGATACCGGGGGACCACCGGAAGTGCGAGAAGCGCGAGAACCCTCGGAACCACGAGGATTCCCCGGTCCGCGGTGCACGGTCCGCACTCCCCTGAGGGTGCGGCCACAGTATTTCCCTGAAGTATTTCCCTGATTTTTCTTCGGAAGGCAAGAGAGTGTCCTCTTCCATCACCACGCCCGAGGGCATCATCAACCCGCCGATCGATGAGCTGCTCGAAGCCACGGACTCGAAGTACAGCCTCGTGATCTACGCGGCCAAGCGCGCGCGCCAGATCAACGCGTACTACTCGCAGCTCGGCGAGGGCCTGCTTGAGTACGTCGGTCCGCTGGTGGACACCCACGTCCACGAGAAGCCGCTCTCGATCGCCCTGCGCGAGATCAACGCGGGTCTGCTGACCTCCGAGGCCATCGAGGGCCCGGCCCAGTAGGCGCCCAGGCACCACACGTTTTTCGGCACAGGCCCGGTGGAGCGACCGCCGGGCCTGTGGTGTGTCATGGGAGCTGTCACGTTCTGGTCGGGGCCGGTGGAGGGGAGTGGGCACGGTGGACAAGCCGAAGGTCGTTCTGGGGGTCGCCGGGGGGATCGCCGCGTACAAGGCGTGCGAGCTGCTGCGCCGGCTGACCGAGTCGGGCCATGACGTACGGGTCGTGCCGACCGACTCGGCGCTGCACTTCGTCGGGGCGGCGACCTGGTCGGCCCTGTCCGGGCATCCCGTCTCCACCGAGGTCTGGTCGGACGTCCACGAGGTGCCGCACGTACGGATCGGCCAGGGAGCCGACCTGGTCGTCGTCGCCCCGGCCACCGCCGACCTGCTCGCGAAGGCGGCGCACGGCCTCGCGGACGACCTGCTGACCAACACGCTCCTCACGGCCCGCTGCCCGGTCGTCTTCGCACCCGCCATGCACACCGAGATGTGGGAGCACCCCGCCACCCAGGAGAACGTCGCGACCCTGCGCGCCCGGGGCGCCGTCGTCGTCGAGCCCGCCGTGGGCCGCCTCACCGGCGCCGACACCGGCAAGGGGCGGCTGCCGGACCCGGGCGAGATCTTCGAGCTCTGCCGCCGGATCCTGGCCCGTGGCGTCCCCGCGCCCGACCTGGCGGGACGCCATGTGGTGATCAGCGCGGGCGGTACGCGCGAGCCGCTCGACCCGGTCCGCTACCTGGGCAACCGCTCCTCGGGCAAGCAGGGGTACGCCCTGGCCCGTACGGCCGTCGCCCGGGGGGCCAGGGTCACGCTGATCGAGGCGAACACGGGGCTGCCCGACCCGGCGGGCGTGGACATGGTCCACGTCGGCACGGCCGTACAGCTCCGGGAGGCCGTGCTGAAGGCCGCCGCCGAGGCCGACGCGGTGGTCATGGCGGCGGCCGTGGCCGATTTCCGGCCGGCCGCCTACGCCACGGGCAAGATCAAGAAGAAGGACGGCGAGGAGCCCGCCCCGGTCGCCCTCGTCCGCAACCCCGACATCCTCGCCGAGCTCGCCGCCGAGCGGCCCCGCCCGGGACAGGTGGTCGTCGGCTTCGCGGCGGAGACGGACGACGTCCTCGCCAACGGCCGGCGCAAGCTGCGGCGCAAGGGGTGCGACCTCCTCGTGGTCAACGAGGTCGGGGACCGCAAGGCGTTCGGCGCCGAGGAGAACGAGGCCGTCGTCCTCGCGGCCGACGGTGCGGAGACGCCCGTACCGTACGGTCCGAAGGAGGCCCTGGCGGACGTGGTCTGGGACCTGGTGGTGCCCCGGGTGGTGGCCGGATAGCGACGGGCGGCGGCGACGTGCCGAGGTCACGGACGGCCTCGGCGGCGGGCCCATGTCCGCCGGCGTCGGCGTAGGTGGCGAGGAGCCTCCGGCCGGATGAATTCTTCGTTACGCACCCTTCCTCCCCCTGTGCCGCTTACGCGCCCTTCGTCACATCTTTCTCAGGGCTCTGGCCAGGGGCGATCACCGTGGCGCATAATGCGAGACCGCGAGCGTGGGGGCTCCCACAGATCGAGACACTTGCCCCCGTGGCCCGATTCGACCGATAAAGTGGTCGAGGACCGCCGCGGGGCGTGCAGCGCCCCGTACGTCCGCCAATGATCAGCCAGCAGCCGCTGCAACCTCAGGGAGCGATGTGTCCCGCCGTCTGTTCACCTCGGAGTCGGTGACCGAAGGTCACCCCGACAAGATCGCTGACCAGATCAGCGACACCATTCTCGACGCGCTCCTCCAGGAGGACCCGTCCTCCCGGGTCGCCGTGGAAACCTTGATCACCACCGGTCTGGTGCATGTCGCCGGCGAGGTGACCACCAAGGCGTACGCGCCGATCGCCCAGCTCGTGCGGAACAAGATCCTGGAGATCGGCTACGACTCGTCGAAGAAGGGCTTCGACGGTGCCTCCTGCGGCGTCTCGGTCTCCATCGGCGCGCAGTCGCCCGACATCGCGCAGGGCGTCGACACGGCGTACGAGAAGCGGGTCGAGAGTGCCGCCGCGGGCGGGGACGACGACGAGCTGGACAAGCAGGGCGCCGGCGACCAGGGCCTGATGTTCGGCTACGCCTGCGACGAGACCCCCGAGCTGATGCCGCTCCCGATCCACCTCGCGCACCGGCTCTCGCGCCGCCTCTCCGAGGTCCGCAAGAACGGGACCATCCCGTACCTGCGCCCCGACGGCAAGACCCAGGTCACCATCGAGTACGACGGCGACAAGGCCGTACGCCTCGACACGGTCGTCGTCTCCTCGCAGCACGCGTCCGACATCGACCTGGACTCGCTGCTCGCCCCCGACGTCCGTGAGTTCGTCGTCGAGCACGTGCTCAAGGAGCTGGTGGACGACGGCATCAAGCTGGACACCGAGGGCTACCGCCTGCTGGTGAACCCGACCGGGCGCTTCGAGATCGGCGGCCCGATGGGCGACGCCGGCCTTACCGGCCGCAAGATCATCATCGACACGTACGGCGGCATGGCCCGCCACGGCGGCGGCGCCTTCTCCGGCAAGGACCCGTCCAAGGTCGACCGCTCGGCGGCGTACGCGATGCGCTGGGTCGCCAAGAACGTCGTGGCCGCGGGCCTCGCCGCCCGCTGCGAGGTCCAGGTCGCGTACGCGATCGGCAAGGCCGAGCCGGTCGGCCTCTTCGTCGAGACCTTCGGCACGGCCACGGTCGAGCCGGAGAAGATCGAGCAGGCCATCGGCCAGGTCTTCGACCTCCGCCCGGCCGCGATCATCCGCGACCTCGACCTGCTGCGCCCGATCTACGCGCAGACCGCGGCGTACGGCCACTTCGGCCGGGAGCTCCCCGAGTTCACCTGGGAGCGCACGGACCGCGTGGACGCGCTGCGCGAGGCCGCGGGCGTCTGAGCCGCGGACCGCATTCCTGAGCGAGGCCCCGGACACCACCTCGGTGTCCGGGGCCTCGCTGTCGGCCGGGGGACGTCGGGGACATGGGGCGTCCGGCGGTTCACGCGGTCGTCGTGGCGCGGCGTCCGGCGGATCTCCGCGGGTGTGGCGGTGTCGGTGGCGTCTGGTAGGTATGAAGCTGTGAGCAGCGACAACGAGCGGCCCGACGAACCCGCCGGTGGTGGGCCCGAGCAGCTTGCGCTCATTCGGGAGAGTGTGCGGAAGGCGAAGGTGCCGCGGGCCAAGCCGCGGACCTGGCGGGGGGCCGCGCTGGCCGGGGGGTTGCCGGTGGCGCGGGTGGTGGTGAACAAGGGGGTGCTCCATCTCGACCAGTTCTTCGACTACGCCGTGCCCGAGGAGCTGGACGAGGCGGCGCAGCCCGGGGTGCGGGTGCGGGTGCGGTTCGGGGCCGGGGCGCGTCAGGTGCGGGGCGGGCGGCGTGAGGGCGGCCGGCTGATCGACGGGTTCGTGGTGGAGCGGCGGGCCGAGTCGGACTACGCGGGCCCGCTCGCCGCGCTGGCCGGGGTCGTGTCCACCGAGCCGGTGCTCGGCCCGGAGCTGCTGGGGCTGGCGCGGGCCGTCGCCGACCGGTACGCGGGGAGCCTCGCCGACGTGCTCCAGCTCGCCGTGCCGCCGCGGAACGCGCGCGCCGAGGCGAAGCCGTCGCCGGAGCCGGCCCCGCCGCCCGCCGCGCCGGAGCCGGGGGGCTGGGAGCGGTATGCGAACGGGCCCGCGTTCCTCGGCGCGCTCGCGGGAGGTGGCGCGCCGCGCGCCGTGTGGACCGCGCTGCCGGGGCCGGGCTGGGCGGACGAGCTGGCGCGGGCCGTCGCCGCGACGCTCGCCTCGGGGCGGGGCGCGCTCGTCGTCGTACCGGACGGGCGGATCGCGGCGCGGGCCGACGCCGCGCTGACGGCGCTGCTGGGCGAGGGGCGGCACGCGCTCCTCACGGCGGAGGCCGGGCCCGAGAAGCGCTACCGGGAGTGGCTCGCGGTGCGGCGCGGCGCGGTGCGGGCGGTCGTCGGGACCCGTGCGGCCATGTTCGCGCCCGTCCGGGACCTGGGGCTGGTGGCCATCTGGGACGACGGCGACTCCAGCCACAGCGAGCCGCACGCCCCTCAGCCGCACGCCCGCGAGGTGCTGCTGCTGCGCGCCGCGCACGACAAGTGCGGCTTCCTGCTGGGCAGTACGTCGTGCACGGTCGAGGCGGCCCAGCTCGTCGACACCGGCTGGGCGCTGCCGCTGGCTGCGAGCCGGGAGCAGGTGCGTACGGCCGCGCCGCTGGTGCGCACCATCGGCGACGGCGAGCTGGCGCGCGACGAGGCGGCGCGGGCGGCCCGGCTGCCCAGCCTCGCCTGGGGGGCCGTCAGGGACGGGCTGCGCAGCGGCCCGGTGCTGGTGCAGGTGCCCCGCCGCGGCTATGTGCCCCGGCTGGCCTGCGAGCTCTGCCGTACCCCGGCCCGGTGCCGGCACTGCGCGGGGCCGCTGGAGGCCCCGCGCGAGCGGGAGCTGCACTGTGGCTGGTGCGGACGGGAGGAGCCGGACTGGCACTGCGCCGCCTGCGGGAGCCCCCGGCTGCGCGCGCGGATCGTGGGGGCACGGCGTACGGCGGAGGAGCTGGGCCGGGCCTTCCCGGCCGTCCCGGTCCGTACGTCGGGACGCGACCATGTGCTCGACTCCGTGCCGGGGCGCCCCGCGCTCGTCGTCAGCACGCCGGGCGCCGAGCCCGTCGCGGAGGGCGGCTACGCGGCGGCGCTGCTGCTCGACGGCTGGGCGATGCTCGGCCGCCCCGATCTGCGGGCGGGCGAGGAGGCGCTGCGCCGCTGGACGCAGGCGGCGTCCCTGGTCCGGGGGCAGGGCGAGGGCGGCACGGTGGTGGTGGTCGCCGAGCCGACCCTGCGGCCGGTGCAGGCGCTGGTCCGCTGGGACCCGGTGGGGCACGCGCGGCGTGAGCTGGCCGAGCGGACCGAGCTGGGGTTCCCCCCGGTGTCACGGATGGCCGCCGTGGTGGGGCGCACGGAGGCGGTGGACGCGTTTCTCGCCTCGGCCGAACTACCGGGCGACGCCGAGGTGCTGGGGCCCGTACCGCTGCCCATGACCGACCCGGGCCGGCCGCGCAGGCCGGGCGATCCGCCGCCGGGGGAGCGCTGGGAGCGCGCCCTGCTCCGGGTGCCGCCGGGCAGCGGCGCCGCGCTGGCACGGGCGCTGAAGGCGGCTCAGGCGGCGCGGATGTCGCGGGGCGGCGGCGATCCGGTGCGGATCAGGATCGATCCCCCGGACATCGGCTGAGGGGACATCAGCTGAGGCCCTAACGGGACGGGGCGCGGCGGTGCGGCCGGGCGGCTGCCGGCCGCACCGCGCTCTGCCGCCCGTACGCGGTGGGGGTGCGGTACGGGCTGGCTCGTCGCGCCGTCGACGGGTGACCGGCTCCGGCGCGTGGGGAGGGGCGAGGGGAGGGAGTCTCAGCCGCCGCGTGGGCCGGGGAAGGCGTTGGGGCGGCTCTCCTCGCGGAGCGACGGGAGGCTCGCGGACGGCTGCGGCGGCATCGAACGGGCCGCCGGCACCGCGGGGACGGCGCCCGGCAGCGAGGCACGGGGCGCGCCGGGGTCCTGCGCGCGGTCCGGGTCGGCCGCGCCGGGCTGCTGCGTGGCCCGCCGCGTACCGTAACGCCGGTGCACCGCCTGCTTGGTGACCCCCAGCGCCGAACCCACCGCGTCCCACGAGAACCCGAGCGAGCGGTCGAAGTCCACCGCCGCGGTCACCAGTGTCTCGACGCTGTCCCGCAGCTCCTGCGCGAGGCGGACGGTCGGGGCGGGCGCCCTGCCGTAGACGACGAAGCCCGTGGAGGGGCCCGAGCGCCGCGGGCGGTAGACGTTGCCCAACTGGGCGGTGAGCGTGCGCAGCGCGTCCACCTGCCGCCTGACCCGCTCGATGTCCCGCACCAACAGGTGCAGACTTGCCCGGGCTTGTGCGTCGTGGGTTGCGTGGTCGGCCATGAACAAGCCTCTCGAACCGGCATGGAAAAGGATCCGGGCCGCACCGGTGCGGCCCGCGTGGGTCAATCTCTCTTGACAACGCTCCATTGGGCGATGTGGTCACGCTGCGGGGGCGTATGCGCATATGCGCGGGGCGCACAGGCCGTCGTACGCCCCCTGAGGCGGGGGGACGGGACTCCCCGCTCGCGCATCTACACTGGTACGCCGTTCACGGGCCCGCGAAGATCCGTACCGGTCCCGCGGCACCGGGCCGCCGCGCGGCGGCCCGGACGGGAGCGTCTCCGGCCCTCCGGCCGGTACTCTCCCTCCGTTCGACCACCAGTCCGAGAGGTAGTCAGCCACCGATGAAGCTCGTCTTCGCCGGCACCCCCGAGGTCGCCGTACCCGCCCTGGACGCACTCATCGCCTCGGAACGGCACACCGTCGCCGCCGTCGTGACCAGGCCCGACGCACCCGCGGGACGCGGGCGCAGGCTGGTGGCCAGCCCGGTCGCCCAGCGCGCGGAGGAAGCGGGCATCGAGGTGCTCAAGCCCGCCAAGCCCCGGGACGAGGACTTCCTCGCCCGGCTGCGCGAGATCGGCCCCGACTGCTGCCCGGTCGTCGCGTACGGCGCCCTGCTGCCCAAGACCGCCCTCGGCGTGCCCGTCCACGGCTGGGTGAACCTGCACTTCTCGCTGCTGCCCGCCTGGCGCGGCGCCGCGCCCGTGCAGCACGCCGTCATGGCCGGCGACGAGATGACCGGCGCGGCCACCTTCCAGATCGAGGAGGGGCTCGACACCGGCCCCGTGTACGGCGTGCTCACCGAGCACGTCCGGTCCACCGACACCAGCGGCGACCTGCTGACCCGGCTGGCGTTCGCCGGTGCCGGACTGCTCTCCGCGACCATGGACGGCATCGAGGACGGCTCCCTGGTCCCCGTACCGCAGCCCGCCGACGGCATCTCCCTCGCCCCCAAGATCACCGTCGAGGACGCACAGGTCGACTGGGCCGCCCCCGCGCTCCGCGTCGACCGGGTCGTACGCGCCTGCACCCCCGCGCCCGGGGCCTGGACGCTCTTCCGCGGCGAACGGCTCAAGCTCGTCCAGGCCCGGCCCGCACCCGAGGCCGACACCCTGGCGCCCGGGGAGCTCGCCGTCGGCAAGAACACCGTGCACGCCGGCACCGGCTCGCACGCGGTCGAACTGCTCTGGGTCCAGCCGCAGGGCAAGAAGCCGATGCGCGCCGCCGACTGGGCGCGCGGAGTGCGGATCGCCCCGGACGAACGGCTCGGCACCGCCGACGTAGGCTGAGAGGGATCCACTCTTCTCACCGCGGAGCACCTTTGAACGAGCAGGCCACGCGCCGCCCCTCCAAGCCGTACCGCCGCCCCAAGAAGGACCCCGTACGGCTCCTCGCCTTCGAGGTGCTCAGGGCCGTCGACGAGCGGGACGCCTACGCCAACCTCGTGCTGCCCCCGCTGCTCAAGAAGGCCCGCGAGAACAGCGACTTCGAGGCGCGGGACGCGGCGCTCGCCACCGAGCTGGTGTACGGGACGCTGCGCCGCCAGGGCACGTACGACGCGATCATCTCGGCCTGCGTGGACCGGCCGCTGCGGGAGGTCGACCCGCCGGTGCTCGACGTGCTCGCGCTCGGCGCGCACCAGCTCCTCGGCACCCGGATCCCCACCCACGCCGCGGTCTCCGCCAGCGTGGACCTGGCCCGGGTGGTGCTCGGCGACGGGCGCGCCAAGTTCGTCAACGCCGTCCTGCGCAAGATCTCCAAGGACGACCTGGACGGCTGGCTGGAACGGGTCGCGCCGCCGTACGACGAGGACGCGGAGGACCATCTCGCGGTGGTCCACTCGCACCCCCGCTGGATCGTCTCGGCGCTCTGGGACGCCCTCGGCGGCGGGCGCGCCGGAATCGAGGACCTGCTCGAAGCCGACAACGAACGCCCCGAGGTGACCCTCGTGGCCCGCCCCGGACGCTCCACCACCGACGAGCTGACCGACCTGCTCGGCGCGGACACGGTGCTGCCGGGACGCTGGTCCCCGTATGCCGTACGGCTCGCCGAGGGCGGCGAACCGGGCGCCGTCGAGGCGGTACGGGACGGCAGCGCCGGGGTCCAGGACGAGGGCAGCCAGCTCGTGGCCCTGGCCGTGGCCAACGCGCCGCTGGAGGGCGCCGACACGCGCTGGCTCGACGGCTGCGCGGGTCCCGGCGGCAAGGCGGCGCTGCTGGCCGCGCTTGCCGCCGGACGCGGCGCCGCGCTCCTCGCCGCGGAGAAGCAGCCGCACCGCGCCCGGCTCGTCGAGCGCGCCCTCGCCGGGAACCCGGGCCCGTACCAGGTCATCGCCGCCGACGGCACCCGCCCGCCCTGGCGCCCGGGCTCCTTCGACCGCGTCCTGGTCGACGTCCCCTGCTCGGGGCTGGGCGCGCTGCGCCGCAGGCCGGAGGCGCGCTGGCGGCGCCGCCCGGCCGACCTGGACGGTTTCGCGCCGCTCCAGCGCGGGCTGCTGCGCGAGGCGTTCCAGGCCGTACGGGTCGGCGGCATCGTCGGGTACGCGACCTGCTCCCCGCATCTCGCCGAGACCCGGGTCGTCGTCGAGGACGTCCTCAGGGGCCGGGGCGGCCCGCCGGTCGAGGCCGAGTGGGTCGACGCCAGGCCCCTGATGCCCGGCGTCCCGGCGCTGGGCGACGGCCCCGACGTACAGCTCTGGCCGCATCTGCACGGCACGGACGCCATGTACCTGGCACTGCTGCGCCGTACGGCCTGAGCCGCTTCCGGGCGTCCTGAGCCACCGCCGGTCCGTGCGCGGTGGCTCAGGCCGTCGGTCAGGCGCCCACGTACTCCGCGAGGTGCTCGCCGGTGAGGGTGGAGCGGCCGGCGACGAGATCGGCCGGCGTGCCCTCGAAGACGATCCGGCCGCCGTCGTGGCCGGCGCCGGGGCCGAGGTCGATGATCCAGTCGGCGTGCGCCATGACCGCCTGGTGGTGCTCCACGACGATGACCGACCTGCCGGAGTCGACGAGCCGGTCGAGCAGGCCGAGCAACTGCTCGACATCCGCGAGGTGGAGGCCGGTGGTCGGCTCGTCGAGGACGTAGACCTGCCGGTCGGCGCCCTTCTCGGCCAGGCGGGTGGCGAGCTTGAGCCGCTGCCGCTCGCCGCCGGAGAGCGTGGTGAGCGGCTGGCCGAGGGTGAGGTAGCCGAGCCCGACGTCGGAGAGCCGGCCGAGGATCGCGTGCGCGGCGGGCGTCCGCGCCTCGCCGGAGCCGAGGAACTTCTCCGCCTCGTCCACCGACATCGCGAGCACCTCGCTGATGTCGCGGCCGCCGAGGTGGTGGTCGAGCACGGCCGGCTGGTACCGCTTCCCCTCGCACTCCTCGCAGGTGGTGGCGACGCCGGCCATCATCGCCAGGTCGGTGTAGACGACACCGGCGCCGTTGCAGTTGAGGCAGGCGCCCTCGGAGTTGGCGCTGAACAGCGCCGGCTTCACGCCGTTGGCCTTCGCGAAGGCCTTGCGGATCGGTTCGAGCAGTCCGGTGTACGTCGCCGGGTTGCTCCGCCGGGAGCCGCGGATGGGGCTCTGGTCGACCGACACCACACCGGGGCCGGCCGTTCCCGGGCCGTCGACCAGCGACCCGTGCACGAGCGAGCTCTTGCCCGAGCCCGCGACCCCGGTGACCACGACCAGCACCCCGAGCGGGATGTCGACATCGACGTCACGCAGGTTGTGCGCGGACGCGCCGCGGATCTCCAGCGCCCCGGTGGGCGTCCGTACCTTCTCCTTGAGGGCGGCCCGGTCGTCGAAGTGGCGGCCGGTGAGGCTGTCGCCGGCCCGCAGCCCCTCGACGGTGCCCTCGAACTGGACGGTGCCGCCCGCCGTACCGGCGCCGGGGCCGAGGTCGACGACATGGTCGGCGATCGCGATCATCTCCGGCTTGTGCTCCACGACGAGCACCGTGTTGCCCTTGTCGCGCAGCCGCAGCAGCAGGCCGTTCATCCGGCCGATGTCGTGCGGGTGCAGGCCGATGGTGGGCTCGTCGAAGATGTAGGTGACATCGGTGAGCGAGGAGCCGAGGTGACGGATCATTTTGACGCGCTGCGCCTCGCCCCCCGACAGCGTGCCCGCTGGCCGGTCGAGCGAGAGATAGCCGAGGCCGATCTCCACGAACGAGTCGAGGGCCGCCCCCAGCGCGGTGACGAGCGGCGCCACCGACGGCTCGTCGATGCCGCGCACCCAGTCGGCCAGGTCGCTGATCTGCATCGCGCAGGCGTCGGCGATGCTGATCCCGTTGATCTTCGAGGACCTGGCCCCCTCGTTGAGCCGGGTGCCGTCGCACTCGGGGCAGGAGGTGAAGGTGACCGCCCGGTCCACGAAGGCCCGGATGTGCGGCTGCATGCCCTCCCGGTCCTTGGCGAGCATCGACTTCTGGATCCGCGGGATCAGTCCCTCGTACGTCATGTTGATGCCCGCGATCTTCATCCTGGTCGGCTCGCGGTGGAGGAAGTCGTGCAGCTCCGTCCCGGTGTACTCGCGGATCGGCTTGTCCGGGTCGAAGAAGCCGGAATCGGTGTAGAGCCGGTAGTTCCAGCCGCCCGGCTTGTAGCCGGGGACGGTCAGCGCGCCGTCGGCGAGCGACTGGGAGTCGTCGTAGAGCTGGGTCAGGTCGAGATCGGAGACGGTGCCCCGGCCCTCGCAGCGCGGACACATGCCGCCGGTGATGCTGAAGCTGCGGCGCTCCTTCACGGTCTGTCCGCCGCGTTCCACGGTGACGGCCCCCGCCCCGCTGATCGAGGCGACGTTGAAGGAGAACGCCTTGGCCGAGCCGAGATGCGGCTGCCCGAGCCGGCTGAAGAGGATGCGCAGCATCGCGTTGGCGTCGGTCGCGGTGCCGACGGTGGAGCGGGGGTCGGCGCCCATCCGCTGCTGGTCGACGAGGATCGCCGTCGTCAGCCCTTCGAGCACGTCGACCTCGGGCCGTGCCAGCGTCGGCATGAAGCCCTGGACGAAGGCGCTGTACGTCTCGTTGATCAGCCGCTGCGACTCGGCGGCGATCGTGCCGAACACCAGGGAGCTCTTGCCCGAGCCGGAGACACCGGTGAACACCGTCAGCCGGCGCTTCGGGATCTCGACGCTGACGTCCTTGAGGTTGTTCACGCGCGCGCCGTGCACCCGGATCAGATCGTGGCTGTCGGCGCTGTGGACGCCGTCCGGCGCGGACGGCTGCGTGCCCGTGCTCGTGGCTATGCTCATCGTGGTGTCTCCATGGTTCAGGCGGAGCCGTCCGGGCGATCTCCGTCGGCGTCGACTGGCTCGATCTAACCAGCTTCGGGCAGTACGTCTGGATTTTTTCCTCGGGGGTGCGGTCGTCCCGGACCGTCGGGCGCCGGCGCCCGACGGTGCCGGACGGTGCCGGACCGCGTTCGACGTCCGCGACCGCGCACGCCACGCTACGGGCGGGACGGCGGGCGGTGCTTCTCGATTCCTGCCCGGTTCCGGCCGGGAGTCCTGCCCGGTTCCGGCCCGAGGTTCCGACCGGTTCCGGCCGGAAGCCCGGAGCCGCGGAGTCAAGCCGATCTCTCCGTAAACCCGGATCTGTCCACAGAAACGCGAGGATTGCGCGGACTGTGCCCATTCCCGTACGGGATTGGTCGGTACCCGGGTTCCCGGGACGGTCGGGAAGTGCTCCGGAGCATGGCAGGCTTGGCACATGGCCCAGATCAACCCCAGCATCCTGTCCGCCGACTTCGCCCGCCTCGCCGAGGAGGCGAAGGCGGTCGACGGCGCGGACTGGCTCCATGTCGATGTCATGGACAACCACTTCGTGCCCAACCTGACCCTGGGCGTGCCCGTGGTCGAGGCGCTCGCGCGGGCGACGGACACCCCGCTGGACTGCCATCTCATGATCGAGGAGCCCGACCGCTGGGCCCCGCAGTACGTCGAGGCCGGCGCGGGCTCCGTGACCTTCCACGTGGAGGCCGCCGCCGCCCCCGTACGGCTGGCGCGGGAGATCAGGGCCAAGGGCGCCAAGGCGTCGATGGCGTTGAAGCCCGCGACCCCGGTCGAACCGTACGAGGACCTGCTCCCCGAGCTCGACATGCTGCTGATCATGACGGTGGAGCCGGGCTTCGGCGGACAGGCGTTCCTGGACATCATGCTGCCGAAGATCCGCCGCACCCGGGAGCTGATCTCCAAGCACGGACTCGAACTGTGGCTCCAGGTCGACGGCGGGGTCTCCGCGACCACCATCGAGCGGTGCGCGGAGGCCGGGGCCGATGTCTTCGTCGCCGGATCCGCGGTGTACGGCACGGACGATCCGGCGGCGGCGGTACGGATGCTGCGCAACCAGGCGACCGAGGCGACCGCCTCGGCCTCCTGGGCCTGCGGCCACTGATCCGCGGCCGGGGAACCCCGGGCGCGCGAACCGTGATCTCGCGACCCGCGAACCCGCTCCCCGCGAACCCGCGGAAAACGGGGCGCACGGCGCGGCTCCCCGGTGGACGACCAGTGAGCCACAGGAACATGAACGGGGCCTTCCGAGGCCGATCAAGGACCGCTGGATCTGACAGGATGAACAGCGAGTCCAGAGTGTGAACAAAGGTGAGGAGATCGCGGTGTCTGGTATGTCGGCGGGTCGGCCAGCCCTGCGGATGGGACCCGCGGAACTGGTGCAGGCGGCGGCCATGGCCCGCCGCTTCTACCTGGAGGGCAAGTCCAAGATCCAGATCGCCGAGGAGTTCGGCGTCAGCCGCTTCAAGGTGGCCCGGGTCCTGGAGACCGCGCTGGAGCGCGACCTCGTACGGATCGAGATCCGCGTCCCCGCCGAGCTGGACGCCGAGCGCTCCGACGCGCTGCGCGCCCGCTACGGCCTGCGGCACGCGGTCGTCGTCGAGTCCCCCGCGGAGGGCGAGGACGAGTCGCCCGACCCCGAGAACCTCGGTGAGGTCGCCGCCGATCTCCTCGGCGAACTGGTGGTCGAGGGCGATGTCCTCGGGCTCGCGTGGGGCCGCTCCACCATCCACATGGCCGCCGCGCTCGACCGGCTGCCGCCCTGCACGGTCGTCCAGCTGACCGGCGTGTACGACGCGGGCACCGCCGAGCGCGGCTCCGTCGAGGCCGTCCGGCGCGCCGCCCAGGTCTCCGGCGGCGAGGCGCACCCCATCTACGCCCCGATGCTGCTGCCCGACCCGGCGACCGCCGCCGCGCTGCGCAGCCAGACCGGGATCGCGCGCGCCTTCGAGTACTTCGACAAGGTCACCGTCGCGGCCGTCTCCATCGGCTCCTGGGAGCCCGGGATCTCCACGGTCCACGACATGATCACCGAGGAGGAGCGCACCCATTACGCCTCGCTCGGCGTCGCCGCCGAGATGTCCGCGCACCTCTTCGACGCGGAGGGCCGCCGGGTCGGCCGCGACCTGGGCGAGCGCTGCATCACCGTCGAGGCGGACCGGCTGCGCCGTATCCCGGAGGTCGTGGCGATCGCGGGCGGGCTGCGCAAGGCCGAGGCGATCGGGGCCGTACTCCGCTCCGGGCTGGTCACCAGCCTGGTCACGGACACCGCCGCGGCCGACTTCCTGCTGACGGAGTTCACCCCCGCCCCGCACCCCGCGCTGGAGCGGGCGGACCCGGACGACGACTAGGCACCGACGGTGATTCGACGGGGGATTTCGGAGGATGCTTCGAAGATCACCACCGGCCCTCTGGCGGAACGTACAGAGCCGGCCGGCAGGTTCGCCAGAACGCCGGCGGATCGGTGATGATGGCGTAGGAGCCGCAGCCGGGGCCCACCGGGCCCGTCGCTGACTCCCCACCCGCCCCTCAAGTGAAACAGCAGGTGAGAGAGTCAGTATGCGTTTCCTCAATGACGTCACGCCCCCGTACGACCTGACGTACGACGATGTCTTCATGGTGCCGAGCCGCTCCGCCGTCGGCTCCCGCCAGGCTGTGGACCTCTCCTCGCCGGACGGCACGGGCACGACCGTTCCGCTCGTCGTCGCGAACATGACGGCGATCGCGGGCCGCCGGATGGCCGAGACCGTCGCCCGGCGCGGCGGACTCGTCGTGATCCCGCAGGACATTCCGATCGAGGTCGTCACCGACGTCATCTCCTGGGTCAAGACGCGCCATCTCGTGCTCGACACGCCGATCGTGCTGACCCCGTTCCAGACCGTCGGCGACGCGCTCTCCCTGCTGCCCAAGCGGGCCCACGGCGCGGGCGTCGTGGTCGACGGCGACCGCAAGCCCGTCGGCATCGTCACGGACCACGACCTGACCGGCGTGGACCGCTTCACCCAGCTCTCCGAGGTGATGTCGAAGGACCTGGTGCTGATCTCCGCGGACCTCGACCCGGGCGAGGCGTTCCACATCCTCGACAACGCCAACCGCAAGCTCGCCCCGGCCGTCGACGCCGAGGGCCGGCTCGCCGGTGTCCTCACCCGCAAGGGCGCGCTGCGCGCGACCCTCTACACGCCCGCCACCGACGCCGCGGGCAAGCTGCGGATCGCCGCCGCCGTCGGCGTCAACGGCGATGTCGCGGGCAAGGCGGCGCAACTGCTCGACGCGGGCGTCGACACCCTGGTCGTCGACACGGCCCACGGCCACCAGGAGTCGATGATCAGCGCCGTCAAGGCGGTCCGCGCGCTCGACCCGAAGGTGCCGGTCGTCGCGGGCAACGTGGTCGCCGCGGAGGGCGTACGCGATCTGATCGAGGCCGGCGCGGACATCGTCAAGGTCGGGGTCGGTCCCGGCGCCATGTGCACCACCCGCATGATGACCGGCGTGGGACGCCCGCAGTTCTCGGCCGTGCTGGAGTGTGCCGCCGAGGCGCGCAAGGCAGGGAAGCACGTCTGGGCCGACGGCGGGGTCAGGCACCCGCGCGATGTCGCCATGGCGCTGGCCGCCGGCGCGTCGAACGTGATGATCGGCTCCTGGTTCGCCGGTACGTACGAATCGCCCGGTGACCTCCAGCAGTCCGCCGACGGGCGGCTCTACAAGGAGTCCTTCGGCATGGCCTCCGCCCGCGCCGTACGCAACCGTACGAGCGAGGAGTCGGCGTACGACCGGGCGCGCAAGGCGCTCTTCGAGGAGGGCATCTCCACCTCGCGGATGTTCCTGGACCCCGCGCGACCCGGCGTCGAGGACCTGATCGACTCGATCATCGCGGGCCTCCGCTCCTCGTGCACCTACGCGGGCGCGAACTCCCTCGCGGAGTTCGCCGAGAAGGCGATAGTCGGCGTCCAGAGCGCCGCCGGGTACGCCGAGGGCAAGCCGCTGCACCACAGCTGGAGCTGATCGGGCAGGCGGGACGGCTCTCCCGTACCGTTCGGGTACGGGAGGGCACGGAGCCCCTCGCAAGGAGCCTCCGCACAGAACTCCCGCACAGAACCCCGGCACGGAGCCCCCCCCGCACGGAGCCCCCCCCGCACAGAGAAATGAACCACCAGCAGTGCGACTGAACGAACTCGACGAACGCATCGTCCACGCCCTCGCCGAGGACGCCCGCCGCTCCTACGCCGACATCGGCTCCCTCGTCGGGCTCTCCGCCCCCGCCGTGAAGCGGCGCGTCGACCGGCTGCGCGCCACGGGCGCGATCACCGGGTTCACCGTACGGGTCGCCCCTGCCGCCCTCGGCTGGGAGACCGAGGGGTTCATCGAGATCTACTGCCGCCGCAACACCTCGCCCGACGCCATCCGGCGGGGCCTGGAGCGGCTGCCCGAGGTCGTGGCGGCCTCCACCGTGACCGGCGAGGCGGACGCCGTCGTCCAGGTCTTCGCCGCCGACATGCGCCACTTCGAGCAGGTCCTGGAGCGGATCGCGGGCGAGCCGTACGTGGAGCGCACGAAGTCGGTGCTCGTCCTGTCCCCGCTGCTGCGCCGGCACTCCGCCGGACCGCCGTAACCGCCGGCTCCCATCGCCTCGGGACAACGAATCGCCGCCGGGGCCGCCGAACACGCAACGGATCGATGGCTCGCGCGCAACGGACGCGTCTTGTCGCGCCCGGCGGCCGGACCGTACCGTCGAGCTGTCCCGGCGGACTCCCGCCGGACCCCCTTCGCACCCCGCCCGAGGTCAGCCATGCCCCCGCTCCGTACCGCCCTGCTCCAGAGCTCGGGACGGCCCGGTTCCGTCGACGGCAGTCTGCGTGTGCTCGACGAGGCCGCGGGACGGGCCGCGGCGGCCGGGGCCGGGCTGCTCGTCTGCCCCGAGATGTTCCTCACCGGTTACGCCATCGGCGACGCCGTCCATCGGCTCGCCGAGACCGCCGGGGGCCCCGGCGGCGCGGCGGTCGCGGAGATCGCCGTACGCCACGGGCTCGGGGTGCTCTACGGCTACCCCGAGCGGGACCCCGCACCGGCGAGCGGCGCGGTCTACAACTCCGCGCAGCTCATCGGTCCCGACGGCAACCGCCTCGCCAACTACCGCAAGACCCACCTCTTCGGCTCCTTCGAGCGCACCTGGTTCACCCCGGGGGAGCGCCCCGTCGTCCAGGCCGAACTGGCCGGACTGCGGCTCGGGATCATGATCTGCTACGACGTGGAGTTCCCGGAGAACGTCCGCGCCCACGCCCTCGCCGGCACCGATCTGCTGCTGGTGCCCACCGCCCAGATGCACCCGTTCCAGTTCGTCGCGGAATCGATGGTGCCGGTCCGGGCCTTCGAGAACCAGATGTACGTGGCGTACGTCAACCGGACCGGCGAGGAGGGCGCGGCCGGTGAGCGGGACACGTTCGAGTTCGTCGGGCTGAGCTGCCTGGCCGCCCCCGACGGAGCCGTCCGCGCCCGCGCCGGACGCGGCGAGGAACTGCTCCTCGGCGAGGTCGACGGCGCACTCCTGGCCGCCTCCCGCGCGGCCAACCCGTATCTGGACGACCGCCGCCCCGGCCTCTACACGTCGCTGGGCTGACCTCCGCGCCTCTCCTCTCCTCTCCCCTCCCGAATCCGCTGAATCGTTCCGCCCCTGTCCCGCATGCCCTGTCCCGCATGCCCGGTCCCCTATGCCGCGAGGAGTCCGTACCCCATGACGTCCACGGTGCCCACCGCCGTCCAGCACACCGACGCGCAGCCGCCGGTCACCATGGCCGGTCCCGACTTCCCCTACGCGTACGACGACTTCCTCGCCCATCCCGCCGGGCTCGGCCAGATCCCCGCGGCCGAGCACGGCACGGAGGTCGCCGTCATCGGCGGCGGGCTCTCCGGCATCGTCACCGCGTACGAACTGATGAAGATGGGGCTGAAGCCCGTCGTGTACGAGGCCGACCGGATCGGCGGGCGGCTGCGTACCGTCGGCTTCGACGGCTGCGACCCCGGGCTGACCGCCGAGATGGGCGCGATGCGCTTCCCGCCGTCCTCCACCGCGCTGCGCCACTACATCGACCTGGTGGGCCTGGAGACCCGGCCCTTCCCCAACCCGCTGGCCCCCGGCACCCCCTCCACCGTGGTCGACCTCAAGGGCACCTCCCACTACGCGCGGACCGTCGACGAACTGCCGCCCGTCTTCCACGAGGTGATGGACGCCTGGAACACCGCCCTGGAGGAGGGCGCCGACTTCTCCGCCATGAACCGGGCGCTGCGCGAGCGCGATGTGCCCCGGATCCGGGAGATCTGGGCGAAGCTGGTCGAGAAGCTCGACAACCAGACCTTCTACGGCTTCCTCTGCGACTCCCCGGCCTTCGCGTCCTTCCGGCACCGGGAGATCTTCGGCCAGGTCGGCTTCGGCACCGGGGGCTGGGACACCGACTTCCCGAACTCCATCCTGGAGATCCTGCGGGTCGTCTACACCGAGGCCGACGACCACCACCGCTCCATCGTCGGCGGCAGCCAGCAGCTTCCGCTGCGGCTCTGGGAGCGCGCGCCCGGCAAGCTGACACACTGGCCGGCCGGTACCTCGCTCGCCTCGCTGCACGACGGCGCGCCGCGTCCCGCGGTGACCCGGCTGCACCGTACGGCGGGCAACCGGATCACGGTCACGGACGCCTCGGGCCGGATCCGTACGTACCGCGCCGCGGTCTTCACCGCCCAGTCCTGGCTGCTGCTCTCCAAGATCGCCTGCGACGAGTCGCTCTTCCCGATCGACCACTGGACGGCGATGGAGCGCACCCACTACATGGAGTCCTCCAAGCTGTTCGTGCCGGTCGACCGGCCGTTCTGGCTGGACGAGGCCGTGGACGACCGGGGGGAGCCGACCGGGCGCGACACGATGTCGATGACGCTCACCGACCGGATGACCCGGGGTACCTATCTGCTGGACGACGGGCCGGACCGGCCCGCGGTCATCTGCCTCTCGTACACCTGGTGCGACGACAGCCTCAAGTGGCTGCCGCTGTCGCCGGAGGAGCGGATGGAGGTGATGCTGACCTCGCTCGGCGAGATCTATCCGAAGGTCGACATCAGGAAGCACCTCATCGGCGGGCCGGTGACCGTGTCCTGGGAGAACGAGCCCTGGTTCATGGGCGCGTTCAAGGCCAATCTGCCCGGTCACTACCGCTACCAGCGGCGGCTGTTCACCCACTTCATGCAGGACCGGCTGCCCGCGGACCAGCGGGGGATCTTCCTGGCCGGGGACGACATCTCGTGGACGGCGGGCTGGGCCGAGGGCGCCGTGCAGACCGCGCTCAACGCGGTGTGGGGGGTGATGCGCCACTTCGGCGGCGCCACCGACCCGGTCAACCCCGGGCCCGGCGACCTGTTCGACGAACTCGCGCCCGTGGAACTTCCGGAGGGCTGAGCCCGCCCGGGAGCGCTCCCGGTTCCCGTCGTACGACAGGTGTCCACCGGCGGCCCGCGCCGGGGCGGAGGGCCGGCTGCGCAGCGGGGCCGAGCGCGGCCGGGCCCGGGCGACCGAAGCGGGCGTACATCGGTGCGGCGTGCCCCGGTCGGGGCCGTGCACCTCGCCGATCCGTGCCCGTGCGCCCCGCCCACCGGCATAGGCTCGCGCACGCCCGGCCCGGCGCTCGCCCGGCCGGGCACCGTGCGAAGGGGGAGTCCAGGTGGCGGGAACAGGGGCGCGGCGCTCCACGGCTCAGCTCGAACGGGCCGAACGGCGCCGTGCCGTACGGCACCACGCCATGGCCGTCGCGGCCTCGGCGGTGGTCGTCGTCTCCACCGTCACCGGCGTGCTGAGCGCCGCCGCGGGACCGGACGGGCGGGACACGGCCGGGCCCGCCCCCACCTCGTCGCCGGTGCTCGCGCCGCTGCCCGGGGCGCCCACCCGGGTCGCCGTCGCCCCGTCGGTGTCCTCGCCGCCGCCGTCGAGCACCCCGCTGTCGGCGCCGAGCCCGTCCCGTACGGCCGCGGCGCGCACCCCGTCGGCCGCCGCCCCCGAGGGCGGGCGCCGCTCCCCGGAGCGCGCCGGGCCCGTGGACGCCGCGCTCTACCGGCATCCCGCGTCCCAGGTGCTCGACTGGGTCGCCGCGCACCGCGACGACCCCCGGCGCCCGCTGATCGAGTCGCGGATCGCGGACCGGCCCGCCGCGGTCTGGTTCGCCGCCTACAACCCGGGCGCCGTCACGGGGGAGGTGCGCGCGGTGACGGCCGGGGCCGCCGCGGCCGGCCGGGTGCCCGTCCTCGTGCCGTACGCGATCCCCGACCGGGACTGCGGGGGCGCCTCGCAGGGCGGGGCGCCCGACCTCGCGGCGTACGACGGCTGGATCGCGGAGTTCGCGGCGGGGCTCGGCGCGGGACCGTCGATCGTCGTCCTCGAACCCGACTCGGTCGCGCTCTCCGACTGCCTCGACGCGGCGGCGCGCGCGGCCCGGTACGCCTCGCTGGCCCGCGCGGCCCGGACGATCCACGCGGCCGCCCCGAAGGCGCGGGTCTACTTCGACGCGGGCCACTCCGGCTGGCACCCGGCGGAGCGGCAGGCGTCGCTGCTGCGTGCCGCCGGGGCCGCGAGCAGCGGTGACGGCATCTTCACCAACGTCTCCAACTTCCACCGCACCGCCGACGAGGCGGCGTACGCCCGGCGGGTGCTGGCCGCGCTCGGCGGCCCGGCCCGGCTCGGCGCGGTGATCGACACCAGCCGGAACGGCAACGGGGCCCCGGCCGCCGGGCAGTGGTGCGATCCGGCGGGCCGGGCGCTGGGCCGGGCGCCGACGACCGACACGGGCGAGGCGCGGATCGACGCCTACCTGTGGGTGAAGCTGCCGGGGGAGTCGGACGGCTGCAACGGGGCGGCGGGTTCGTTTACCCCGGACTACGCCTACGAGCTGGCGACCGGCTGAGCGGGCTCGTCGGATCCGCCCGCTCCGGGTCCCTCGGAACCACCGGATCCGCCGGATCCGTCGAGCCCGTCAGCTCCGTCGGATCCCTCGGATCCTTTGAGATGTGCCGGGGCGAAGGCGCGCAGCGCGTGGTAGCCGGTGATCACCACGATCGTGCCGAGGGCGATCCCGCCGATCTCGAAGTTGTCGGTGATCTTCAGGCTCACCCCGCCGACCCCGATGATGACGCCCGCGGCCGTCGGCACCAGATTGAGCGGATTGCGCAGATCCACCCCGGCGTTGGTCCAGATCTGCGCGCCGAGCAGGCCGATCATGCCGTACAGGATGACGGTGATGCCGCCGAGGACCCCGCCCGGGATCGCGGCCACGACCGCGCCGAACTTGGGGCAGAGGCCGAAGAGCAGGGCGAAACCGGCGGCGGCCCAGTACGCCGCGGTGGAGTAGACGCGCGTGGCGGCCATGACGCCGATGTTCTCGGAGTACGTGGTGTTGGGCGGGCCGCCGACGGCGGTGGAGAGCATGGAGGCCGCGCCGTCCGCCGCGATCGCCGTGCCCAGCTCGTCGTCGAGCGGGTCGCCGGTCATCTCGCCGACGGCCTTCACATGGCCCGCGTTCTCCGCGATCAGCGCGATCACGACCGGCAGCGCGAGCAGGATCGCCGACCACTCGAAGCTCGGCCCGTGGAAGTCCGGCAGCCCGATCCAGGGGGCCTTGCCGACGCCCGACAGATCCAGCCGCCAGTGGTCGACGGCCTCGGCGCCGCCCGCCGGGGAGTGGATCCGGCCCAGGACCCGGTCGAAGATCCAGGAGATCGCGTACCCGAAGACCAGCCCGAGGAAGATCGCGATCCGGGACCAGAAGCCGCGCAGACAGACCACGGCGAGGCCGGTGAACACCATCACCAGCAGCGCGGTCCACTGGTCCTGCGGCCAGTACGTGGCGGCCGTCACCGGCGCCAGGTTG
Organism: Streptomyces sp. NPDC059255; assembly: GCF_042752355.1. NCBI lineage: Bacteria > Bacillati > Actinomycetota > Actinomycetes > Kitasatosporales > Streptomycetaceae > Streptomyces > Streptomyces sp. NPDC059255. The sequence continues at coordinate 57,136 of NZ_JBHYZP010000038.1, forward strand.
AAGCCGATCAGCATCACGACCGCGCCCGTCACCACGGGCGGCATCGCGGTGTGGATGATCCGGGCGCCGAAGTGCCGTACCGCGAGCCCGGCCAGCAGGAGCACACCGCCCACGACCAGGATCGCGCCGGTGACGGTGGAGCTGTCGCCGCCCGAGGCCCGGATCGCCGCGGCCACTCCGACGAACGAGAGCGAACACCCCAGATAGCTCGGCACCCGGCCACGGGTCGCCAGCAGGAAGATCACCGTCGCGATGCCGGACATCATGATCGCGAGGTTGGGGTCCAGGCCCATCAGGACCGGGGCCACGAACGAGGCGCCGAACATCGCCACCACGTGCTGGGCGCCGAGTCCCGCCGTACGGGGCCACGACAGCCGCTCGTCGGGGCGGACGACGGCGCCCGGTGCGGGCGTGCGCCCGTCTCCGTGCAGGGTCCAGCGCACGCCGAGCTTCATGGGTGGTGCTCCACTTCTGGGGGTCGCGTCCGGCACGGGGACCGGCGCCGCCACGGCCCGGACCGGGCTCGGAGGCTGTCGGGTGACCTCCGACCGCGCCCGGTCGGAGGTCACCCGACAGGCTCTCAGCCGATCGGGCGGCTGTGTGGCCGAAAAAGATCAGCGCCCATCGTAGTGCCGCCGCCGGACCCGCTCCGCCCGGAGGGCCTCAGGCCAGCGGGTCGGACGCCGCGGCCGGGTCGCCGGCCCGCTCGCCGCCCGGGGCGTGCGCCGCGTCGGCGGCCCCGTGCGCGGCGCGCCGGTCGCCCGTACGCAGCACCCCCGCGCCCACGACCAGACCGCAGGCGAGCAGCGTGACCAGCCCGAACGAGACCACCAGCGAGGTCGCGTCGGCGACCGCGCCGATCGCGGAGGGCGCGATCAGCCCCGAGGTGTACGTGATGGTGGCCACCCCCGCGATGGCCTGGCTCGGGTTGGGACCCGAGCGCCCCGCCGCCGCGAAGGCCAGCGGCACGACCACCGCGACCCCGAGCCCCAGCAGCCCGAATCCGGCCATGGCGACCAGGGGCTGCGGCGCGACGACCACCAGCAGACCGCCCGCCGCGGCGAGCACCCCGCCGGTGCGCACGGTCCGTACCGCGCCGAACCGGTCGACCACCCGGTCGCCGGAGAGCCGGGTGACGGCCATGGTGAGCGCGAAGGCCGTCGTCGACGCGGCGGCCACCCCGGGCGAGGTGTCCAGGACGTCCCGCAGATAGACCGCCGACCAGTCCAGGCTCGCGCCCTCCGCGAAGACCGCGCAGAACCCGACGACCCCGATGAGCAGCGCGGACCGGGGCGGCAGCGCGAACCTCGGCGGAGCCTCCGCCTCGGGCGCGCTCCGTACGTCCAGCACGCGCTGACAGGCGATCAGGCCGAGCGCCGTGAGAACGAGGGCCGCGAGGAGGTGGTGCAGCCGCGCGTCCGCGCCGAGATGGGCCGCGAGGGCGCCGGCCGCCGACCCGATCAGGGCGCCCGTGCTCCACATGCCGTGCAGGCTGGAGATGATCGACCGGTCGAGCCGGGCCTCGGTCTCCAGGCCGAGCGCGTTCATCACCACGTCCGACATGCCCGACGAGGCGCCGAAGACGAAGAGCGCCGCGCACAGGGTGACGAGGTTCGGCGCCAGCGACGGCAGGATCAGGGCCAGAGTCCACAGGGAGAGCAGCCCCCGCAGCGCGGTGCGCGAGCCGAACCGGTGGCTGATCGCCCCCGCGACCGGCATCGCGGTCACCGAACCGATCGCCGGAAAGGCGAGCGCCAGACCGAGCTGCCCCGCGCTGAGGCCGGCGTGCTCCTGGATCCAGGGGACCCGGGTGGCGAAACTGCCGGTCACCGAGCCGTGCACACAGAAGACGACGGCGATGGCGAGCCGGGCCCGCCGCAACCCCTGCTGGTCGTGCCTGCCGTGCTTGTCGCCGACCGCTTCAGCCCGCATGCCGTTCCGTCCTCCCCTGAGGGTCCCGCTCCGGCGGGCGTCCCGTCGCCCGGGCCCACCCCTGACGCACCTCTGCCAGGTGCGGGGAGTAAATTATCAGGAACCCTGCCTGATAAATAGAGACAGGCGGGAGGCACCTCAGGACCGCCGGCGACATCCGTGCCCCGGCGGCTGTCTGGAAGGAACCCGGCATGGCCGCATCCCCGAGCACCGCCCGGGCCATCAACGACCGGCTGGCCCTGCGACTGCTCCAGCAGGAAGGCCCGTTGACGGCGGGACAGCTCAAGACGATGACCGGGCTCTCCCGCCCCACCGTCGCCGATCTGGTGGACCGGCTCCAGGAGTCGGGACTGGTCACCGTCGTCGGGGAGACCGACGTCCGCCGCCGCGGCCCCCGGGCCCGGCTGTACGGGATCGTCGCCGACCGCGCCCATCTCGCCGCCCTGGACGTACGGACCGACAGTGTCGCCGTCGTCGTCGCCGATCTGCTCGGCGTCACCCTCGCCGAGGCCGTCCTGCCCATCGGCAGCGACACCGCGACGGAGCCCGCGGTCGAGCAGGCCGCGGCGCTGCTGGAGGGCACCGCCCGGCAGGCCGGTTCCGTACCCCTGCACAGCGTCGGCATCGGCGCCCCCGGCCTGGTCGACGCCACCGGCGTACTCCGCGAGACCACCGGGCTGCCGGAGTGGCACCGGCGGTTCGTCGCCGTGCTCCAGGAGCGGCTGCCCGCCGCCCTCCTGGTCGAGAACGAGACCAACCTCGCCGCCCTCGCCGAGCAGCGGCTCGGCGCCGCCCGCGGCCAGGACACCTTCGTACTGCTCTGGATCGGCCACGGCATCGGCGCGGCCGTCGTGCTCGACGGGCGGCTCCGCCGGGGCGCCTCGGGCGGCGCGGGCGAGATCGGCTTCCTGCCCGTGCCCGGCACCGGGGGGCTGCCCTCGGCGACGGCCTGCGACGGCGGCTTCCACAGCCTGGCGGGGTCGGCCGCCGTCTGCGAACTCGCCGAGGGGTACGGGCTCGTGCCCGCGCCCGGCGCGCCCCAGGAGCCGCCGTCCGCCGCGCTGGTGCGCGCCGCCGTCGGGGACGGGCGGCCCGGCGCGGGGGAGTTCCTCGACGCCCTCGCCGACCGGCTGGCCATCGGCGCCGCGGGGGTCGCCGCCGTCCTCGACCCCGGCCGGATCGTGCTGGCCGGAGAGGTCGGCCACGCGGGCGGCGAGGCGCTGGCCGCCCGGGTCGAGGACCGGCTCGCCGCGATGTCCCCGCTCCGGACCGAGGTCAGACCCGGGGCGCTCGGCGGCGCCGCGGTGCTCAGGGGCGCGCTGCTCACCGCGCGCGACGCGGCGCAGGACGAGCTGTTCGCGCCCGGCATATGAGGCTGTGCGCGCCCGGCATATGAGACGCGGGGCGGCTCGCGCCCCCGCCCCCGCGCCGTCACCCCGTAGCCGAGCGGCCGGCTCCCCGGCGGAGGTGCAGGAAGGAAGGGTGGAGCGCAACCCCCCGGCGGCATTCCCGCCCCTTCTGTGAGTCAGCCCACAGCGCTCGTCCGGAACGCCGACGATCAGCCGTGGCACACTGGTCGCGTACCAGCAGCAGCGCACTCCGGGGTCGGTGCAATTCCGAACCGGCGGTTACAGTCCGCGACCCGGCCGCATCCAGTGGCCGGTTGACCAGGTGAGATTCCTGGACCGACGGTTAAAGTCCGGATGGGAGGCAGTGCGCGGCGGGCTCTTACCGGTACGCCGCCCCGGGCGGGTTCGTCCTCCGACGAGCCGGCTCCCCGGCCTCGGCGTTCCCCGGTGAGTTCCCGTTTCTCTGTCGTCATCGACAGGCCCCGGAGTCCGTGCCCGAAGAGGCAGGAGGACCCGGGTGGCCACCCAAGCCGAACGCGTCACCGACGCGGACGCCATGCGGCGGGCCGTCGCGCTCGCCGCCCGCGGACTCGGCTCCACCAGCCCCAATCCGGTCGTCGGATGCGTGATCCTGGACGCCTCGGGACACCTCGTCGGCGAGGGCTTCCACCGCCGCGCCGGCGGCCCGCACGCCGAGGTCCACGCCCTGCGCGCGGCGGGACCCCGGGCCCGGTGCGGCACCGCGTACGTCACGCTCGAACCCTGCGCCCACACCGGCCGCACCGGCCCCTGCGCCCAGGCGCTGATCGACGCCGGGGTCGCCCGCGTCCACTACGCGGTCCCCGACCCGAACCCGCAGGCCGCCGGGGGCGCCGCCACCCTGCGCGCCGCCGGGATCACCGCCGAGCCCGGGCTGCTCGCCGCCGAGGCCGAGGCGGGCAACGCCGCCTGGCTCACCTCCGTACGCCGGGGCCGCCCGTACGTCCTGTGGAAGTACGCGGCCACCCTCGACGGCCGGACCGCCGCCGCCGACGCCACCAGCCGCTGGATCACCTCCGCCGAGGCGCGCGCCGACGTGCACCGGCTGCGGGCCGAGGCCGACGCGGTCGTGGTCGGCTCCGGCACCGCCCGCGCCGACGACCCGCAGCTCGCGGTCCGCGGCATCGAGGGCGCCGTCCAGCCGCTGCGGGTCGTCGTGGACACCGAGGCGACCGCCGTGCGGCCCGGCGCCCGGGTCCTGGACGGCGGCGCGCCCACCCTGATCGCCGTCGCCGAGGACGCCGACGCCCGCCATCTCCCCGACGCCGTACGGCTGCCCCGCGCGGCCGGGGGCCGGGGGCTCTCCGTCCCCGCCCTGCTGGCCGCCCTGCACGAGCGCGGTGTCCGCTCCGTACTCCTCGAAGGCGGCCCGGCGCTGGCCGGCTCCTTCGTCGCCGCGGGCGCGGTCGACAAGGTCGTCGGCTATCTCGCACCGGTCCTCCTCGGCGCCGGTCCCGCCGCGCTCGGCGACGCCGGAATCACCACGATCGCCGCGGCGTTGCGCCTGCGGATGACGGAGACCGTACGGATCGGCCCCGACCTGCGGATCACCGCGATCCCCGAAGGGGCATTCGCGATACCCGAAAGCGCCACCACGATCCCCGAAGGGGCCGCGGCGGCCCCCGGATCCCCCGTCGCGCGGGCCGCCGGGCCCGCAGCGACCACGGGCACCGCCAGCACTGCCATGACCGCCACGAAGGAGCGTTGAGTGTTCACCGGAATCGTCGAAGAACTGGGTGAGGTCACCGCCGTGGAGAACCTCGGTGACTCCTCCCGCTTCCGCCTGCGCGGACCCGTCGTCACCGAGAACGCCCGGCACGGGGACTCCATCGCCGTCAACGGTGTCTGTCTGACGGTCGTCGAGTCCGGGGACGGCGAGTTCACCGCCGATGTGATGGCCGAGACGCTCGACCGGTCCAGCCTCGGCGCCCTCGGGGCCGGCTCCCGCGTCAACCTGGAGCGGCCCATGGCCCTCGGCGGGCGGCTCGGCGGACACATCGTCCAGGGCCACGTCGACGGCACCGGCACCATCGTCGAGCGCACGCCCTCCGAGCACTGGGAGATCGTCAAGATCTCACTGCCCGCCGCCCTGACCCGCTACGTCGTGGAGAAGGGCTCCATCACCGTGGACGGCGTCAGCCTCACGGTCGTCGACGCGGGCACCGACCACTTCACCATCAGCCTCATCCCCACCACCCTCGCGCTGACCACCCTCGGCATCAAGGGGCCGGGCGACCCGGTCAACCTGGAGGTCGACGTCATCGCGAAGTACGTCGAGCGCCTGCTGACGCCCGCTCAGCGCGCACAGGCCGAGGAGTCCGCGCGGTGAGCACCCTGTCCTGGCTGAACGGTGAGGCGTTCAGCGCCTTCGGTCAGCACATCCTGTGGTCCGACATGATCGGCAACACCATCGGTCTGGCCGCGCTCGCCCTCGGCTGGCGACGCTCCATCTGGACCTGGCCCGCCCAGCTCCTCTCCGGCGTCATCCTCGTCGGCGCGTACGCCTCCGCCCACCTCAGCGGCGGCGTCGGCAAGCAGCTCCTGGTCATCGGCGTCGCGGTGTGGGGCTGGCGCCAGTGGCAACGGGGCAGAAAGCAGGCGCAGGACGGATCGATCGCCGTACGGTTCGCCACCTGGCGTGAGCGCGGGGTGCTCCTCGGCGGTACGGCCCTGGGCACCCTCGCCGTCGGCGGGCTCTTCGTCGCCGTACCCGAACTGTCCTGGAACCCCTGGCCCGACGCGTACATCTTCACCGGCACCCTCGCGGCGATGGTCGCCCAGGCGCGCGGCCTCGTCGAGTTCTGGTTCGCCTGGCTCCTCGTCGACCTGGTCGGCGTCCCCCTCGCCTTCAGCAGCGGACTGGCCTTCTCCGGCCTCGTCTACGTCATCTACCTCGCCCTCGTCCTGTGGGGCATGCGCGACTGGTGGCTGCGCTCCCGCGCCGGCGCCATGCCCCTGGAAGGAGCAGCAGCATGACCGCTCGTCCGTCCCCCGCCCCCACCACCGCCCTCGACGGGGCGGCGGCCGGTATCCCGCACCCCGAAACCCCCGGGACCCCGCTCACCGACCCGCCGCGCCTCGCCTGGTCCTCCCGCGACCACGCCGAGGACCTCTCCCTCGACCCCGTGGCCCAGGCCATACGCGACATCGCGGCCGGCCGCCCCGTCGTGGTCGTGGACGACGAGGACCGCGAGAACGAGGGCGATCTCGTCATCGCCGCCGAGAAGGCCACCCCCGAGATCATCGCCTTCATGATGAGCGAGTGCCGCGGCATGATCTGCGCCCCCATGGACGGCGCGGAGCTGGACCGCCTGGAACTCCCGCAGATGGTCGGCGACAACACCGAGTCGATGCGGACCGCCTTCACCGTCACCGTCGACGCCTCCGGCGTCCACGGCGTCACCACCGGCATCTCCGCCGCCGACCGCGCCACCACGCTCCGGCTCCTCGCCTCGGGCGAGGCGGAGCCCGGCGACTTCGTCCGCCCCGGCCATGTCTTCCCGCTGCGCGCCAGGTCCGGCGGTGTCCTCGTGCGCAACGGCCACACCGAGGCCGCCGTCGACCTCGCCCGGCTCGCCGGGCTGCGTCCGGCCGGCGCGATCGTGGAGATCGCGGGCGAGGACGGGGTGATGCTGCGCCTTCCCGAGCTGGTCCCGTTCGCGCGCAAGCACGGCCTGACGATCATCTCCATCGAGGATCTGATCGCGTACCGCCGCACCGAGGAGCCCACGGTCCGCCGGGAGGCCGAGGTCAGCCTGCCCACCGCCTACGGCGACTTCACCGCGTACGGATACCGCTCCACCGTCGACGGGGTCGAGCACGTCGCCCTCGTCCACGGGGAGCTCGGCGACGGCGAGGACGTGCTCGTGCGCGTCCACTCCGAGTGCCTGACCGGCGACATCTTCAGCTCCCAGCGGTGCGACTGCGGCCCCCAGCTCCAGGCGTCCATGGAGCGCGTCACCGCGGAGGGCCGCGGCGTCGTCGTCTACCTGCGCGGCCACGAGGGGCGCGGCATCGGCCTGCTCTCCAAGCTCCGCGCGTACGAACTCCAGGAGCGGGGCCGCGACACCCTGGACGCCAACCTGGAGCTGGGGCTGCCCGCCGACGCCCGCGACTACGCGGCGGGCGCGCGGATCCTCGACGACCTCGGGGTGCGCAGCCTGCGGCTGATGACCAACAACCCCGACAAGACCACGGCCCTCGTCCGGCACGGCCTGCGGGTCACCGGGCGCGAGCCGATGGCCGTCCAAGCGGGCGAGCACAACCTCCGCTACCTGCGCACCAAGCGCGACCGGATGGGCCACGACCTGCCGTGGCTCGACACCGCCGTCTCCACCTGCGGCAACCAGTAGGACCGCACGGCCGGCCACGGCTGACGCCCGGCCGGCGCACCCCCCCCGACCAGCAGCACAGCATCCGAGGAGAGACGTGAGCGGCAAGGGCGCACCCGAACTGAGCGTGAAGAACTGCGGAGACCTCCGGGTCGCCGTGATCGCGGCGCAGTGGCACGAGAAGATCATGGACGGTCTCGTCGACGGCGCCCTGCGCGCCCTGCGTGACCTCGGCATCGACGAGCCGACGCTGCTGCGCGTGCCCGGCAGCTTCGAGCTGCCCGTCGTCGCCAAGGTGCTCGCGGGACGCGGTTACGACGCGGTCGTCGCGCTCGGGGTCGTCATCCGGGGCGGCACCCCGCACTTCGACTATGTGTGCCAGGGCGTCACCCAGGGCCTCACCCAGGTCTCCGTGGACACCGGGGTCCCCATCGGTTTCGGCGTACTGACCTGCGACACCGAGGAACAGGCCCTGGACCGGGCCGGTCTCGAAGGCTCCCACGAGGACAAGGGACACGAGGCGGTCACCGCCGCCGTCGCGACCGCGACCACCCTCCGGACCATCGCCGAACCCTGGCGCCAGTCGAGTGAGTCCAGCCGCGTAAAGTAAGCGTCACCATGTCCAAGAAGACGTTCGAGGAGCTGTTCAGCGAGCTCCAGCAGAAGGCCGCCCACGGCGACCCCGCCACCTCCCGCACCGCCGAACTGGTGGAGAAGGGCGTACACGCCATCGGCAAGAAGGTCGTCGAGGAGGCGGCCGAAGTATGGATGGCCGCCGAGTACGAGGGCAAGGAAGCCGCCGCCGAGGAGATCTCCCAGCTCCTCTACCACGTCCAGGTGATGATGGTGGCGCGCGGAATCTCCCTTGACGACGTGTACGCCCATCTCTGAGCATCGCCCCGGTACCGCTCCGTAGGCGTACCGATCCACCCGTTCCACACCGTTCGTCCCGCTGTTCGCCTGTCCCGCTCACCCTCCGCACGAAGGAACAAGACCTCATGCTGCGCATCGCCGTCCCCAACAAGGGTTCACTCTCCGGGCCTGCGTCGGCGATGCTCCATGAGGCCGGATACCAGCAGCGCAAGGAGTCCAAGGAACTCGTCCTGGTCGACCCGGAGAACGAGGTCGAGTTCTTCTACCTGCGCCCCCGCGACATCGCGATCTACGTCAGCTCCGGCAAGCTCGACATCGGCATCACCGGCCGCGATCTGCTGCTGGACTCGGAGGCCGACGCCGAGGAGATCCTGCCGCTCGGCTTCGCCCGCTCCACCTTCCGCTACGCCACCAAGCCGGGCACGGCGACCGGAGTCACCGAGTTCGGCGGCATGACCGTCGCCACCTCGTACGAGGGCATCGTGGCCCAGCACCTCGCCGACCACGGCGTCGACGCCTCCGTCGTCCACCTCGACGGCGCGGTCGAGACCGCCATCGAACTGGGCGTCGCCCAGATCATCGCGGACGTGGTGGAGACCGGCACCTCGCTGCGGAACGCGGGCCTCGAAGTCATCGGCGAGCCGATCATGACCTCGGAGGCGGTCGTCATCCGGCGCACCGGCTCCGACGCCGCGGAAGCGAAGGTGCAGCAGTTCCTGCGCCGCCTCCAGGGCGTCCTCGTCGCCCGTACGTACGTGATGATGGACTACGACTGCCGCGCCGAGCACCTGGAGCGGGCCGTCGCGCTCACCCCGGGGCTCGAATCGCCGACCGTCTCCCCGTTGCACAACGAGGGGTGGGTCGCCGTCCGCGCGATGGTCCCGGCCAAGGAGGCCCAGCGGATCATGGACGACCTCTACCAGCTGGGCGCCCGCGCCATCCTCACCACGGCCATCCACGCCTGCCGGCTCTGACCGGCACCCGCCGCACCCGAACCGTCCCGCCGGAGGCCCCCGGGGCCTCCGGCCACCACCCCGGGAAGACCCGTCATGTCCGTGCCCGCCCCCGCCGTACCCGCCCTGCCGGTCACGTTCCGGCCGACCGCCACCCGTACGGTGCTGCTGTCCGTCGGCACGGTCATGTTCGTCGTCATCTCGGCCATCGGCCTGGTGCTCGACCAGCTCGGCGCGGGGGAGCGGCTGAGCTTCATCCTCACCGCGCTGCTGTTCTTCGGCGTGCTGGCGCTGCTCAGCCGTCCGAAGGTCGTCGCCGACGACACGGGCGTGACTGTCGTCAATCTCACCCGCACCCGCCGGCTGGAATGGGCCGAGATCCTGCGCGTCAATCTGCGGCCCGGCGACCCCTGGGTCTTCCTCGACCTCAGCGACGGAAGCAGCCTGCCCGTCCTCGGTATTCAGCCGGGCGTGGCCAAGGCGCACGCCATCCGCGACGCCCGCGCGCTGCGCGACCTGACCGAGTCCCGCGCCGCGCGGGACCACGACTGACCAGCGGCGAACGCCTCCGGCAGCCACCGGGACACCGGCCGCGCACCGGTGACCGGTTGCCAGGTCCTGTCCGTCCGGCCCCTGTCTTGATTACTCTGGTGGTGGAGGCGCCGAGCGCGCCCCGCCCCGCATCACACGGCCCTCGACGGCCCGCGGGGCATCCTGCGACCCGAGGAGTGACTCCCTCCAGCAATGGACGGATCGTCCGGTAGTACCTGCGCCGCCCCCTTCGACGAGGCGGCGGCATGACCATCCCCCTTCTGCTGCTCACCGCAGCGTTCCTTCTCATCCTCGCCAACGGGTTCTTCGTGGCGGCCGAGTTCGGCCTGATCACGGTCGACCGCCCCGACGCCGAGCGCGCCGCCGCCGAGGGCGACCGCCGCGCCCGTACCGTCGTCAGAGCCCTGCGGGAACTCTCCTTCCAGCTCTCCGGCACCCAGCTCGGCATCACCATCACCTCGCTCGTCGTCGGCATGCTCGCCGAGCCGGCGCTCGCCGAACTGCTCGGCCCGCCGCTCGCCGCGACCGGACTGCCCGCCGGAGCCGTCTCCGGCATCGCGGTGGTCATCGGCATGCTGCTGGCCTCCGCCCTCCAGATGGTGATCGGTGAGCTCGTCCCCAAGAACTGGGCGGTCTCCCGGCCGCTCCAGGTCGCGCGGTTCGTGGCGGGCCCGCAGTACCTCTTCGCCACCGTCTTCCGGCCGGTGATCTCCCTGCTCAACGCCGTCGCCAACCGGCTGGTGCGGATACTCGGCGTGGAGCCGACCGACGAACTCGCCTCGGCCAGGACCCCCGGCGAACTCGTCTCCCTGGCCCGCCACTCCGCGCAGGCCGGCACCCTCGAACAGGACACGGCCGACCTGTTCGTACGGACCCTCTCCCTCGGCCGGCTCACGGCACAGCACGTGATGACCCCCCGGGTGAAGGTCAGCGCCCTCCAGGCGGACGCGACGGCGGCCGACGTCCTCAACCTCACCCGGGCCACCGGGCTCTCCCGCTTCCCCGTCTACCGCGAGCGCATCGACGAGATCATCGGCATGGTGCATCTCAAGGACGCGCTCGCCGTCCCCGTGGCGGAGCGGCGGCGGACCCCGGTCGGCCGGATCGCCGTCACCGCCCTCTTCGTCCCGGAGACCCTGCCGGTGCAGCAGCTCCTGGCGCGGCTGCGCAACGAGCAGCCCATAGCCGCTGTGGTCGACGAGTACGGCGGTACGGCCGGGGTCGTCACCCTGGAGGACATCGTCGAGGAACTCGTCGGCGAGGTGCTCGACGAGCACGACGCCGAGCGGGACGGACGGCCGGAACTCGCCCCCGTCGACCCCGTGGACGGCCGGCCCGCCTGGGAGGCCGACGGCAGCGCCCGGGTCCTCACCCTGCGGCGCATCGGACTCGACGTACCCGAGGGCCCGTACGAGACACTCGCCGGGCTCGTCGCCGATCTGCTCGGCCGGATCCCGGCCCCCGGCGACCGCGCGGAGCTGCCCGGCTGGCGGCTCTCCGTACGCCAGGTGGACCGCTACCGGGCCGAGCGGGTCCGGCTGATACGGCTGACGGACGAAGGACCGGCCGGGCTCGTACCGGACCACCCGGCCGCGCCGCTGGCCCGCACCGGGTCGCCGCCCGGCAAGGCCCCCGCCGCCACCGCGGCCGACGTCCTCGTGGGCGCTCCCGCCGAGGTCTCCGCCCAGGCCCCCGCGCCGGTGGAGGCCGTCCGATGAGCGTGCTGCAACTCGCCTTCGCCCTTCTCCTCGTTCTCGCCAACGGCTACTTCGTCGGGGCCGAGTTCGCCCTCGTCTCCGTACGCCGCAGCCAGATCGAACCGCACGCCGCGCGCGGCTCGGCCAAGGCCCGGCAGGCGCTGTACGGGCTGGAGAACCTGCCGCAGATGATGGCCGCCGCGCAGTTCGGCATCACCGTCTGCTCCCTGACGCTCGGCGCGGTGGCCGAACCGACGGTGGCGCGGCTCCTGGAGCCCGTCTTCCACGCGATGCGCGTGCCGGAGGGCCTGATCCATCCGCTGGGATACGTCATCGCCCTGGCGCTCGTCGTCTTCCTGCACCTCGTCATCGGCGAGATGGTCCCCAAGAACCTCGCCATGGCAGCACCGGAGAAGACCGCGCTGTGGCTCAGCCCCGGCCTGGTCGGCTTCGCACGCCTCTGCCGGCCGGTCACCGCAGGCCTCGGCGCCTGCGCCCGGCTCGTCCTGCGGGCCTTCCGCGTCGAACCCAAGGACGAGGTGGAGGCCGTCTTCACCAGCGAGCAGCTCAACCGGCTCGTCGAGGACTCGGGACAGGCGGGGCTGCTGGAACCCGAGGCGCAGGAGCGGCTGGAGGACGCGCTGGAGCTGGGCAGCCGCCCGGTCACCGACGTGCTCCTCACCCGCGCCTCACTGGTCACCGTGGACCCGGCGGTCACGCCGCGGGAGATCGAGGAGCTGACGGTACGCACCGGCTACTCCCGCTTCCCGGTGTGCGCCGAGGGCGGCGGTGCCTTCATGGGGTTCCTGCACGTCAAGGACGTGCTCGATCTGGAGATGGCCGACCGGGCCGTACCCCAGCACATCTGGCGCCCCATGGCGACGCTCCGCGCGGAACTCCCGCTGGACGACGCCCTCACCGTGATGCGCCGCGCGGCCACCCATCTCGCCCAGGTCGCGGACGCGTCCGGGCGGGTGCTCGGCCTGGTGGCGCTGGAGGACGTCCTCGAAATGCTGGTCGGGGAGGTACGCGACCCCTCCCACCGGGCGGCGTCCGTCCCCCGGGCGACCCTCGTCGGCGAGCAGCGCACGGACCAGGCCTCGCAGGTCCTGGCCCGCTGAATCCCGGCCCGTACCCGGTGCCTGGTGGCCGGTGCCCGAGGCCTCGGGCACCGGCCGGAGCCGGCCGCCTCCGGGACCCGGCGGGTCATGTACCCGTCGGGTCCTGGGGGCTCCGGCCCGCCGGGCCGCGTCCCGAGAGCACCTCGCCGTACGCCTGCATCAGATCGGGCAGCCGCAGCGTGGCCAGGTCATCGCGCGTAGGAGTACCGCTGTAGCCGGACAGCCGCAGATCACGGTAGGCGCAGCTCTTCTCGTACAGCGTCCGGACGAACCTGCCGTTGCCCAGCTCGTCGATCCATCCCTGGTCGACCACGTGTCCGCTGATCGAGCGCAGCTCGTCCACGGACTCCTCGTCCCACAGGTCACCGTTCTCGGCGGCCAGCACCCCGCCGATCGCGGTCAGTTCGAGCGGCCGGTAGCTCGGGAAGTCGACCCGGCTCGTGAAGCGCGAGGAGAGCCCCGGGTTGGTGGCGAGCAGCCGGTCCATCCCCTCCGGATAACCCGCCAGGATCACCACGAGGTGGTCACGGTTGTCCTCGGCCCGCTTCAGCAGCACCTGAAGGGCCTCGTCGCCGTAGGCGTCGCCCTTGCTGTAACCGGAGTTGGAGAGGCTGTACGCCTCGTCCACGAAGAGCACCCCGCCGATCGCCGAGTCGATCAGCTCGTTCGCCTTGACGGCGGTCTGGCCCAGGAACTCACCGACCAGGTCGGCCCGTTGCGCCTCGACGAGATGGTCCCCGCCGAGCAGCCCGAGCGCGTAGAAGATCCGCCCCAGGATGCGTGCCACCGTGGTCTTGCCGGTGCCCGAGGGGCCCGAGAAGACAAAGTGACGTTTCGGCGGCTGGACCGGAAGCCCCTGACCGGCCCGCAGCCGCGCCATGCGCAGCTGCGCGGAGATCGCCTTCACCTGGCGCTTCACCGGTTCGAGCCCGACCATCCGCTCCAGCTCGGCCAGTGCCTCGGCGAGCAGCGCGGGATCCGTCGGCCCCTCGGGGAAACGCGGCGCCGGCGGCTGCGTAGGCGGGGGCGGCAGCTTCTCCCGCAGCGCATCGGGCGCGACGGGCGGACCGCTGCCGCCGAGCGGCGGCGCCGGCTCCCGGCCGAGCAGGATGTCGGAGCCGAGCGGCCCCTCCGGCTCGCTCCCCGACTGCGCCTGGGACTGGGCCTCGGCCGCGTCCGCCGCGTCCTGGCCGAGCCCGGCCAGCGACACGGAGGCCAGCCCCAGCGGGTCGTCGGGGCCCTCGTAGCCGTCGTACCCGTCGGAGTCGGTGATCGCCGCGAGCCGCGCCGCGGTGTCCATGAACGCCGGGTCGAGCCGGTGCACGGCCCGGTAGAGCGGCAGGGCGGCGGCGCTGCGCCCGGTGCCCTCGTGGGCCCGGGCCAGCCAGTACCGCAGCTCCTTGCGCTGGGGCTGCTCGCTGCGGCAGCGCATCAGCGCGGTGGCGAGCAGCGGCTCGGCCTGGCCGAACATCTCCAGCCTGACCCGGGCCATCCCGCCGAAGAGACCCGCCTCGATGCCGAGCAGCGGATCGTGCACGAGCTGCTCCGTGTGGCGGCACAGCTGTTCCCAGTCCTTGACCAGATAGGCGCGGCAGGCGTGCAGGAAGCGGACCTGCGGATCGGTGTCCACGGGCGGCAGCCCCGCCAACGCCCGGTCCAGCTCGGGCACATGGCGGCCGTCCAGCCAGTGCGAGGCGTGCGCCAGCCGCAGGTCGCGCCCGCTCTCCAGGACCGGCTGGACCCACCAGCCCAGCCAGTACCACGAGTTCAGGGTGCGGCGGTGGCGGGTGCGCTGCTCGCCGAAGCGGTCGCGATGGCGGTACATGTGGAGCAGGGCGGTGGTGGTCTCGACGCGCAGCGCGTGCAGCCCGAGCCAGCCGTCGGCCATCCCGGGATCGAGCCGGACGGCTGTCCTGAACTCCTCCTCCGCCTGGGGGTACGCCCCCATGGTGTAGGCGTCCACCCCGCGCACCCAGGCGAGGTCGGCCGGGGCGCCCGTGCCCTGCGTGCCGATATCCATCAGGTCCCCCACAAACCGTGCCCCCGTGATGTCCCGCCGGGCGGGCGCCCGTCGGCAGCGTACTGAACCACCATGACGCGGACGGGAATTGACCGCACTCAGAGGCATCGTACCTGCGCAGAGTGTGTGCGACTAAGGGCGCCGCACACCGGGTCGCGCGGTGACCCAGGGTGAGCGGGTGAGGCGGTACGGGGCCGGAAATACGGCTAAGAGGGCAGAACGAAGCCCCCGATCACGGGGGAACAACCGGGGGCTTCGCGTCTGGGGCGGCTCCGAAAAGCCGCACATTAAGAACGTAAGACCTGTCCCGCCCGCTGGTCAAGCCGAGTTGGGTACTCGGTGCGCGTCGATTTCCAACTGCTCAGTATGGCGGCGTCAACCGGTCACGGTGGGTGATGGTCTGGTCCTGCCTCGCGGTCGCGCGAGATGCCGGGCGTATCACGTACCCCTCGTGCCCCTCATGTACCAGAGCATCGGAAAAGGGACGAGTTGGGTCCGTCGCGAAATGGCGTGTCTCCGCCACCGTCCAGCCGTCCCAGAAGGCGGACTGCGCCGCTCCGTCCCGGCGGCGTCCCCGCTCCCAGGACTCCTCGGCACCCCGCTCCATCCAGAACAGCCCGGCGAGATACGGCCGCAGCGCCCGCCGGCCGGCCCCGACCCCCTCCACCAGGACCACCGGGGCGGCGGGCAGCACACGCGGTCCGGTGAAGCGGCGCAGCGTCCAGTCGTACGGGGTGTACCGCGCGGCCTCGCCACGCGAGAACGCCTCGATCACCTGCGCCGTCAGCCGGGGCAGCCACGCGAACAGCTCTTCGTGGCTGGCCACGTCGTCCAGCCGCAGCACGGGTGCGCCGCCCAGCGCCGCCGCGAGCCGCGCCGCGAAGGTGCTCTTGCCGGAGCCGGCGTGACCGTCCACGGCGATCAGCCGCACCGGACCGCAGGAAGGCGGCAGGCCGCGCAGCCGCGCGGCCACGGCGGTGAGGTCATCCATACGGCCCAGCGTACGAGCCGGGGCAGGCCGACGGCGCCGGGCCGCCCCAGGTCATGCCACTGGCGCAGACCAATATTGGTCGGGCGACGCGAGGCGAATCGCTGGCAGAAGCCCGCCGGGAGCCGCGATAGTGGACGACTGCCGTCCGACTCTTCGCCTCTCCGCGCCTCTCCGCCCGTCGACCGGAGGTTCCGATGTCCCGTCCCCCCTCGCGCAGAACCGTTCTCGCCGCCGCGCTCGTGGTCACCGCAGCCACCGGGACGGGCGCGGCCCTGCCGGCCACCGCCGCGGAGGCGGCCCCCGAGGCCCCCGGAGCCGCCGGGGCCCCCGCGGGGCCGCTCGTCGACAACGCGTTCTGGACCTCGTACGCCGACTGGCGGGCCGGCGCCGCGCACGGGGTCCGCGCCGTCTCCGGCGCCCGGCCCTCGCTGGTCATCGCCACCCCGGCGGGCACCACCACGTACGCCGATCCGCACACCGGGAGGACCACCACGTGGGAGTACGCCACCTGGACCTCCCCCCTGCACCGCCCGAAGGTCCCCGCCACCGAGGTGATCGCCTCCTGGAACGCGTCCACCCCGGCGGGCACCTGGCTCCAGGTCGAACTGCGCGGCCGGTACGGGGACGGCACCGACACGCCCTGGTACGTGATGGGCCGCTGGACCTCGGGCGACGGGGACGGCGACATCCGGCGCACCTCCCTGGACGGCCAGAGCGACGGCCGCAGCTCCATCTGGACCGACACCTTCGCCGTGGACGACGCGGCGAGCGGGACGCGCCTCGCCGCGTACCGGCTGCGCCTGACCCTCCACCGCACCCCCGGCAGCGGCCTCACCCCGGTGGTCCACCGCATCGGCGCGATGGCCTCCGACATCCCGGACCGGTTCACCGTCCCGGCCTCCACGCCGGGGCTCGCGCGCGAGCTGACCGTGCCGCGCTACTCGCAGAACACGCACATCGGGCAGTACCCCGAGTACGACAACGGCGGCGAGGCGTGGTGCAGCCCCACCTCCTCGCAGATGATCATCGAGTACTGGGGGCGCGTCCCCACCGCCGAGGAACTGGCCTGGGTGAACCCGGACTTCGACGACCCGCAGGTCTGCCACGCGGCCCGGTACACCTACGACTACCAGTACGAGGGGTGCGGCAACTGGCCCTTCAACGCCGCGTACGCCGCCACGTACCGGGAGCTGAGCTCCGCCGTCACCCGGCTCGGCTCGCTCGCCGACGTGGAGACGCTGGTGGGCGCGGGCATCCCCGTCATCACCTCGCAGTCCTTCCTCAAGGAGGAACTGACGGGGGCGGGTTACGGCACCTCGGGCCACCTCATGACGGTCATCGGCTTCACGGCCGAGGGCGATGTGATCGCCAACGACCCCGCCTCGCCCAGCAATCCGGCCGTCCGGCGCGTCTACCGCCGGGCCGAGTGGGAAACGATCTGGCTCCGCACCAAGCGGTACAACGCCTCCGGCAAGGTCGCCTCCGGCACGGGCGGCGTCTGTTACGTCTACTGGCCCGCGAAGCCGTCCGCCGCGCAGAGCCGGGCGCTGCGGTCGGTCGGCCTGCTCTGAGGGCCGCCCCAAGGGCCGCCCCAAGGGCCGCCCCAAGGGCCGCTCCAAGGGCCGCTCCAAGGGCCGCCCCAAGGGCCGCTCCAAGGGCCGCTCCAAGGGCCGCCCCAAGGGCCGCTGCGAGGGCCGGGTGGCGCGGCCCGGATCACGGACGGTGCGGTGACGCGGGCAGCGAGCGCAGCCACTCCACGAGGAGCCCGTTGACCTCGTCGGGGCGCTCCTGCTGCACCCAGTGGCCGCAGCCGTCGAGAAGGTGCGAGGAGATCAGGCCCGGCAGCGTGGTGGGGTAGGCCGCGATGGCGTCCGCCATCCAGGTGGTGGAGGCGTCGAGCGTGCCGCCGATGAAGAGCGACGGCTGACGGACGGGCGCCCCGTCCCACGGTGCGAGATCCTCCCAGTCGCGGTCGACGTTGCGGTAGCGGTTCAGCGCCCCCGTCAGCCCGCTCCGCTCGAACTCGCCCGCGTAGACGTCGAGATCGGCCTCCGTCAGCCAGGAGGGCAGCCGGTCACCGGGGAAGCGGTCGGAGAGCCTCGCCCCCTCGGGCACGAAGAAGAGGTTCTCCTCGCCGGCCGGCCGCATCGTGTCGGCCGACAGGCCGGCGTAGAACCCGGCCAGCCATCCCCGTACGTCGGGCTCGATCTCCGCCTCGGCCCGGCCGGGCCGCTGGAAGTAGCTGACGTAGAACTCCTCCGCCCCGCCGAGCATCCCGAAGGCGTCGCTCGGCCGGAAGCCGTTCCTCGGTGAGTACGGGACGCTCAGCATCCCCACGGCGGTGAAGACATCGGGCCTGAGCAGCGCGGAGTTGGCGGCGATGGGGGAGCCCCAGTCATGGCCGACGATCACCGCGCTCTCCGCGCCGAGCGCGCGCACCACACCGACGTTGTCCGCGACGTGGGCGAGCATCCGGTACGCCGCCACATCGGCCGGCTTGGACGAGCGCCCGTAGCCGCGTACGTCGACGGCGACCGCGTGGTACCCCGCGGCGGCGAGTGCCGGAAGCTGGTGGCGCCAGGAGTACCAGGACTCGGGGAAGCCGTGGACGAGCAGGACCAGCGGACCGGTGCCCTGTTCCGCGAGATGGATCCGGCCGCCGGGGACCTCCACCAGCCGGTGTCGCACGGCCGGGTTCTCCATCGACATCGCCGACGCCGCTGACACCGCCGGCGTCCCTGACATCCCTGACATCGCCGCTCCTCGATCGGGGTATGTGGTCCCACGATCATCCGCACGGGCCCGGCGCACCCGCAAGATTTGTTGCTGGTCCGGCAAATCCGCCCTCTCGCGCGAGCCCTCCGCCGACCACACTGTGGTACCCCGCGTCCACTCTGCAATACTGCGGGGATTCCCGCGGGGGAACACCGTGGCAGCCGGAGACCAGGACGCGGATTTTGAATCGTAGTCAACAGCGTGGACCGTCCCTGCGATCACAGGTACGGCGCTCCGAACTCATCGCAACCGGCCGGAAGTTGTTTGCCGACACCTCGTACGACGCGCTGTCGATGGACGACATCGCGCAGCACGCGGGCGTCGCCAAAGGGCTCATCTACTACTACTTCAAGAACAAGCGCGGCTACTACCTCGCCATCGTCGAGGATTCGGTGGCCGAACTCGTCTCGCTCGCCTCCGACGGAGCCGAACTGCCGCGCACCCAGCGGGTGCAGCGCACCGTCGAGGCGTATCTGCGCTTCGCCCAGTACAACGAGGCGGCCTACCGCACCATCGTCACCGGCGGCGTCGGTTTCGACACCCAGGTCCAGGCGATCCGCGACGCGGTCAGGACCGGCCTGGTCGCCACGGTCGCCCAGGGCGCCTACGGCCACGACGACATCCCGCCGATCGCCCGGCTCGCCCTGCTCGGCTGGCTCAGCAGCGTCGAGTGGCTCACGCTCGAATGGCTGGAGCACCGGGACGAGCTGCGCCGGGAGATCCCGCGCGACCTGCTCGTCCGGATGCTGCGGCACACCCTCAACACCATCGAGGAGTTCGCGCCGGAGTGCCCGGCCCCGCCCCAGGACCTCGAATGGGTCCCGTTCACGGGCCGCGGCCCCGGTCAGGACGTGCCGTAGGGCCCCGGTACGGAGGGAAAAAAACCGGACGCCGGGGGCGGGGGCCGATCGGGCGCCCCGCCCCCGGCGCGTTCCGGGGCCGTACTCGTGCGCGATCCAGCGCGATCCGGCAGGATCCAGCGGGACCTAGTCGATGGACTTGATCAGCTCGCCGTCCGCGGTGTCCCCACTCAGCTCCCAGAAGAAGGTGCCGCCCAGACCCTGCTGGTCCTTGTACGCCATCTTCCCGGCGATGGTGGCCGGGGTGTCGTAGCTCCACCACTGGTCGCCGCAGTGGGCGTACGCGGTGCCGCCGACCGTGCCGCCCGCCGGGCAGCGGTCCTTGAGGAGCTTGTAGTCCTCGATGCCCGCCTCATACTTCCCGGGCGCCGCGCCCGTCGCGGTGCCGCCCGGCTCCGCCTGGCCGACGCCGGACCAGCCGCGCCCGTAGAAGCCGAGGCCCAGCAGCAGTTTCTCGGACGGGATGCCGAGGCTCTTGAGCTTGGTGATCGCGGTGTCCGAGTCGAAGCCCTGGGTCGGGATGCCCGCGTACGAGGTCAGCGGCGAGTGCGGGGCGGTCGGGCCCTGCGCCGCGAAGGCGCCGAAGAAGTCGTACGTCATCGGGTTGTACCAGTCGAGGTACTGCGCGGCGCCCGCGTAGTCCGCCGCGTCGATCTTCCCGCCGTCGGTGCCGTCGGCGGTGATCGCCGCCGTCACCAGGTCGGAGCCGAACGCGCCGCGCAGCGCCGCCGCCATCTCCCTGAAGGCGTCCCGGCCGCTGCTGTCACAGGTCAGCCCGCAGGCGTTGGGATACTCCCAGTCGATGTCGATCCCGTCGAACACATCGGCCCAGCGCGGGTCCTCCACCAGTGCGCGGCAGGACTGCGCGAACGCCGCCGGGTTCTTCGCCGCCTCCGCGAAGCCGCCGGACCAGGACCAGCCGCCGAAGGACCAGATCACCTTGAGGCCGGGGTGCATCGCCTTGAGCTTGCGCAGCTGGTTGAAGTTGCCCCGCAGCGGCTGGTCCCAGGTGTCGGCGGCGCCGTCCACACTCTGGTCGGCCGTGTACGCCTTCTCGTAGTCCGCGTACGAGTCGCCGACGGCGCACTTGCCGCCGGTGACATTGCCGAAGGCGTAGTTGATGTGGGTGAGCTTGCCGGCCGAGCCGGACGTCTCGATGTTCTTCACGTGGTAATTGCGGTCGTAGACACCCCAGTTGGTGAAGTATCCGATGACCTTGTCCCCGGCGGCCCGGGCCGGTGCGGCCGGTGCGGCCGCGGCCGGGGCCTCGGTGGTCTCGCCCGCCGAGGCGGTGCCCGCCCCGGAGAGCAGCGTCACGCCGAGAACGGCGGTGCACGCCGCGGCGGTCAGCGCCCGGAAACGGGAGCGGGAACGGGAACGGGAAGGATGGAGCCTGAACATGGAGTCTCCTCGTGGGGGAGAGGAAGGACAAGTGGGGGGAGTCGGGATCCTGCCCACGGCGCCGACCGGGCAGGAATGTCAGGTGTGTTGAGGGGGAACGTTAGAAGGACTAGACCAGTGTGGTCAATGGTTCGTACCAACCGGCTTTCCCTCCGCGAACGCCGCCCGGCCGCGTCGGGCGTGTGATCACCGACCCGTGACGAAGCCCCGCCGATCGGGCATACTCAACGCGCCACAGCTGATGATCAGCCCCCGCCGTGATCCGGCAGGGCAGCATCGGCGAGGCAGGAACGACCCGTCCGGGGCCATCCCCGGACCCGTGCCGGCGACGTGACGCACACCCCGCGCGCGTTCGCCGCAGCGCCCGACAGGGAGGAGAGCGCCGCCATGTCCGACCGCGCCCCGCGACCGGTGGACCGTCTGCTGCCCACCGATGAGGCTCAGGACCTCATCGCCCTCGTACGCGACATCGGCCGACGGGAGATCGCCCCCACGGCCGCCGAGGAGGAGGACGCCGGGCACTTCCCGCGCGAACTCTTCCGTCTGCTCTCCGACTCCGGCCTGCTCGGCCTCCCCTACGACACCGCCTACGGCGGCGGGGGACAGCCGTACGAGGTCTACCTCCAGGTACTCGAAGAGCTCGCCGCCGCCCGGCTCACCGTGGGTCTCGGCGTCAGCGTCCACACCCTCGCCTGCCACGCCCTCGCCGGCTACGGCACCAAGGCCCAGCAGGCCGAACACCTGCCCGCGATGCTCACCGGCGGTCTGCTCGGCGCGTACTGCCTCTCCGAGCCCGCCGCCGGCTCCGACGCGGCCTCGCTCCGCACCAAGGCCGTACGGGACGGCGACCACTGGGTCATCACCGGCACCAAGGCGTGGATCACCCACGGCGGTGTCGCGGACTTCTACACGGTGCTGGCCAGGACCGGCGGGGACGGAGCGCGCGGCATCACCGCGTTCCTCGTGCCCGGCGACGCGCCGGGGCTGAGCGCGGCCCCGCCCGAGAAGAAGATGGGCATGAAGGGCTCGCCCACCGCCCAACTCCACTTCGACGGCGTACGGGTGGCCGACGACCGCCGGCTCGGCGAGGAGGGCCAGGGCTTCGCGATCGCGCTCTCCGCGCTCGACTCGGGCCGCCTCGGCATCGCCGCCTGCGCCGTGGGTGTCGCCCAGGCGGCACTGGACGAGGCCGTCGCCTACGCCACCGGACGGCGGCAGTTCGGCAGACCCGTCGCGGACTTCCAGGGGCTGCGCTTCCTGCTCGCCGACATGGCCACCCGCATCGAGGCGGGACGCGCGCTCTGTCTCGCCGCGGCCCGGCTGCGCGACGCGGGGCGGCCCTTCTCCCGACAGGCTGCCATGGCCAAGCTGTTCTGCACCGACGCGGCCATGCAGATCACCATCGACGCCGTACAGGTACTCGGCGGCTACGGCTACACGGCCGACTTTCCGGCGGAGCGCTATCTGCGCGAGGCGAAGGTGCTGCAGATCGTCGAAGGCACCAACCAGATCCAGCGGATGGTGATCGCACGCCATCTCGCGGGCCCGGAGACCCGCTGACGGAACCTCAGGCGGCGTGCCGGTCCAGCGTAGGCACCTTGAACGGGCGCGAGCCCGGGCCGCCGACGTGCGAGAACGGCTGCGTACGCCAGTCGAGTCCCTGGGGGAGCGTCAGCAGCAGCCCGGTCTCCTGCTCCTGGGCCTCGTACGACGCGTCGGCGGGCCGCGCCTCGGAAGCGGCGCGGCCCGTACCGGCGCACACCGACAGCACGAAGGGGTTCCACGGGGTGGGGCACAGCGCGTGCTCCGGAAGGGTCCCCTCGTCGGCGAGGAGCGCGATCGGCTGCACGCAGTCCGGGCAGACGACCCGGTACATCTCGAAGGTGTCGTAGAAGTCGATCTCGTCACTGTCGTCGAGATCGACGGGGACCGGCTCGGTACGTCCGGCGCGCTTAAGACTCTGCATGGAGACATTCCCCCTCGGGTGGGCCGACCAGGCTCGTGTGGTCTCGACCACAGCAAGCACTTCCCGTCGCGCGTGCCAGGTAACCGTAAGGTCTCGACGGACCCGGCCCCAGCTCTGTGGTCTTCGTCACATGCCAGCCGCAGGTGCGCGCGGAAGCGGCCTCCCCGCCGGGCGCGGCGCCGCTCCGACTGTGCCGGAACGGCCCCGGGGCCATAGGTTGATCCGCATGGAGGAGCTGGATCGACAGATCGTGGAATTGCTCGTCAAGGACGGCCGGATGAGCTACACCGACCTGGGCAAGGCCACGGGCCTGTCCACCTCGGCGGTACATCAGCGCGTACGCCGTCTGGAACAGCGCGGGGTGATCCGCGGTTACGCCGCGGTGGTCGACCCCGAGGCGGTCGGCCTGCCCCTCACCGCGTTCATCTCGGTCAAACCTTTCGACCCCAGTGCCCCCGACGACATCGCGGACCGGCTCGCCGACATCGCCGAGATCGAGGCGTGCCACAGCGTGGCGGGCGACGAGAACTACATCCTCAAGGTCCGGGTCTCCGCCCCGGTGGAACTCGAACACCTCCTCACCCGGATCCGCTCCCTGGCCGGGGTCTCCACCCGCACCACGGTGGTCCTCTCCACCCCCTACGAATCCCGGGCGCCTTCCTTTTAGGGGCTCGGTTCGCCTCCGGGCGCCGGCTGTGCTCATCAGCGACCTCCGGCCGCGGGCACGGTCGACGGTCGACCGTCGGCGTCGACTTGCGCGCCCCGGAGGCGAACCGAGCCCGCAGAAAAAGAGGGGAGACTGGGGGCATGAGTGATCGCACCGCCTCCCCGGCCGACCATCGCACCGTGCTGCTGCGCCGTGGGGAGGTTCACAGCCCCGCCGACCCCTTCGCCACCGCCATGCTCGTGGAGCGCGGGCATGTCGCCTGGGTGGGTTCCGAGGGGGCCGCGGACTCCTTCGTCGCCGGGGCCGACGAGGTCGTCGACCTGGACGGCGCGCTCGTGACCCCCGCCTTCACCGACGCCCACGTGCACACCACGGAGACCGGCCTCGCGCTCACCGGCCTCGATCTGTCCGGCGCGGCGAGCCTCGCGGAGGCGCTCGCGCTCGTACGGGCGTACAGCGCGGCGCGGCCGGACGAGCGGATTCTGCTCGGGCACGGCTGGGACGCCGAGCGGTGGCCCGAGCGGCGGGCTCCCACGCGTGCCGAGCTGGACGGCGCCGCCGGGGGCCGGCCGCTCTACCTGCCGCGGGTCGACGTGCACTCGGCCGTCGTGACCACCGCCCTGCTCGACCTGGTCCCCGGCGTCACCTCCCTGGCCGGATACCGCCCCGAAGGGCCCCTGACGGCCGCCGCCCACCACGCCGTGCGCGAGGCCGCCCACGGTGCCGTCAGCGCCCGTCAGCGCACCGAGGCGCAGCGCGCCGCCCGGCTGCGGGCCGCCTCCCTCGGGATCGGCACGCTCCACGAGTGCGCGGGTCCCGAGATCTCCGACGAGGAGGACTTCACCGACCTGCTGGCGCTCGCCCGGGACGAGCCGGGGCCGCGGGTCCACGGCTACTGGGCTGAGCCGGTCGGTGACGAGAAGGGGGCCCGGCGCGTCCGGGAGCTCGGCGCCGCGGGCGCGGCGGGCGATCTCTTCGTGGACGGTTCGCTCGGTTCGCACACCGCCGCCCTGCACGAGCCGTACGCCGACGCCGCCCACACCGGTACCGCGCATCTCGACGCCGCCGCCGTCGCCGCCCATGTCACCGCCTGTACGGAGGCGGGACTCCAGGCCGGATTCCACGCCATCGGCGACGCCGCGATCAGCACGGTCGTGGCCGGGGTACGGGCCGCCGCCGAGCGCCTCGGTCTCGCACGGATCCGCGCCGCCCGGCACCGGGTCGAACACGCCGAGATGCTCACCCCGGAGACCGTCGCCGCCTTCGCCGAACTGGGGCTCACCGCTTCCGTGCAGCCCGCCTTCGACGCGGCCTGGGGCGGCGACGAGGGCATGTACGCGCGCCGGCTCGGCGTCGAGCGGGCCCGTACGCTCAACCCGTACGCGGCGCTGCTGCGCGCCGGGGTGCCGCTGGCCCTCGGCTCCGACAGCCCGGTCACCCCCCTCGACCCGTGGTCGACCGTCCGGGCCGCGGCCTTCCACCGCACCCCCGGCCACCGGATCTCCGTACGGGCCGCGTTCACCGCCCACACCCGGGGCGGCTGGCGGGCCGTCGGGCGGGACGACGCGGGGACCCTGGTGCCGGGCGCCCCCGCCGACTACGCGCTCTGGCGGACCGAGGAACTGATCGTCCAGGCCCCCGACGACCGGGTGGCACGCTGGTCGACGGACCCGCGCTCCGGGACGCCGGGACTGCCGGACCTCACGCCCGGGCGTCCGCTGCCCGTGTGTCTGCGGACCGTGGTCGCCGGGCAGACCGTCTTCGTGGGCCCGAACGAGTGACGTAGGGACATTTCGTACCGCCGACCGATGCTTTCCGGCCTCGGCCACGACCTGCGGATCTTCCGCACTGACCTGGTGTTTCAGGTCAACCTCGCAGGTCAAAGCGGTATTGACAGCGAGCCGTCACCGGCGGGTAGGTTCGGCCGGGTCCACCACAGGACGTCCGTCCGGCAACCTCCACGCACGTCGTCGAACGCCGCTGGGCCATGGGGCGGTGTGCCGCACCGGCGCACCACCACTGGGAGCCAGGTCCAGCGCCCGCGTCTCGGGGGCGAGGGAAGGTTTCCGCCGGCCGGCAGGTGCGACCCGGACGGGGCCCCGGCGTTCAGTAGACAACGGCTTTCGGTCGATCCGCAGCCAGCGGGTCCCAGGTCGGCCCGAAGGACGCCGGGTCCCGGTCCGCAGCCCCGCCCCGGGTGTTCACGCTCCGTACGGGAGCCCACGGCCGGCCGTTCCCCTCCGTCATCTCGGGACATCACCTCTCAACTCGTCCGACACCGGGCCACCGTCGTGCTCGGGAGCCCCTGTCCGCTCGCTAAGCTGAGATGTCTGCGTACGGCGATGAAGGGGCAGCAGTGAACGACGGTGGCCAGAGGCGGTACGGCCCGCTCGGTACAGCCTTGGTGATCATCCCGACCTTCAACGAGGCCGAGAACATCACGCCGATCGTCTCCCGCGTGCGCGCGGCCGTACCGGCGGCCGACATTCTCATCGCCGACGACAACAGCCCCGACGGCACCGGCAAGATCGCCGACGAGCTGGCCGCCGAGGACAGTCAGGTCAAGGTGTTGCACCGCAAGGGCAAGGAGGGGCTCGGCGCCGCCTATCTGGCCGGATTCCGCTGGGGCATGGAGCACGGCTACGGGGTCCTCGTCGAGATGGACGCGGACGGCTCCCACCAGCCCGAGGAACTGCCCCGGCTGCTGACCGCGCTCAAGGGCGCCGATCTCGTGCTCGGCTCACGCTGGGTGCCGGGCGGGCGCGTGGTCAACTGGCCCAGGACCCGGCAGATGATCTCCCGGGGCGGCAGCACCTATTCGCGGGTCCTGCTCGGCGTCCCGATCCGCGATGTCACCGGCGGCTACCGGGCCTTCCGCAAGGAGACCCTGGAGGGGCTCGGCCTCGACGCCGTCTCCTCCCAGGGCTACTGCTTCCAGGTCGATCTGGCCCGCCGCGCCGTCGACGCCGGCTGCCATGTGGTTGAGGTGCCCATCACCTTCGTCGAACGCGAGCTGGGCGACTCCAAGATGAGCAAGGACATCCTCGTCGAGGCGCTGTGGCGGGTCACCGCCTGGGGTGTCGAGTCCCGTGCGAACCGGCTGCTGGGCCGCAAACCGGCCGGACCGAACGGTCCCGCGGCCTGACCCCCTCGCCGGCCATGATCATTACGGCCTCCCCGGCCCGCCGTAACGGCCGGCGCCCAGGCACACTGGAACCATGACGACCGCGCACTCGCCCCGGCCCGTTCCCAAGCGCTCACGCGCCCGCACGCTCCTCCCGCTCGCCATCGCCGTCTGGCTGGTGCTGGAGATCTGGCTGCTGACCGTGGTGGCCGAGGCCGCCGGCGGATTCACCGTCCTGCTCCTGCTCGTCGGCGCGGTCGTGCTCGGCGCCGTGGTGATCAAGAGCGCCGGGCGCCGCGCCTTCCAGAACCTGACCGAGACGCTGCAGCGGCAGCAGCGCCCCGGCGCCGCCGCCGAGCCCGAGGCGGCCGCCGGCTCCACCGGCAACGGCTTCCTCATGCTCGGCGGCATGCTGATCATGATCCCCGGGCTGATCACCGACGTGCTCGGCCTGCTGCTGCTCGTACCGCCGGTACGGAAGGGGCTCGGCCGGTACGCGGAGCGGTCGCTGGAGCGCCGGATGAACGCGGCGGGCCCCGGCACCCTCGGCGACGCCTTCCAGCAGGCACGGATGCGCCGGCCCGACGGCAAGGTCGTCCAGGGCGAGGTCATCAAGCAGGACGGAACGCCCGAGCGGCGCCCCGAGGACGAGGGCCCCCGCCCGCCGCTGACCCCGTGACCCATGCCGTGACCGTACGTCCCCGGTGACCGTACGTCCCCGGTGACCGTGCGTCCCCGGGGACGCACACATCCGGCGGCGGACCGGCGACAGACACGCCGCCCGGCGACAGACACGCCGCGGGCCGCGTCACACAGTTCGTGTGACGCGGCCCGCGGCGTGTGCTGTCGTGCGCTTGTCGTGTGCGGCGGTTACGCGGTCAGGCGGACTTCCGGCTGTCCCGCGGGTGCACGGCGATGTTCATGGCGCCGGAGCGCAGGACCGCCAGCCTCTCGGCCAGCACCTCCTCCAACTCCTCGCGGGTGCGTCGCTCCATGAGCATGTCCCAGTGCGTACGCGCAGGCTTGCCCTTCTTCTCTTCGGGGCCATCCCCGTCCACCAGGAGTGCCTGGGCGCCGCACGCCTTGCACTCCCACTCCGGCGGAATTTCCGCCTCCACCGAGAACGGCATCTCAAATCGATGGCCGTTCTGGCATGCGTACTCCACCGCCTGGCGCGGGGCCAGATCGATGCCGCGGTCCGTCTCGTAGCTGGTCACCACGAGTCGCGTGCCGCGGAGAGCTCGCTCACTCATGAATCGTGCCTCCCGGGCTTGTCGCCCACAGGACAGGTGTCGCTGTCGTCGTCATCCGGTCAACGTTCGGTCGGCGGTAAAGATTCCCGTTGCGGGTCATGCCTCGTCCGTCGTGCCGCTGCATTATCAAGGGTTGCGTACCCACCGGCGCCCGGTTTGTCACATCTAACAGGAGATGTCACCCAGCGATTTCATTGGTTGAGTACGCAGTAACGGTCCGCCTGGCAGGCCAAACGCGTACACTACCGCCCTTTCACTTCAACGTCTAAATCCGGTCCGGTACGGGATTCCCCGCGGCGGCGATCGCCGCCTTGACCGGCACCCGCGCCAGCAGCACAGAACCGATCGCGAAGAAGACCACCAGCGAGATGATCGCATCCCGGTAGCTCCCGGTGAGCTGGAACGCGAGGCCGAACACCAGCGGCCCCAGCCAGCTCAGCCCCCGGTCGCTCATCTCGTACGCGGAGAAGTACTCGGCCTCCTTGCCGCTCGGTACGAGATGCGAGAAGAGCGAACGTGAGAGCGCCTGGCTGCCGCCCAGGACCAGCCCGATCGCCGCGGCCATCAGATAGAACGCGACCGGTGCCCCCGCGGGCAGGAAGTAGCCCGCCGCGAGGATCAGCGTCCAGACGGCCAGCGAACCCAGGATGACGCGTTTGGCCCCGTACAGCCTGGCCATCCGGCCCATCCCCAGCGCGCCCGCCACCGCCAGGATCTGCACCAGCAGCACGGCGGTGATCAGAGTCGTCTGGTCCAGGCCCAGCTCCTCCGAGCCGTAGATCGACGCCTGGGAGATCACCGTCTGGATGCCGTCGTTGTAGATCAGATAGGCGAGCAGGAAGCCGAGCGTCAGCGGATGGCGGCGCATGTCCCGCAGCGTGGCCATGAGCTGCCGCCAGCCGGTGCCCACCGTCCCCTCACCGTGCGGCGCCACCTGGCGGTCGCGCAGCCGGCGCAGCGGTACGAGGGTGAAGGCGCCCCACCAGAGCCCCGCCGAGGCCAGACAGATCCGTACCGCCGTCGACTCCGAGACGCCGAAGGTGTCGTGCCCGGTGTACAGGACCAGATTGAGGACGAGGACCAGCGCCCCCGAGGTGTAGCCGAACGCCCAGCCCCGCGAGGAGACCGCGTCGCGCTCGTCGGGTTCCGCGATCTGCGGCAGGTACGCGTTGTAGAGCACCATCGAGACCGCCAGCGCGGCGTTCGCCACGACCAGCAGCAGCGCGCCCAGCAGATAGCGGTCCCCGTCGAGGAAGAACATGCAGGTCGTGGCCGTCGCCCCGACGTACGCGGCCGCCGCGAGCAGCGGCTTCTTGCGCCCCGTACGGTCCGCCGCCGCGCCCACCAGCGGCATCACCAGCACCGCCACCACGATCGAGACGGAGACCGCGTACGCGAAGACCGAGCCCGCCCGCACCGGGACGCCCAGCGGATGGACGAAGCCCTCGGCGTCGGCGGCGTTCTTCGCCACCGAGGTCAGATAGGGGCCGAGGAAGACGGTGAGCACGCTCGTCGAATAGACCGAGCACGCGAAGTCGTAGAAGTACCAGCCGTGTTGCTCGCGCCTGAGGGCCTTCGCCCCGTCGGCCCGTTCCACCGTGTCAGCGGTCACCCGCGCTGCCTCGCTCTCCCCGTACGGACGCTACGCCCGCCGGCCGTACCCGCCACGGGCACTACCCCCAGGCTCCCCGCGCGGCCAACACCGAGCGCAGCGTTTCCAGTTGATCAGTCATGATGCCATCCACGCCGAGGTCGACCAGCGCTTCCATCCGCGCGGGATCGTTGACCGTCCAGACATGGACCTGGAGGCCGAGCGCGTGCGCCGTCCGCACGAAGCGCTCGTCCACCACCCGGATGCCGTACTGCGACTCGGGCACCTGCGCGCACACGGCGCCGCGGCGGACCGGGGCGGGGATCCCGTACGACCGCAGCCGCAGGCCCGCCACGCCCCGTACCCCGTACGAGGTGGCGAGCCGGGGGCC
This sequence comes from Streptomyces sp. NPDC059255, assembly GCF_042752355.1. Lineage (NCBI taxonomy): Bacteria > Bacillati > Actinomycetota > Actinomycetes > Kitasatosporales > Streptomycetaceae > Streptomyces > Streptomyces sp. NPDC059255. The sequence goes on from NZ_JBHYZP010000038.1 coordinate 87,022, forward strand.
CGCGAGCCGGGCCGCGCCCGCCACCCTGGCCTCGGAGAACGAGCCGACGCACACCCGGTCCCAGCTCCCCGTGGCGCGGATCAGCTCGACCAGCGGTGCCAGCGCGGGCGCCGCCTTGATGTCCACGTTCCAGCGGGCCTCGGGGAACTCCTCCAGCAGTTCGGCGAAGAGCGGCAGCGGCTCGCGGCCCGCCACCCTGGCCCGGCGCACCTCGTGCCAGGGCAGCTCCGCGATACGGCCCCGCGCGTCCGTCACCCGGTCCAGCGTCGCGTCGTGGAAGGCGACGAGCCGGCCGTCCGAGGTGGCGTGCACATCGGTCTCGAAGTAGCGGTAGCCGAGACCGGCCGCCCGGCGGAACGCGGCGGCCGTGTTCTCCAGGCCGTCGGCGGCGCCGCCGCGGTGGGCGAAGGGGATCGGGCCGGGGCGTACCGCGCCGGGCCGGTCCAGATAAGGGTGGAGTTCGCGCGTCACCGCCGCAGTATGGCGCCTTCCGGTGACCCGGCGGCGACCACCGTACGGCCGTTGTCCGCCGCGGGGATGTCGAAGACCCGCAGGGAGAACTGGGCCAGCGGGCCGATGGCCAGCGCGTACGCCACCGTACCGACGCCCACCGAGCCGCCCAGCGCGAAGCCGGTGGCGACGACGGCCACCTCGATCGCGGTACGGACCAGCCGCACCGAACGGCCGGTCAGCCGGTGCAGCCCGGTCATCAGCCCGTCCCGCGGCCCCGGGCCGAACCGGGCCGCGATGTACAGCCCGGTGGCCACCCCGTTGAGCACGATCCCGGCGACCAGCAGCGCGATCCGGGCCGGCAGCCCGTGCGCCGCGGGGACCAGGGCCAGCGTCGCGTCGATCGCCAGCCCGACGGCGAAGACGTTGGAGACCGTGCCCAGCCCCGGTCGCTGCCTGATCGGTATCCAGAGCAGCAGCACCACCGCCCCCACGGCGATCGCGACCACCCCCATGGAGAGCCCGGTCAGCTCGGCGAGCCCTTGGTGCAGCACGCCCCACGGCTCCAGCCCCAGGCCCCCGCGCACCAGCAGCGCCGAGCTCGCCCCGTACAGCGCGAGCCCCGCGTAGAGCTGGCAGAGCCGGCGGGGGAGGCGCCGGGCCCCCGGGCCGGCGCCTCGGGACGGGGCGGAGGCGCCGGGCGTGACGGGTGGGCTGGACGGGCCGGACAGGCCGGACGAACCGGATGAACCCGATGAACCCGATGAACCCGAGAAAGTCGACATGATGCCGTCCCTTGGTGCCATGGTGGACTGATGCGTGTCACTCTGTGGCGGGTGGACAGCGGGCAACCAGGTCCAATTCCGGGAAGGTGGACTGATTTCCATGGCTCAGTGGACCTCGGCGGTCGGGGCGTCGCAACTCGCCCGGCAGCTCCAAGCCCAGCAGCCCCGGCCGGCCGGCCCCGGCAGCCGCCGCCCGCCCGCCTACCGGGCGCTCGCCGACGGCATCCGGCTGCTCGTCCTGGAGGGCCGCGTCCCCGTCGCCGCCCGCCTCCCCGCCGAGCGCGAACTGGCGCTCGCCGTCTCCGTGAGCCGTACGACGGTGGCCGCCGCCTACGAGGCGCTGCGCGCCGAGGGTTTCCTGGAGTCCCGCAGGGGCGCGGGCAGTTGGACGGCCGTCCCGGCGGGGCACCCGCTGCCCGCGCGGGGCCTCGAACCCCTGCCGCCCGAATCGCTCGGCTCCGTCATCGACCTCGGCACGGCCGCGCTGCCCGCCCCCGAGCCCTGGCTCACCCGGGGCGTCCAGGGCGCGCTGGGCGAGCTGGCGCCGTACGCCCACACCCACGGCGACTACCCGGCCGGGCTCCCGGCGCTGCGGCAGATGCTCGCCGACCGCTACACCGCGCTGGGCATTCCGACGATGCCCGAACAGATCATGGTCACCACCGGTGCCATGGGCGCGATCGACGCGATCTGCCATCTCTTCGCGGGGCGCGGCGAACGGATCGCGGTGGAATCGCCCAGCTACGCCAACATCCTCCAGCTCATGCGCGAGGCGGGCGCCCGGCTGGTGCCCGTCGCCATGGCCGAGGGGCTGGCAGGCTGGGACCTCGGCCGCTGGCGCCAGGTGCTGCGGGACGCGGCGCCCCGGCTCGCGTATGTCGTCGCCGACTTCCACAACCCGACGGGCGCGCTGGCCGACGAGGACCAGCGGCGCGCGCTCGTCGACGCGGCGCGCTCGGCGGGCACCGTCCTCGTCGTCGACGAGACCATGTCCGAACTGCGTCTCGACCCGGAGGTGGAGATGCCGCGACGGGTCTGCGCCTTCGATCCGGCGGGCAGCACGGTCCTCACGGTCGGCTCGGCCAGCAAGGCGTTCTGGGCGGGGATGCGGATCGGCTGGGTCCGTGCCGCCCCCGACGTGATCCGCTCCCTCGTCGCGGCGCGCGCCTACGCCGATCTGGGCACCCCGGTGCTGGAACAGCTCGCCGTCAACTGGCTGATGCGGACCGGCGGCTGGGAGGAGGCCGTCGCGCTGCGCCGCACCCAGGCGCGCGAGAACCGGGACGCGCTGGTGGCGGCGGTGCGCGAGCAGCTCCCCGGCTGGGGCTTCGACGTGCCGCACGGCGGGCTGACCCTGTGGGTGCGGACCGGTGGGCTCTCCGGGTCCCGGCTGGCGGAGGTCGGCGAGCGGGTCGGTGTCCGGGTGCCCTCGGGGCCCCGCTTCGGGGTCGACGGGGCGTTCGAGGGGTACGTACGGCTGCCGTTCACCGTCGGCGGCCCGGTCGCCGTGGAGGCGGCGGCCCGGCTCGCGGCGGCGGCGCGCCTGGTCGGGACGGGCGCGACCACGGGCACGGACGCGCCGCGCACCTTCGTGGCCTGAGCGCCCGGCGGGGCTGACGTGGCCTGGGCCCGGCAGGCCCCGCGCGGCCTGAGCGCCCGGTCAGCCCTCGGCGGCCGACGGCGCGGGGACCTGCCCGACGGCCGGCTCCGGCTCCTGCCCGGGGACCCGCTCGTACGCCCGGTCCTGCCCGTACGCCCACCGCTGGAACTGCTGCCGGGGCGGCAGGAGATCCAGCACGGCGCGGCGGTGCGGCTCGCTCGTCGCGTCGTCGTACGGGTCGGGCGTGGCCGGGACCTGGAGCCGGAGCACCGGCGCCGTGCCGAGCCGTACGTACCCCCGGCCGGGCGGCACGTCCGGCGTGGGCGTGGTGTGCGAGGGGACCCCGAGCACCGCCTCCACCAGCGCGGGCGTGGCGGGCCCGAGGACGACCCGGGCGCGGGTGTGCGCCGTCACGTCCTCGCTCAGCCCGCCCAGGGCGTCGAGGTGCTCGGCGACCACGACCGTCACCCGGGCGGCCCTGCCGTGGCGCAGCGGCACCTGGAGCAGGCCCTGCGGGTCGGGCCGCCCGTCGGCCGCCGCGAGATGGCCGAGGGCGCCGGGCCGGTCGCACAGGATCCACAGCGGGCGCCGGGTGTCCTCGGGGGCGGGGTGGCCGGACTGGAGGGCGCGGTCGGCCTCGATCAGCCGCCGTTCGGTCTCGCGCGCGGCCCATTCGAGGCCGGCCAGCGCCCCGGTGAGCCCGCACTCCACGGTCAGCACGCCCGTACGCCCGGCCAGGCAGGCGAACTCGCCGGTCCCGCCGCCGTCCACGACCAGGATGTCGGCGTCCGGGAGGGCCTGGAGCGCGAGCGAGCGCAGCAGGCTCGTGGCGCCGCCGCCGGGATGGCCCGCGACCAGCAGATGCGGTGCGGCGGAGCGTGGCCCGGTCCGCCAGAGGACCGGGGGCGCGTCCCGGAGCCCGGCGGCGGCCGTCACGGGAACCGTGCGCGGCACCGCGCCGTCGTCGGTGAAGCCGAGGAGGGTCTCGCCCGGCGCCGTGACGAAGCACTGGGCGGCGATGTCGGTGGGGAGCGGGGGCAGGACGGTCATCAGCAGGAGGTTGTCCTCCTCGTCCCAGTCGAAGAGATATTCGCGCCCGCGTCCGGACTTGGCGTACAGCAACTGCTCGATCCGGGCGCGCGCGGCGGGCTCGCCGTCGGGGAAGTACGGCGGGTAGGCGATCCGGAGCCGGGTGAGCCGTCCGTCGCCGTCGAAGGCGTGGTCGGTGAAGGCGGTGCTCCACTCGCCCCCGTGGCTGAAGAGCGGACTCGGGTCCTCGGGGACGGCGAAGTGCGGTACGAGCGCCTCGTAGAGGGAGCGGAGCCGCCGTACCTCCGCCTCGTCGGGTCCGGTCCGTACGGGCGGACGGTCCCGTCCCTTCCATCCGGCCACGCCCAGCACCGAGACCAGCAGGAGCGGCGGCCCGTACGGGAGGAGCGCGACCAGCAGGAGGCAGGCGGCGGCCAGGAACAGCGCGGGACCGCGCCGGTCCTTGGGCGTGTCCGTCCAGCTCCGCCGCGCCGCCGTGGCCATCCTCCGCAGTCCGCGGCCGATCGTGATCAGCGGGTGGAGGGCGTCCCTGGCGCCGTCCGCGGCCGTACGGGCCAACTCGCGCCCGCGCGCGACGCGTTCGCCGCCGTCGGCCGGAAGGTGGGGGAGTGGTCGCCGGGCCACGTCTGTCTCCTGGGGGTGCGGAAGGGAAGGGCGGGCGTCAGAACTTGATCCCGCCCAGGAGGCCGGCGAGGCTCGCCCCGCCGGCCGTGATGCTCGGGGCGATGGCGGTGCCCGCCAGGTAGAAGCCGAAGAGGGCGCAGACGATCGCGTGCGACACCTTGAGTCCGTCCTTCCGGAAGAAGAGGAAGACGATGATTCCGAGCAGTACGACGCCGGACATGGACAGAATCATGAGCATTCTCCTGGTTCGTGCGGACAGTCACCATGAGTCCTTCCAGGATCACGAAAAGTATCTATGCGACAAAAGGTGCAAATGAGTGAAGATTTAAGCATTTCACTGCACTGGCGCAGGTGGGCCTCCACCCGGTCGGCGGACGTCCGGACTCTCCGCTTCCTCTTAGGGCTCCGGGCAGTAATCTGTCGGTTCATTCCGCACAGACTCTTCATTCCGCACAGACTCCGGAAGGCGGTCCCACCGATGAGCGAAGCCCCCGACCCCCAGGTCATCGAACTGGCCACCAAGGTCTTCGACCTGGCCAGGACGGGCGAGGCCGAGACGCTCGCCGCGTACGTCGACGCGGGTGTGCCCGCCGACCTCACCAACGACCGGGGCGACTCGCTCCTCATGCTCGCCGCCTACCACGGCCACCTGCCGGCCGTCGAGGCACTCCTCGCCCGTGGCGCCGACGCCGCCCGGGTGAACGACCACGGCCAGACGCCGCTCGCCGGCGCGGTCTTCAAGGGCGAGGACGAGATCATCCGCGCCCTGCTGGCCGGCGGCGCGGATCCGGCCGCGGGCAGCCCCTCCGCGGTGGATACCGCGCGGATGTTTGGGAAGACGCACCTCCTGGAGCTGTTCGGGGCCCGGTGACCGTCGTGACGGACAGCGTCGTAAATGTGGTCGCGGTGGCGAAATGGCTGGGTCATCATGACGACGGGCCCACGGAGGGCCACCGACGAGAGGCAGGGAAGATGGTCTGCGTTAGGCAGAAGACGACAACGGACGGCCGATCATGTTGCCGCGCGGTCTAGGACGTGCGTCAGGCCCGAGAGGGCTTCGGCACCACACTCCCCGGTTGCGTCGACAGCTTGATGTGAGGCTTTCCCCATGTTCGATCCAGTCATAGCGCCGAGCGGCACGCTCCTCGGCCTGCTGCAGAGGGGCCGCGGCGACGGCACGCTGCACGCGCTCGCCGCACCTCGCGCGGAGGCGCTCGCCGCCCTCAACCACTGCGTGCTCAACGACCCGCGCCACGACTGGCAGGTCGAGAACCGCTCGCTGTACTACGCCCGTCTCTATCTGGACATCCACGGCGGTCTCGACGCCATCGACGACCACCTCTTCCGCGCCGAGGACCACCTCGACGCCGACGAGTCACGGACCGGGCTCGCCCTCGCCGTCCTCGGCCACCTCGCCTCGTACGGCAGGCACGACGCGCTCGACCTGCTCCGGCGCTACACCGCGACCGGCACCAACTGGGCGTGGGCCCTGGACGAGCTGGCGCTGCGCGACGACGACACGGGCCTGCGCGCCCTCGCCACCCCCGTCCTCGCCCGGTTCCCCGCCACCCCCGACGGCGACGCCGAACTGGCGTCCACCGTGCGCGACGCCTTCGAGCCCCGGCCCTGGCGGCTCTGGGCCGACGACCCGCGCCCGGCGGTCGGCGCCCGCATCAGAGCCGCCGGCGAACAGGGCTCCTTCGACCGCTGGCAGCGCCAGATGCGGCCGAGCGGCCCCCGCCCCGGCTGGAGCGTCCAGGCCGTCTTCGACTGGGCCCAGCAGGGCCTGGAACGCGGCACCGAACTCCACCTGCCCGCAGCCCGCTGCCTGACGGCGGTCGCCGGCCCCGGCGACCGCCCGCTCATCGTCGAGGCCGCCCGCGGCGGACCCGGCGGGGCCCGCTGCGCCGCGCTCCACTACCTGGCCGAGGCCCGCGACCCGGTCGTGCTCGACCTGATCGAGACGGCGGCCGGCGACCCGCACCGCGCCGTCGCCGACGCCGCGGTCTCCGCCTTCGAGCGGATGTGCGGCGACGAGGCCGTCGACCGCGCCCGGGGCTGGATCCACCGCCCCGACGCCCTCGGCGCCTCCGCCGCCGGAGTCCTCGCCTGCCGCGGCGGCACGAAGGACACCCCTCTGGTCCTCGGCGCCCTGCGGGAGACCGTACGCGCCGAAGGCCCCGACTCCCCGCGGCTGTGGAGTCTCGTCGACGGTGCGGGCCGCCTCGGCATCGTCTGCGCGGCGCCCGTGCTGCGCCATGTCTACCGGGAGACGGCGTCCTCCCAGCTCCGCGGCCGCACGGCGCGGGCACTCGCCGCCACCGACCCCTCGTACGCCACCGGATTCGCCGTCGAATGCCTGTGGGACTGCGAGGAGACCACCCGCGAGATCGGCGCGCTGCACGCCGAGACCGGCGACGTACGGGTGGCCGACCGGCTCCGGCGGCTCGCCGCCGACCCGGCCGAGGAGGCCGAGGTGCAGACGGCCGTACGCAGCCGCATGGGCCCGGACGCGGCGGCCAGGTGACGCCCCCCGGCCCGGCCCTCATGGCCCTGGCGCCGCGCCGTGACTCCGTGCCGTCACCCCGTCGCCGCCATGGTGTCGCCGTGACGTCGCCGTGACGTAAGGGCGCCGAGGGCTCCATGCCCTCGGCGCCCTCGTACGCCGGCGCGCGCCCCTCACGTACGGCCTTGGTGACTCCCGCGTACGGTCCCGGTGACGTCGGCGGGAGCGGGGAACGCCCCCCGCTTCCAATGCTCACGGGACGTTCCCCACGCGGAAAGATCCACGTTGGCAGGGACACGTTCGGTACGACGACAACACGGATATGCGTGTCGTCATCGTCACCGAGTCCTTCCCGCCCGATGTCAACGGCGTGGCCCACTGCGCCCTCCAGACCGCCCGGCACCTCGCCGCGCGCGGTCACGACCCCCTCGTCATCGCCCCGTCCGTCGCCGGCGACGACGAGACCGACACACCGTGCCCCGTGGTACGCGTGCCCTCCCTCCCGCTGCCCGGCTATCCCCAGGTACGCGTCGCCCTGCCCAGCCGCCGGATCGCCGCGGCCATCACCGCGCACCGCGCCGACCTCGTCCACCTCGCCAGCCCCTTCGTACTCGGCGTGCGCGGCATGACGGCCGCCGCCCGCCTCGGCGTCCCCGCCGTCGCCGTCTACCAGACCGACCTGGCCGGCTACGCCCGTACGTACGTGGGCGCGGGCGAGGCCGCCGCCTGGCGCCGGCTCAAGGCCGTGCACACCGCGGCCGACCGCACCCTCGCCCCGTCCAGCGCCGCCGTCGCCGACCTCGCCGAGCACGGCATACCCCGGGTCAGCCTCTGGCCCCGGGGCGTCGACACCGTACGGTTCCGGCCCGAACTGCGGGACGAGGCGCTGCGGCGCCGGCTCGCCCCGCACGGCGAACTGATCGTCGGCTACGTCGGCCGGCTCGCCGCCGAGAAGCACGTCGAACTCCTCGCGGGCGTCTGCGGCCTGCCCGGCGTCCGCGTCGTGATCGTCGGCGACGGCCCCAGCGAGACCTCGCTGCGCACCGCGCTGCCCGGCGCGGTCTTCCTCGGCCGCACCACCGGCGAGGACCTGGCCAGGACCTTCGCCTCCTTCGACGTCTTCGCGCACACCGGCCCCTACGAGACCTTCTGCCAGACCGTGCAGGAGGCCATGGCCAGCGGCGTGCCGGTGATCGCCCCCGCCGCGGGCGGACCGCTCGACCTCGTGGACCACGGCCGTACGGGACTCCTCGTCACCCCGCACGACACCGACGCCGTCACGGAGGCCGTGCGCGAACTCGCCCACGCGCCCGCGCGGCGCGCTGCCTACGGGCGGGCCGGCCGCGCCGCGGTCGAGGACCGGACCTGGGCCGCCGTCGGGGACCAGCTCCTCGGCCACTACGCCGAGGTGCTCGGCGCGCGTACGGCGGTGGTCGCGTGAGCGCCCTGCGGATCGTACGGCTCGCCAACTTCGTCACACCGTCCTCCGGCGGACTGCGCACCGCCCTGCACGCGCTGGGCGCCGGCTACCGCGCGGCCGGACACGAACCGGTGCTGATCGTGCCGGGGGAGCGCGCATCCGACGAGGAGACCGGGCAGGGCCGGGTGATCACCCTGCCGGGCCCCGAACTGCCCGGCACCGGTGGCTACCGCGTCCTCGCCGCGCGCCGCCCGCTGCGCGACGTCCTCGAAGGGCTCGCGCCCGACCGGCTCGAAGTCTCCGACCGGACCACCCTGCGCTGGACCGGCGAATGGGCCAGGCGCCACCGGATCCCGTCCGTCATGGTCTCCCACGAGACGGCGGACGGAGTGCTGCGCACCTGGGGCGTGCCCGGGGCGGCGGCCGGGCGGGCGGCCGACCGGCTCAACGCGCGCAGCGCCTGGGCGTACTCCCGGATCGTCTGCACCACCGAGTGGGCGGAGCGCGAGTTCCTGCGGATCGGTGCCCGCAACGTGGTGCGCGCCCCGCTCGGTGTGGACCTGGACCGCTGCCGCCCGCAGCGCCGCGACCCGGAACTGCGCGCCTGGTACGCCCGGGGCGCTGATGTCCTGCTCGTCCTCGGGTCCCGTCTGTCGGTCGAGAAGCGCCCCGGCGCGGCGCTCGACGCGCTGGCGGAGCTGCGTCGGCGCGGGGTACGGGCGTCGCTGGTCGTCGCGGGCGAGGGGCCGCTGCGCGCCGGGCTGGCCCGCCGGGCCCAGGCGCAGCGGCTGCCCGCGCACTTCCTCGGCCATGTCGGCGACCGTTCCGCCATGGCGGATCTCCAGGCCGCCGCCGACATCTGTCTGGCGCCGGGCCCGGCCGAGACCTTCGGCCTCTCGGCCCTGGAGGCGCTCGCCTGCGGCACCCCGGTCGTCGCGAGCGCCTCGTCCGCGCTGCCCGAGGTGATCGGGGACGCGGGCCGGGCGGCGGCGGACGACGCGCATTCCTTCGCGGACGCCGTCGAGGACCTGCTGGCCCGCCCGGAGGCCGTCCGCCGCGCGGCGGCCCGCGCGCGGGCCGAACTCTTCGGCTGGGACACGGCGGTGGCGGCGTTCCTCGCGGCGCACGACGCCCCGGTGAGCGGTGATCCGGCGCTCCGCTTCTCGCCGACCCCGCTCCCGCCCCCGCACGCGGCGTCACCCGTGCCGACGGCCGCGGCGCCCGCTCCGGCCGTCCGCCCCGACGGGGCCCCGCGATGACGACCCGGCCGAGACCCGTCACGCCGGGCGGGGCACCCGCTGCGGCGGCGCTCCCGCCGGCCGCGCACGCGCGCCCTTCGGCCGCGGAGCCGCAGGCGGACCCGGTGCCGACGCCGGGCCTGGTGCCGACGCCGCTGGACACGGTGCCCACGCCGCGCCGCGGCGGCAC